>CAZNMJ010000180.1:0-2028 GCA_964573815.1 uncultured Anaerolineales bacterium
TCACCACCTGGTAACGATGTCTTGGCGCAAGCACTTGTGTCAGGACGCAATCTTCGGTATGATAAGTATAGTGGGAGTGCGTGGCCGAGGACGGTTGTTCCTGCTTCTGAGTCAAGACGGTCGTGGCGGACGGCATACCACGTCCCGTGGCAGGTATCGAGAGGGTGTGTTCTGTGCAGGTGTGCGGTGACATTCGCAATTGGATGAAGTCACACTTCGAGGGTGCTCGAGCACGGATACCGTACTAGTCAACACTTACTACAGGAGGTAGAAAGATGCAAGAGGTACTAAACAATTTCATCCAGCAGATCCTGAGCTCCGCCTGGACACTGGTCGGAGCGGGATTGGTACTGTTCGTTGGGTGGCTGATCGCCTGGATCGTGTCTGGAGTGGTACGCAGGCTGCTGCATCGGACGACCCTTGACAACCGAATCGCAACCTGGGTCGCCGGGGAGGAGGAGGAAGGCGCAGCCATCCCCATAGAGAGGTGGATCGGCAGATTGGTGTTCTGGCTGATCTTCCTCTTCGCGTTGGTCGCGTTCTTCGAAGTGCTGGGGCTCACGGTGATTACCGGGCCTCTCAACCAACTCCTGACGGTGGTGACAGCGTACATACCGCGTGTCATCGGCGCTGGGCTGTTGCTTCTGATTGCCTGGGTTATTGCCAGCATCCTGCGATTACTAGTCGTGCGGGTGCTGAAGGCCGCTGAGCTGGGTGATCGGCTAGGCAGACTGGCCGGCGTCGAGGAGGAGGATCGCTCCCGCTTGGCCAAGGCGCTGGGTGACGTCGTGTACTGGCTGGTCTTCCTGTTGTTCCTGCCAGCTGTGCTCGGTGCTCTGGCTGTGGAAGGACTCCTGATCCCGGTGGAGGGCATGATCAACATCGTCCTCGCCTACTTGCCCAATATCTTCGCTGCGGTCATAATCCTGGCCATCGGCTGGTTCGCGGCGCGGATTGTGCAGCGCGTCGTGACCAACCTGTTGGTGGCCATGGGTGTCGATAAGTTGGGCGAGCAGGTGGGGCTGGATCAGGCGTTGGGCAAGCAGACGCTGTCCGGGGTGATTGGCCTAGTATGCTACGTACTGATTCTGATCCCGGTCCTGATCGCCACCCTCAACACTCTGGGGCTGGATGCCATCACCAAGCCAGCCAGCGACATGCTGGGCATTGTCCTGGTAGCGCTCCCCGCCATCTTTGCAGCGATCCTGCTACTGGCCATCGCCTACGTGGTGGGGCGCCTTCTGTCCCAGCTGGTCGCCAGAGTGCTGGCGGGGATTGGGTTCGACGCCATCCTCATGCGGTTGGGCCTGGCCGCCGAGGCGACCAAACGGGAGCCCTCGCCGTCCCAGATCGCTGGATACCTGGTGCTGGTGGGGACCATGCTCTTGGCCAGCATGGAGGCATCGCGGCTACTGGGCTTTGCAGAGCTAGCCGTTATGATATCCGGTCTCACGGTGTTCCTGGTTCAGGTGATCCTGGGATTGGTGGTCTTCGGTTTTGGCCTCTGGCTGGCGAATTTCGCGGCACAGGCCGTGCAGGCCAGCGGGGCAGCCCAGGCAAGTCTGCTCGCCATGGCTGCGCGTGTCTCCATCCTTATACTGGCCGGTGCCATAGCCTTGACGCAGATGGGTCTGGCCAACCAGATCATCACCCTGGCCTTTGGTCTGCTGCTGGCTGCATTCGCCTTGGCGGTGGCCTTAGCGTTTGGACTAGGAGGACGAGAGATCGCCGCGAGCCAATTGGACGAATGGCTGAAGTCGCTGCGGTCGAACAAGTAGGCCGAACTGCTCGAGCACCCTCTCACCTATGCATATGGCCGACAGTTGCAGAAGGCACACACCCCAACAATGCAGGGGTCAACCAGGGATCGGTGGCCAACTCCGCTCCGGACGTCGCAAAGAAACACCATGGTTCGCGCAACAGTGTCAAGATTCTGGTAGAATATAGGGCATAGACCATGACAGGATAAGCGCTTGCGCTTTGTCCGTTCGATGGGTATCAGAAGGCGAAATGCAGAACGAAGCACTG
>CAZNMJ010000180.1:2128-6992 GCA_964573815.1 uncultured Anaerolineales bacterium
CACTGAATGAACAGAATCTCGGGTTACCTTGGAACGGTGAAGCCAGCAAAGGTATTGGGAGGTATAGTGGCGAATTCGTACCGAAACGGTCCCGAGATTCTAGTAGAGTGGAGGCAATGGAAAGATGAGACATGGGCGCTCTGTCCGTTCGCCAGCCATGACAAGACGGTATGCAGCGCACAACACTGTCCGTGCGCTGTGTTGCGGGTGAACCTCTGGGTGAACACGATCTCGGGCTACCTTGGAACGGTGAAGCTGGTGAAGTTCCTGGGAAGAGAGAACGGCAAGGGGAGGGACAATGGCGACGGGAACAAAAGCGGCGAAGACCCCGTGAAGGTCGAATAGGGCGGAGCAGGCCGACTGCGACGAAAGAAGGATGCGAAGGGGAACAAAGCGGATCAACTATGAACTGGAATGACTGCGTGGTCCGCGATGCCGACGCGGGCGAGACCCTCGAAATCTTCCTCGTCGCATCGATCCTGTCGATCCTTGGGATCCGAGCTTTCCTGGCAGCGACAGGTTATCCTCAACTAGGTGGAGGTGGACTACACATCGCCCACATGCTGTGGGGCGGCCTGTTCATGCTCATCGCTCTGCTGCTGGTCCTCAGCTACCTAAACCTATCGATACGCTGGCTGGCGGCTCTCCTCGCTGGGATCGGCTTCGGCACCTTCATCGACGAACTCGGGAAGTTCATAACCGAAGATAACGACTACTTCTTTCAGCCGACTATCGCACTACTGTACATTATCTTCATACTGCTCTTCCTGCTGGTACGATCCATCCACTGGCGGCGGCTGCTATCTGAGCGGGAAGTGCAAGTGAACGCCGAACTACGGGCGGCGATGGAGGACGTGGATCCGACACCTGGCTCCAGGCTTGGTGCGTACTTTGTGATCCGTGACCGCTTGGCGAGCACCTATAAGCGACTGGTAATGCACCCGTGGTTCGGCGACGCCCTAGGCACCGTCTTCGTCATTGCTGCGCTGGGGCAGGTGTTGACTGTGGCGCTGATTATCCTTGGCAACCCCTCGACGGACTTCACCGTCCCCGCGATACAAGCCGCGTCGTCGATTCTGACCGGTCTCTGCTTCGTCATTGGCGTGGTAAAGCTCCCGATGTCGCGACTGGATGCGTACCGCTGGTTCCGGAGGGGGTTGCTCATCTCCATCCCGCTGACGCAAGTGTTCCTTTTCTACCACTCGCAGCTTGCCGCCCTCGGCGGGCTGGCCGTAAACCTGCTGTTCTACCTGGCCCTGCGCTACATGATCCTGCGCGAGGAGGCGCTGGCTGCCTAGTGCTCCTTCAGCGTAGAGCGCGCTGAAGCCGTCGCTCGGCGATCCGAGACACGAGATGGCCTTCCGGATGCCGGCGCAATGTGGTAGGGACTCGATCTGACTCCCGCAACTGTCGTCGCTGAACCGTTGCAACCCCCGGCTTCAGTACCCCCACTGGAGGACGGGGTAGATGGTGCGGAAGCTAGTCGCGGCGCGTTTCTCCTATCTGGTGGCGACAACATAGCAGACTGCTTACGAGAGCGAGGATACAATGCATCGTTTGTCACAAGCGCTGGAATACTGGAACGACCGACTCTGGAAGATCAGACAGCGACTCGTCAGGATGTGGGCCGTCCTGGATGCCCGAAGCAACGGTTGGCTCGGGGTCGGAGAGCGTGCATACAAACGGTTTGCCAAGCACCAAGGCAATGTCAGTGCGGCCGCCATCGCCTACTACACCTTGTTCTCCATTTTCCCGCTGACGCTGGGCCTTGTCTCCTTGGGGAGCTTGGTACTAGATTCAGTGGAAGCCCAAGAAGCAGTCTTGAGATTGGTCGGCGCCTATTCCCCTGCGATAGTGGACCTGGTCGAGGAGACCATCCAACAGGTGCTGCAGGCGCGAGGTACCTTCGGCCTTATCGCCGCACTGGGCTTTCTTTGGTCGTCCGCTGGGGTGTTCGGTGCCCTCAGTCGCGCCATCAACACAATCTGGGAAGTGGAGCGGCCAAGACCGGTCTGGGAGGAGAGGGCCATTGCACTGGCTATGGTCTTGTCCGTCGCCCTGCTCTTCTTCCTGTCCGTCTTTACCACTGCCTTCTTTGAAGTGAGGGGCCGCCTGTCCGCCATCCTCTTGCGAGAGGCGTCGGCCTCTGTGGGACTTCTGCCAAACTTGCTGTCTGTGATCATCCCCTACGTTTTCACGCTGTTGCTCTTCTGGGTCCTGTACCGCGTCCTGCCGCATACCCAGGTCACCTGGTCCGAAGTCTTGCCAGGCGCACTAGTGGCCAGCGTCGTGTGGGAAGTGGCAAAGGACGCCTTCACCTTCTACGTGGCGGAATTCGCCTTGTACAGCTTGGTGTACGGTTCGCTGGCAGCGGTCATCGTCTTGCTGCTGTGGTCCTACATCAGTGGAGTGATCATTCTACTGGGGGCTGAGTTGACGGTCCAGTACGCAAGGCGGAGACGGAGCAAGTAGTCGAGAGGTTCTGGTCGTGCGGACTCAGAGTCCACAGAGTCGTTGCGGCGATGCGGAGGGATGTCTTCATATGGCCTCGACCGTCATCCGTTCCCCGCCCCCTTGGCGGGGCCGTCTTCATCGGGCGATAGGAGCTGCCTGTGGGCGGGAGTCCCACCCCGCGCCTGTAGAAAGCCATCTCCACACGGGACGGGCACTGCCAACATCGATTCCGGCCCAGAGACGGCAATCGTCGGCACACGGGGGTGTCTATGTCAAGCCGTGCTTCTCACGTTGCGTTGACCGATATCTTCCAGCGCCCGCCTTCGATGACCAACTCCTCATCCAGGAGCAGATCCGGCTCGGCGATGACGAAGTCCTCGTGCAAGTCAGAGGTGACTGTACCCCCCATATGGGAACTGTCGCCGATGGCCAGGTGCACGGTGCCCTTGATCTTCTCCGCCTCCAGAACGTTATCCGGGTGCTTCGCGTTGGGGTTAGTGCCGATGCCCAGCTCTGCCAGGTTGCGGCGAGCGCGGTAGATCTCCTCTTCGCTCGTCAGTTGCAGCAACTCCCTGAACTCGTCTCCTACCTTCCCTCCGCCTTCGAGCCCGACCACCAGCCCCTCTTCCAAGCGCAGGATCATGTCCTCGGTGAGATTGGGATACCAGCCTGCCTGGACAACGATCACCCCCTCTCCGGTGCCCTCCACCGGGGCGGCGTAGGCCTCCCCAGCGGGGAGGTTGCTCCAGGCTCCCGTGTCGGTACAGAGGCCCGTATCGACCCCCCCGGCTCGACCAGCCAGACTGAAACGGATCTCGCTCCCGGCCGCCGAACGCACAGTGGCGCTCTCGGCCGCGCTGATCAACTCGGCCAGTCTCTCCGTGTGGGCTGCGACCTGATCATAATCCACGGCCATAGGTCCGCCAGGGTGGAACATGCGGGCCACGAAACCGGGCATGCTGGCGATGCGCGCCCCGGCCTTGGTAGCCTCTGCCCGCGCACCGGTGTGAGAGAGGGAGTAGTTGGTGATAGCGATCACCACGTCGGCCTGAAGCATCTTCTCCGCCACCGCTTCTCCTGGCTCCCTTCCATGCATCCCCACCGAGAGGTAAGGATAGAATTCCACCATGGAGCGAGGGAAGGCCTCCTTCGCTATCTCCGCCACCATCCTGGCCAGCATGGAGCGCTCCACTTGGCTCCTCAACTCCGAAGGGTCTCTATCCTGCCAATGGGCCAGGTTAGGGGGATCGGTTACTACCAGCAGCCGCTCTCCCTGCTTCAGTCCCATGTTGACTCGCAACATGCTGAGCGTCCCTTGCTCGATCAGTTCCCTCTCTGGCCAAGCCATAGGATCCTCCTTAGCCGTGATGTTGAGATTCCGTGCCGCCAACTGAGCCGGTGTGCCTCTCCAAAAGCGGGCCGCCCAGCGCGCCCGCGAGTAGAACTGAGGCCCAGAATCCTGAGTTGGCACCACGTCTTGTGCGCCGCTTGACTGAGCGCCCAGCGAATCCCCACCTCCTCTGACAAATCTATTCAACGCGTCACAAAGCGGCCGCGTGGCCAAGCAGGCGCTATTCCCAAGTCGCAAGCGTCGCTGCGGCTCTTGGCGCGTCGACACGGAAGAGAGATGGGCTCACTCCCTGAGAGATGCTCGTCTAGGGAGCGCCGACTATCTCCTCGTCCTCAGAGAGATACCAGAGGTTTTGCAGGTCCCCTCCGATGGGTGGAGCCTCCGCCAGGGGCCCGACCTTGGTCTCACCGACCGGTCTCACCCCGTTGATCTCCAGGGAGAAACGGGATGGCCTCGCGAGGGCCCCCACTTCCATCAGGTTATCTCTCACCCTTCGCACATAGGCCACGGGAGGGTCGAACTCCTGCAGAGCCAAGCTGAAGGTAGTCCCATCCGTCGCCTTCATCCTCTCCACCGTGTCGAGGGGGACTCGACCTGTGCTCTCGAAGGTGGCCTCGACGATGGGCGCTGGGGCACCCTCTCCGGGCGGACCGGCGAAGACCGTATAGTTGAAGATCTCGTCCCGCAGATATCGGGCCAAGGCCAAGTTGTCGCTGAAGACTCCAAAAACGTCGTCCTTTGCGTCGCCTGAAAGGTCACTTCGAACGAAGAGGACGCTGCCCTGACCTTCCACTGTGTAGTGAACCTTGACCAGGAAGGCGAAGGTGGTCACCTCCTCTCCTACGCTCAACACAACCCAACGGAGAGGGCCAGCCATGACTAATCTCTTGTACTGAACTGTCATCTCAGCCTCTCAGAGTTAAAATCGGTTGGGTGCCGGGCCAAGCCTCCTCCCAACCGGCTGTTGGGACAGGGAAACATGAGAGAGCAGTTTTCAATCAGAGAGTTCGCGCCGCTCCTCGCTGATGCTGATCACCTCCAACGTGTGAGGATCCAGGA
>CAZNMJ010000181.1:0-6975 GCA_964573815.1 uncultured Anaerolineales bacterium
TTCCCCCTGATCGCCGACAGTCTCCTCATTCGGAACTCGAAGCGTAGTATTGGGTGGGACAGGTTGCCAACCTGTCCTACAGTCCGTGTGCCTACCGCGAATCCGCCGCGTGAGCTTGACAGGGGTGGTTGTCTCCGTGATAATATCGAAACACGATAACGTGGTGAGATATCATGATCAGGGAGTTCTTCCTCGGCTTCGTCAAGATACATATCTTGTACCACGCGTCAAAGGAACCGGTCTACGGCGCGTGGCTGATGCGAGAGCTGGCGCGTCACGGGTATGAACTTGGTGCGGGGACTCTGTACCCTACATTGCACGCGCTGGAGAGGGAGGGCTATCTAGAGAAGGAGATACACGTCGTTGAGGGGCGGCAAAGGAAGTACTATCAGATCACCGATCGCGGGCAGACTGTGCTGGCCGAGGCCCGAGGGAAGATCGCTGAGCTAGTGTATGACGTGCTAGAGGACAAAAGAGACGCATGAGCACGGAAGAACCGCTCAAACGAGAGGAGGTTCGTCTGCAAACTCGAGAGGGCTGGCGAGGGTTACCACGCAATGTGTGGATATTGAGCGTGACCAGCTTCTTGACCGACGTCTCCAGTGAGATGATTCTCAACCTCCTGCCCCTCTTCCTGGCCAATGTACTGGGGGCCAGTACCTCGATAATCGGCCTGATAGAGGGGTTGGCGGAGACGACGTCGAGTCTATTCAAGATCTTCTCGGGCTGGTTGTCGGACAGGCTGGGGCAGCGGAAATGGCTGACGGTGGCAGGGTATGGGCTGTCCACTGCGGTCAAGCCTATCCTCTACTTCGCGACGTCCTGGGTTTGGGTCTTCGCCGTGCGCTTCGCGGACAGGGTGGGCAAGGGGATTCGAACTGCACCTCGCGACGCGCTCATCGCGGATTCCATAGACGAGAGCCAAAGGGGGTTGAGCTTTGGCCTCCATCGGGCCATGGATACGGCAGGCGCTTTCACCGGATTGCTCGTTGCCGCTGGAGTTATCTGGGCTATCCAGGCGACGGGCGGGATGCTGGAACGAGTGACGTTCCAGAGCGTGGTGTTGCTGAGCGTCATCCCGGCGACCCTGGCCGTACTGGTGCTGGCGTTTGGGGCGCGTGACATGCCGAGGCGGGCAGGCGCAACGGAGGCGCCTTCGCTCACGCTCAAAGGGTTCGATGTGCGCTTCCGGGGTTTCTTGCTGATTCTGGCACTGTTTACTCTGGGCAATTCGTCAGATGCCTTTCTCATCCTCCGCGCCCAGGAGCGAGGGCTGTCGGTACTGGGTGTGATGGGGGCATTGCTGGCGCTCAATCTGGTGTACAGCCTGGTTTCCAGCCCAGCCGGTGTTCTCTCGGACCGCCTCGGTCGGCGCGGGGTGATCGTTGCTGGCTGGCTACTTTACGGGGTGGTGTACCTTGGGTTCGCTCTTGCTGCCGCGGGGTGGCAGGTGTGGCTGCTGTACGCACTATACGGTGTGTACTACGGGATGACCGAAGGTGTGGCCAGGGCTTTGGTGGCCGACATGGTCACACCTGAGCAGCATGGCACGGCCTATGGAGCGTACAACGGAGTAGTGGGGGTGACGGCCCTGCCGGCAAGTGTCATCGCTGGCCTCTTGTGGCAAGGGCTGGGCCCGGCAGCCCCCTTCCTGTTCGGAGCGGCGCTGGCTCTGCTGGCCGCGCTGTTGATGAGTGTGTGGTTGCCCAGGTTGAAAGGGGAAGGCTAGTGCGCAGTGCTTGAGGCAAGGGAGATTACTGTCTCAGGTACTTCAGCAGTAACTTCAGTGCACCTTCCGCCGATAGCTTCTTGTTCGCTGCACGGTCCCCCGGCCAGAGATGTTCCTCCCACAGGTCGACGCCCTCGGCGGCCAGGCCCAGATAGACCAGTCCCACCGGCTTCTCTGGTGTGCCGCCCGTAGGCCCGGCGATGCCCGTCACCGATAACGCTACGTCTGTTTCCAGGAGGCGTCGGGCGCCCTGGGCCATGGCGATGGCGGTCTCTTTGCTCACCGCGCCGTGCTCCAACAGGGTCTCGTGGGGGACGCCGAGGACGCGTTCCTTGGCCTCGTTGGAGTAGCTGATCACTCCGCCCTGGAAGTAGGCGGAACTGCCCGACACGCTGGTGATAAGATGACCGAGCAGACCTCCGGTGCACGACTCGGCCACGGCGAGGGTCAGACCTCGTTGGGACAGCAACTCGCCTATCTGATGTGCCAGAGTTCTCGTTTCGTCTTCCATCTCGGTGCCTCTAGGAGACTCGACAAGTGTGACGCCCTCTAACTCGTGATGTCGTCGAGGCCACCGCTGGCCATGAAATCTACGAACTCCTCCATGGTGGCAAAGACTCGCTCGGAGAGGAACTTGACGACCCAGTTCTCAGTCATGGGGGAGATGCTGAAGATACGCGCGCCGCCCCTATAGGCCTGCCACATCTCGACAGCAGTGCCCATGCTGGCCTCAGGCAGGTAGGCGATGAGGAAATCAGCCTCCGTCGCCCGGTCGGCTAGATCCAGAAAAGTCCGCTTGCCCTCCTCAGGGCCATAGAAGGGGCTCTCGGGATACAACTCGAAGGGGCAGACTACATCGGCCTCGGGGTACTTATCCAAGACAATGCCTCTGATGGCAGTACGATAATCCTGGGCGCAAATTTCGTCGTCTCGGCGTGAGCCTTGCATGATGCCGGCGATGAAGAAACGCACGAAGCCCTCCCATCTTCAAGGGGTGAGTGGCTGCCCATTATAGCATAACCGTAGCCGGAATCCTAGGAACCGATACTCTCTCTTGATATGCAGGGGCAACGATGGTATAGTGTGGTAGGGTTCAGACCGTCCTCTCCACAGGTTCCACAGGATCCCCTGGGCAAGTACATGATGAGATACGCCAAGGTCGTGGTCAATACCCGCGTCCAGCCGCGCAGAATGGTGTTGGGCCACGAGCCCGCTGCGGAAGAGGAGAACGGCTCTGCTCTGGGAAAAACCTTCCACTATTCTATACCCCCCGATTTGCGCCACGAGGTACGGTTGGGCCAGTTGGTCGTCGTCCCCTTTGGGTCTCGTCGTCTACAGGGGGTGATTTTCGGCTTCGACGAGCAGTCTCCCGTACAGGAGACCAAAGACTTGTATGAGATAGCCGATGCGACCCCCGTTCTTTCGCTTGCTCAGATAGAGTTGGCCTCCTGGATCAGCAGCTACTACCTGGCGCCGTTGATCGATGTGGTGCTGCTCATGCTGCCTCCAGGTATGGCGCGCAAGACTCGAGTGATCCTCCGTCTCAGCACCGAGCGGCCTCTGCCCCCCGACTTGGATGCTGAGCAGGGGGCCATCATCCGAATGCTTCAGCGCGAAGGCGAGGTGGAGCTCCATACCCTGGGGAGAAGGTTGGAACTGAAGCACTACCGTTCCTTGGTCGATGGGCTTGCCCGCAGGGGTGTGATAATGAAACGCTCCGAACTGGCGGAAGCCAAGGTGAAGCCCAAGACCGAACGGGTGGCCTGTCTCGACGGCGAGGTCAGTCCTGCCGTCTGGGAGCGACTGCGCAGGGCGCCAGTGCAGAGTGCCGTTGTTCAGTATCTGGCCGATCACGGTGCCACGCCCGTGTCCGAGATTTACTCCGAAGTGGGGGTGAGCAGCTCCACTTTGAAAACGCTGGCTGCGAAGGGACTCATCGAGTTTACGGAGCAGGAGGTATGGAGAGACCCTTTGCAGGGGCGCACCTTCGTTCCGACCACTCCCCCCAAGCTGACCCCCGCTCAGGACGCTGCCTGGTGGCAGATTGAGGCCAGTCTGCACACCGCGGGCCCTGAGGTCTTCCTGCTCCATGGCGTCACGGGCAGTGGGAAGACCGAAATATACCTGCGGGCCTTGCAGGAGGTGCTGGCCAAGGGTCAGCAGGGCATAGTCCTGGTGCCTGAGATTGCTCTGACGCCACAGACTATTCGCCGCTTCGCCGCTCGCTTTCCTGGACGTATCGCTGTACTCCACAGCAAGCTCTCCATGGGGGAACGGTACGATGGGTGGCGGCGGGTCCGGGATGGTCTGGTGGACATCGTCATTGGCTCCCGTTCGGCTGTCTTCGCCCCTTTGCCCAGGCTGGGCGTGATCGTCATTGACGAGGAGCACGAGTGGAGCTACAAGCAGGACAGGACGCCGCGCTATCATGCCCGAGATGTGGCCATCAAGTTGGCGGAGATAAGTGCCTGCAAAATCATCTTGGGCACTGCCACCCCTGATGTGGTCACCTATCATCGCGCTCAAAGGGGGCAGTACGAGCTGCTTCACCTGCCGCAGCGCATCATGGGGCATCGGCGGCGTATCGAGGAGCAGAGAGCACAGTACGCTATTGAGGCAGAGCGCGCCGGTGTCAAAGAGGTGGGTGGGGGATACGACGACGCGGTGTACATGGATCTGCCGCCGGTGCAGGTGGTGGACTTGCGGCAGGAACTCAAGGCCGGGAATCGAAGCATCTTCAGCCGTGCCTTGCGAGAAGCCATGATTGAGACCCTTGCCGCTAATGAGCAGGTCATACTGTTCCTCAACCGCCGCGGCGCAACGACCTTCGTCATGTGCCGCGATTGCGGTCATGTCATGAAATGCAAGCGGTGCGATGTGCCGCTGACCTACCACTTCCCGGAGGATGCGCTGGTCTGTCATCACTGTAACTGGCAAGCCATCGTGCCCGACGCCTGCCCCAGTTGTCGCAGTGAGCGCATCAAGCATTTCGGGGTCGGGACTCAGAAGGTGGAAGCTGTGACCAGGCAGCTCTTCCCTGAGGCCCAGATCGTCCGATGGGATCGGGACACCACGGGGGGCAGGATGGCCCACGAAGAGATACTCGAGCGGTTTATCAATCACGAGGCCGACGTGATGATTGGCACACAGATGATAGCCAAGGGGTTGGACCTGCCCCTGGTCACTCTCGTGGGGGTGATAACGGCGGACACGGCACTATACTTGCCGGATTTCCGTGCGGGTGAGCGCACCTTCCAGCTGCTGACCCAGGTAGCGGGGCGCGCGGGACGAAGCATCCTGGGTGGCAAGGTGATCGTGCAGACGTATGCGCCTAATCACTATTGTATCCAGGCTGCCAGCCGCCACGACTACGAGGGGTTCTACAAGGAGGAGATGGAATTCCGCAAGCAGCAGAGATACCCCCCGTTCAGCCGTCTGGTGAGGCTAGTGTATGTACATCGCGATGCACAGCGTTGTGAGGAAGAGGCCGGGAGGATGCAACGGGTGCTCCAGCAGAAGATAGCCCGGCTGGGATTGCCGATGATCGACCTCATAGGGCCTGCGCCGGCCTTCTTGAGCCGGATACGCGGCCAGTATCGATGGCATCTCATCGTGCGCGGTCGTAATCAACATTCGCTGCTGGGGGACCTGGATTTCCCTCTGGGATGGCGGGTGGATGTAGATCCGGTGAGCCTTCTGTGAGTGATCCTGTGCCGGGAGGGCATGGTAGCTGACACAGAGGAATCGCGCGCCATGAGAGTACGAGCTTGGCCAGGCACGAGATGGATGCTATAGTTGAAGGAGGAGGAACTCTCCGACGACCAGATGGAGAGAGCAACGTGTTGCATCATAAGACGAGGCTATGCAAGGAGGTAGAGATGAGAAAGTATGTTCTCTTGACACTCATAGTGTTGGTTCCATTCGTGAGCGCCTGTTGTGGTATCCCCGACATTGGCGACCTCATCCAGGAGACCGGCAAGTTGATACAAGCCTCGGGCAATGTGGTGACCGAGGAGTTCTCCATCACCGGGTTCGACCAAGTTGAGGTGAGCCATGCCTTCACGGCGGACATCAGTCAGGGCGACGAGTTCAGCGTGATCATCGACATTGATGAAAACCTCATCGAGTATCTTCAGGTGGTCAAGGAAGGCAGCACGCTGAAGATCGGCCTGGAGCCCGGCCACCGCTACGTGATCACGGATGCCACCAGGCGGGCGGAAGTAACCATGCCCGAGCTGACAGGGCTTGATCTGAGCGGCGCGAGTCACGGCACGATCAGCGGCTTCAAGTCCTCAGCGGCGCTCACCGTCGACGTGTCCGGGGCGAGCGGTTTGAGGGGCGACATCGAATGCGGAGATGGGGGATTCGACATTTCCGGTGCCAGCGAGCTGACCCTGAGGGGCTCTGCGGAAGACGTGATCATCGATGCCTCGGGGGCGAGCCACGTGGACCTGTCCGGTTTCCCGGTGGCTGACGCGAGGGTCGAGGCGAGCGGCGCCAGCCGCGTCACCGTGAACGCGAGCGGGAGACTGGATGTGGACGCGAGTGGCGCTTCACACGTCACGTATCTGGGCCGGCCCTCGCTGGGGACGATCGACACGTCGGGCGCTTCGTCCGTGGAACCGGAATAGGGGTCGGCGAGGCAGGGCCGGTGCGGGCTGTCTTAAGAACGACGTGACATCCGACTCTCGACGCATCCTGAGTAGCGCTGAGTAGCTGCGAAGCGGCGTATCGAAGCACGTATCGCGGGAGCGATCCAGGGGCGGGGAAAGCTGGAATTACGTCGTATGTGTGTCTGACAGACGTTTCCGACACTCTCCTCCGGTGTGCTCTTGACAGAAAGCGAAAAATGCGTTAGAATAGTGCAAACAAGCAAAGATCCAACAAAGACGGCGATCAGGAGGAGTAGGCGGTCTGGAGTTGGTAGAGAAGGGAGGTCGCCGGCTGGAAGCCTCCCGCAACGAAAGCCGCTGAAGGTCGCCTGGGAGTCGGGGAGCTGAACAGCCTGGCAGCTCAGTAGGTTCCTTCGGTTGGGCCCGTTACAGCCCTGCGAGCGCCGTCGAGGGTAACGCCTTGGCGGAATCGAGGTGGTACCGCGGAAGAGCCCCTTTCGTCCTCAAGATGAAAGGGGCTTGTTGCTACAGTCACTGGATGTTTCACTGGGATACACTGTGGCCCAAAGGCCACAGAATGCGATGGGCCGTTTGCCAAGCTACGGCCTTCAGGCCGTAGAGGCTGTGAAGGAA
>CAZNMJ010000182.1:0-6946 GCA_964573815.1 uncultured Anaerolineales bacterium
CTGCGTTACCTCTTTTTGGCTGCCGTCTTTCTTTTGCTCAACGGGTACAGTGAGCTGACCTATGCATCTTTCCTCATCATCTTCACCGCCATTTACCTGCTGTATTGGTTAGCGGCTGATGGCTGGAAGAGGAGTCTGCCGTTCCTCCGGAATCTGGCCTTCGTGGGGATCATGTTTCTGTTGGGCATGTCGCCCATTCTGTACCGCATGGTCCGCGTGATGGCGGTGGAGGGAGACTTCCTGGTGGAAGGGCTGGGCTTTGCCAACGTCTTCTCGGCCGACGTTCTGGGCTTCCTGGTGCCCAGCCATCTCCATCCCCTGAGTGACCTATGGCGGAAGAGCTTCCATTTTTCGTATCTGAACCTCGTATTCATCGGGTACACGGTGCTCTTGCTGGCTGCCTTCGGCGCCGTCGGGGTTCTCAGAGATCGAACCATCCGCCTCTGGGTTGTTGCCACGGGTGTTTTTGCCCTCGTCGCCCTCGGGCCGACGCTGCGGATCAACGGAAGCGAGTACGAACTGCCCCTACCGTTCGATATCCTGCAGGCATTGCCTTTCTTCAAGGGGAATCGATATCCCAGCCGCTACAGTGTGATGCTCGCTCTTTGCTGGGCGGCACTGGCCGGCTACGGTCTATATCGGCTGACGGATTTGATCAAGAGGAAGAGAGTCAAATGGGCTATCTCGGCTTGCATCGCCACACTCATCCTCGCGGAGCACCTCTCCGTACCCCTGCCTCTCTCTGACATGCGCGTGCCAGAGGTATACCGGGACATCGCTGGTGAGGAGGGGGATTTCGCAGTCTTGGAGCTGCCTCTTGCCTGGAGGAATGGCTTTCGGGTGACCGGCACCAAGGACCCCGTGATCATGTTCGAGCAGTTCTACCAGACGACACATGGCAAGAGGATTCTCGGCGGCAACACCTCTCGTAATCCGGAGTTCAAGTTCCAGTACTTCACCGAGGCACCGGTTCTCAACACCATTGTCGCTCTGGAGACGGGTCATGCGGTCGAGCGTGAGATCTGGGAGGCGGATAGGGAATTGGCTCCCTCGGTGACGGGTCTTCTCAACGTGCGGTACGTGATCCTGCATACTGAGGAGATTCCAGCAGTGCTGCACGACTACGTCACCTATGTCGTAGACGGTGAAGAAGTCTACAACCGGGATGGGATCATCGCCTATCGGGTGACGCCTCCTGCCCCGCAGGCAGAGGTAGTGACGGATCTCGGCACTGATGAGGCCCGTCTCAATCTGGGCGAGGGGTGGAGCGAGAGTGGTTACCAATACGTGTGGGCCCAGCGGAGGGAGGCGTGTCTTCTCGCCTACTTGTCAAGGCAAAGCCAGGAAATGACGCTGCGCCCCATGGCGCCCGGCCCGGGGCAGACCGTGGAAGTAGTGGTCAACGGCCACAAGGTGGATACTCTCGCTCTATCTAAGCGGTGGCAGGAGCACCAGGTGGTGCTGCCTGTGACCTATCTCCATGAAGGTCTCAACGAGTTCTGCTTCCGGTTCGGCCGTCTCTACCCCGTAGAGCAGGTAAGGGAAGGTGACTACACGATTGGCACGACAGGCATCTCCTCGCCGATCAATATCCTGGTGAAGAGCGCGGGCGAAGAGGTGGGGGATTTCGGCCACATCTATGTGGACGGGGTCAACGTGTCTCCAGATGAGCGAGGCTACAACATAGTGGTCCTGGATCCAGTGTCGGGGCAGGTGGAAGGAACCGGCCATTTCGACACTTTCCTGCACCAGGATGAGTCGCGGCTGATGGCCGATTTCATCGCCCGCATCCCCGAAGGAAAGATCGTGGCCGTAGCCGTGGAAGACGAGGCCTCGCTCAATCTCACGGAGGAGGCGGTGGAGGCCTTGCGCAGCATCGGCGCCGGTGAGGACCTGCGTGGCATGTTCCGTTGGGGACATGCCGTCATTGGCGTCAAGGGTGCAGCACCTGGACAGGCGTTGGAGAGCATAGGTGTCCTACGGCCTGTGACGGTCCGAGTTGGACAGGCGTTTACGGAGCCCGCCGCTGCGGCTGCTTTCGACCACGTGATCTTCCGCACCGTGGATTGATTTGCCTGGGCCACCGGATTGTAGGTACATAGCAGCTATGTTAACATACTCTGAGCAATAAACGGTAAGAATCCATGAGCAGCCCAAGCCGCGTTCAGCGTACCGCCTTGCTGGTGCTTCTCACCTTCCTGGCTTTCTGCCTCTTCATCTTCCGCCTAGATCATCAGAGCCTTTGGTATGATGAGGGCTTCAGCCAATATCTGGCCGGGATGAGCCTGGGCGAGATCACAGCCCGCACGGCGCGCGACATTCACCCTCCATTCTACTACTACTTTCTCCATTTCTGGATGCCGCTGTTCGGCAACAGCGAGTTCTCTTTGCGGTTTCTCTCCCTCATCTTTGGGGTGCTGAGCGCGCCTCTCATCTATGTGTCCGGTAGACGGTTCCTGGGCAATGCTTCTGGCGTGTTGGCAGCGGCGCTGATAGCGGTTTCTCCGCTCTTCCTCTGGTATTCGCAGGAAGCCCGCATGTACACCCTGGTCACATTCCTTTGTTTGCTTTCCACTTATCTGCTACTGCGGATCATGGGGAAGCGAGGGAGGCCAGTCTTGCTCTGGGCCGCGTACGTGCTGACCAGCGTGGTTGCGGTCTATACCCATTTCTACGCCTTCTTCGTGCTAGCCTTTCAAGCCATCTTCTTGGTGAGCTGGTGGGCGCTGTGGAGCAGGGGCAGAGTCCGCCAAAGGTGGCCCACGTTGGCGACCGGGCTGCTCTGCCAGTCGGCGGTCGTCGCAGCCTATCTGCCGTGGAGCGGCTTCGTCTGGCAGCGCTACGGTGCTGACGTCAGCTACTGGAAGGGGACCCTGAGGGTGACCGAGGTACTGCGCAAGACGCTTATCACCTTCAGCACCGGCCACAGCGTGTTGGAAGCGATAGCGCAACCCATTGCTTTGGGCTATCTCGTGATCCTGGCAGCTGCCGTGGCGGTTCTGATCTTGAGGGCAGTGCGCGGATGGACTCCAGCCAGAGAAGAGCCGGCCGTGGCAGCTCCAATGGTGCAGCGCTGGCCCTGGCTGACACTGTCTGGCCTCCTTCTCTATTTGGGCCTGCCGTGCTTGCTCCTCTTGGTCATCTCCTTTCAGCGCGCCAAATTCCATCCTCGCTACTTGATGCTGGCCTCGCCCGCTTACTTTCTTCTCATCGCGGGCGGGATAGCCAGCCTGTTTGCTCTTGCTCGCGGGAGCGTCGCACGGCGGCGGCTCGCCGCTCTGGTTGCAGGTTCCCTGTTGTTGTCTTACGTCGCACTCACCTCCGCCTATGCGGTGTTCAACGCCTACTTCGACATCAATTTCCTGAAGGACGATTTCCGCAGCGCAGTTCGCTTCATCGAGGAGAACAAAGGTGATAACGAGGTCGTCATCCTCACCTCCGGGCACTTCTTTCCGGTTTTCACATACTATTATGACCAAGACGATTGGTACCCCATCCCTGACGAACCCACCCTTTCGGCGGAGCACGTGCTGGACTACAGCCTGGCCGATGAGTTGAACAGGGTACTGGCCGGGAGTGACGGGGTCTGGGTGCTGCTCTGGCAACATGACGTTGTCGATCCGGTTGGCTTCCTGACCATGATGCTAGGCCGAGAAGGGACCCTGGTGCCCTACAGGGGTGGCTTCTGGGGATTGAAGCTGTTTCACTATGTCTTCCGGTCCGATGTGCATTTCTCCAGCGAGCCCGAGATAGAGCATCCCGTGGAGGTCAATTTCGACGACGAGGTTCGGCTTCTGGGCTACACAGTACCTGAGGGGAAGGCAACTACCGGACAGGTGGAGGTGGTCCTCTACTGGGAGGCCCTCCAGGAACTCGAGGAGGATCTCAAAGTGTCCCTGCGGATCCGTGACGAAGCGGGACACGAGTGGGGCGGCTATGATGGCCGCCCGGCGTCCCTTCTCTACCCCACCTTCCGTTGGGTCCCCGGCGAGAAGCTCTTCGGCAAGGCGGTCGTGGTGCCACTTACCGGGTCGCCGCCCGGCGAGTATGACTTGCACGCCAGCGTCTATAGTGACGTCAACCTGGTGGGTCTGGATATTCTGGATGCTCAAGGAACGCCTACGGGAACCACCGCCTCCCTCGGTGCGGTGGAGCTACTCAGAGGGGCCAGGGCGACGTTGGCTGAGATGGTGCCTTCTCATTCACTGCAGGAAGATCTTGGTCACGGGTTGGAGTTGGTGGGATATGATCTGAGCACGGACTCTGCCCAACCGGGCGACAAAGTAGTGCTAGGCTTGTACTGGCATGCCCAGACGGCCTTGGCGGATGATTACGTGTTCCTGCTGCAACTCTACGATGAAAACGGTGAGCTGATAGACGAAGGATTGGGCGGACCCGAGGTGATTGACTGGCACGCGCCTCCCCAGTCGCTGGTGGGTGGGTGGGCCCATCACCCCGCCAATCGGTACTATCCGACGTCTTCGTGGCGAACTGGCGAGGTGGTGCGAGGCCAGTACGATTACAGGGTGCCTTTGCACGCGTCCGCAGGTGAGGCAGAGTTGCGGGTCAGTCTCCTTAGGTGTCGCGAGGGCCTTGTGTTGACTTCCCCTTGGTCATCCACGGCGGCGTACGACGAGGGCGAGACTCTCATCGCCCTTCACCCTCCGAGCGGCGATGAAGACGAGGCGTTGATCTGTCGCGGTGTGCAAGAACTGGGCCCGGTCACGCTCTCAGCCTTTCAGGTCGAAGCCACGGAGAGACTCTTCACACCACCGGAGGTTCAGCATCGAGTTGACGTAGGCAACCTGGCAGACAAGGTATCTCTATATGGTTATGACTTGAGCACCAGCGTTGTTGGTCCTGGTGAAACGCTCTACCTGAATCTGTACTGGCAGGCCCTGGACACGATGGACACGTCATATACCGTCTTCACTCACTTGCTGGACGGCGAGAGCCAGATACGTGGCCAAATGGATAGCCTGCCGGTGGGTGGCGCCCGTCCCACGACGGGTTGGGTGCCCTCGGAGTACCTCCGCGACGAGTATCAGTTGGTGGTCGACGCCGAGGCGTCACCGGGGGAGTATGTCATCGAAGTGGGCATGTACGATGCAGCCACACCTGATTTCCGCCGACTTCTTCTGCTAGATGCGGAAGGCAAGGTGCTGGACAACCGCATCGTCCTTGACACCGTGATACGGGTAGAGGCTCGATGACGAGATCGAGATCGATCCGTGTTGTCCTCTTGCTCGCTTTGTTGCTCATCTTGTGCCTTACGACTCTCCCCGGGCCTATGATAGCTCAGGAGCAAGGGGAGGGGATGGTTGAGTGCCTCTCGTCGTCCGAAGACGCGACTGTGCGGCTGGAATTCCCGGCTGGCGGCGGAGAGGTGCACGGAAGCTACCAGAGCAGCTACACTGCTCAGGATGTGTCGCTCCTCTATGATGAGGATGGCTCCAGCGATCACTATGCTGAGCGGCGCAGGGTGACGATCAATGTTCAGGTCAGCGGGTCGTATTCCGGAGGCGAAGAGGGGGTCTTTGCTCTGCAGGTCACGGGAGGCAGCAGCGTCGATATCGACAACCTGGAGGACGACAGATTCGACCGCTCATATCGAGCCGAACTGGATGCCAGTGCCACGGGTGCTCGCAATGCAGATGGTTCTATCACGCTGGGGGGCATGGCCGCGGAATTCGTTCCGGTGGCCAAGAATGCCAAGCAAATCCCCAATACCAGATGGCTGCAGCCACCGTCCGTCTCCAGCTTTGGGGACTTGACCTTGCCGTGCACCGGGTGGCCAGAGGAGGCCGATGAAAGGGCACAGCCGCCGGACGTGTCGCCGCTACCTGGGCAACCACAGCCCAATGGACCACCTCATCCGTCTGGATTCTTCTATGAACTCTCGCCTCTCTATGAACCGTCTGAGCCTCCTCCGCCGCCACCGGCGCCTCCGCCGATGGGGGAATGCGGATCTGTGCAGGTAATCTACCTGGACGACCTGGGCATAGAGCCAAACGAGGCCGACATAGATGCCTTCATCGAGAATGCTCTCGCTATCCGAGGACCGGACTACAGCCTGATTCTGTCTCATCGCCAGCGCCTCGTGGAAAGATTTGGCCAGGAGGGGTTCGAGGAGATCGATGCTCTACTCCAAGAACTGGGGTACATCGCCGAGACCTGCCCCTTCGTCTTGATCGTGGGTGATCCTGACGTGGTGCCCTTTGCCGTCCTTGCGAACCCGACCGACGATGGTGACGTACTGTTCACCGATGATGTTTACGGGGACAACGACCATGATGAGCTGACCTTGCCAGACATTCCCGTGGCTCGGATACCGGACGGCCGCTCCCTGGAGCTATTGGTCGCGCAGTTGTCACCGTCGCATGTGCCCGAGCAGGGCAATTTCACCCTGGCCAACTCCAAGCGTCTCCACGCCGAAGGTGTAGCCAGGGAGGTGTTTGGGAGTGGGCGCACCCTGTTGTGGAGTCTGCCGACGCGCCATGAGGTTGTCGACCCCGCGCAGGTGAGTGTCCGCCATGATTACTTCATGCTGCACGGGGCGTCCTGGGAGACGAGTGTATGGTGGGGCGAGGAGGAAGAATACCCGGTGGCGTTCACCGTGGCCGAAGCTGACTCACGGGGCGTGGTCTTGAGCGGCGCATGCTACGCGAGCTATACCTTCGAGCGCACGCCTCTGGATTCGATACCCCTGGCCTTCCTCCGCAGCGGCGCGCGGGCTTTCGTTGGAGCGACCGGGATTACCTACTCTCCGCTTTGGGAGCCAGGCCCCGAGCCCACTGGTCCTATGCGGCACGCCGCTGTGTTCCATCGCGCCTTTCTGGATGCACTGTCCAATGGTCAGCCACCGTTGGCAGCGTTCATGGAAGCGAAGGAGCGCATGGCCGACACGTGTGAGACCGTGGATGCCACCAGCGCTGAACTGAAGATG
>CAZNMJ010000183.1:0-6927 GCA_964573815.1 uncultured Anaerolineales bacterium
AGCGGTTCTGCCGGCTACTCACGGATATCCAGCGGGAGGTCGGGCCGTGAAACAACTCGTCATCCTGAGCGGGAAGGGAGGAACAGGCAAGACGACGGTAGCCGCGGCCCTCGCACACTTGGCATCCCAAGAAGCCTCAATTGTGCTGGTCGATGCCGATGTGGACGCAGCCAACCTAGAACTGGTAACCTCACCGCAGGTGCAAGAGCAGCACGCTTTCTTCGCCAGCAAGGTAGCGGTGATCGACGCAAACCTGTGTGAGGCGTGCGGCACGTGCGAGGAGGTGTGCCGCTTCGACGCTGTCATTGCTCCCGATGGGCAGGTGGATTCGGAGGCTTTTTCAATCGACCCAGTGGCCTGTGAAGGATGCGCTGTGTGTCACTATCAGTGTCCCGCCGAGGCCATACGTATGGAAGAAGCGCAGGATGGGCTCTGGTTCCTCTCAGAAACACCCTTCGGCCCTCTGGTGCACGCCCACCTATTCGCGGGCCAGGAGAACTCAGGCAAGCTCGTTAGTGAGGTGAGAGAGCACGCTAGACGAATATCCTCCGCCGAAGGACAGGACTATGCCATCATCGACGGGCCTCCCGGCATAGGCTGTGCTGTCATAGCTGCTGCGACCGGGACGGATCTGGTTGTCGTAGTGACCGAGCCAACGGTGTCTGGCGTGCACGATCTCAAGCGAGTGCTGGGGGTCGCTGAGCACTTCAAGATCCCGGCGGTGCTGTGCATCAACAAGCGCGATATCAACCTGGACAAATCGCGCGAGATCAGTGACTACTGTGCTGAGCGAGGTATCGAAGTCGTGGGCCGTATTCCCTTCGACACCGTCGTCACCGAGGCTATGGTCCAGGGCAAGCCAGTCACGGCATATGAGGACGGGTCCGTCACCCGAGAGTTGAGGAGCCTGTGGGAACGGGTTGAGGCCGCCTTGGCGACCACGTGAGCCAGCAATCCCCTACTCTCGCCTTTGAGGTTGACCCCTGTAACGGCCACCACTAAGCTGGACTATCACAGCTCCCGCTATCACCGCCCCGAGTCCCGCGGCGTCAAGCAGAGTCACGCGCTCTCCCAAGAAGAACCAAGCCAATACTGCGATTTCGACTATCATCGCGTTGCTGATGATGCTTGATTCTACCGCCGAAAGCGTCCTCAGAGTACGATTCCAGAGTACGAAGGTGAACGAAGTGTTCACCACGCTGAGCCAGAGGATGATGAGCCAGTTCATGACACTGATGTGCAGTATCCCTTGAGATATCGCACCACCGGCCAGCAGAGCCATACTGCCCGCACCCATACTAACAACAGTCACCACCAACGGAGAGATGGCTTTGGAGCGAGCGACGTTGCGTCCCTGGATCGAGGCCAAAGAAAAGGCCAGCATGCCCACAAACGCTACAGCAATGCCACGAAGCTCCACTGCTGCAATGTCCAGCGGATGAAAGTACAAGAAGACGCCGAGTAGCGCAACCAGAATGCCCGCCCACTGCAGCCGTGTTGGTCGCTCCCTCAGCAGAGCTCCACTGAGCAGCGCCACCGTGACCGTGTTGAACGAGAGTATCAGCCTTGTGGTCACCGCGGGCAAGTACGAAAGAGCCACAAACTGCGCCCCGACAGCCAAGGCATACAAGAGCAAACCCAGGATCACCAGATCCACAAACGAGCCTCTGCTGAGGCGCCTTAGTGCCAGACGATTGGAGGGCGATGAGGTAAAGGGGACGAGGACCAGGAAAGCCAGAAAGTAGCGCAACCCGGCAAACATCAGGGGAGGTAAATCACGCAGGCCCCACTTGATCAGCACCCACGACGAAGACCAAAGGGAGATCACTAGCAATGCCTGGAGGATGGCAACCAAGCGAGCCCGTGAGGCCGACTTGATCATCTGCGTCGTCTGCAGCCGCAACGCTGAAGGGGTCTTTGAGCTTCCAGGTCAATGGGAGTCGCACTAATGCCCACTGCCCCGCATCTCAGCCGGTATTGGAAATGAGGCTGTTCCATTCCTCCTTGGCCTTAGCGAGCACTCCTCTCTCATTCTCGTAGGAGCACCGCTCGATGGCTTCGTCTATAGGAAACCAGCGGGCTTGATCCACCTCCCAATCGTGGTCGCTGACGTCTCCGCCCGTGTGGCATAGCAGGTAATAGTGCACGAACTTGTGGTAGAGGATCTTTGTGGCGGAATCGCGATACCAGTACTCGATGTATCCCAGATCAGCCACTGGTTCACCCTGCAAGCCAGTTTCCTCCTCCGCCTCCCTCAGCGCTGTGGCCAGGGGCTTCTCGCCCTTCTCTATCAAGCCCTTTGGCAGGCCCCACGCCCGACCCTCCTTGGTGGCGATCAGGGCCACCCACATCTCACCGCCTCTGTCCTGGTAGACAACTCCTCCCGCCGACCTCTGAACCTTGGCCTTGGCCATTCTACCGTCTCCTGGACAGCCTCCTCAGGACGCTCACCAATCATAGCAGTCAATCATTCGTCAGTCAAACTCATCAGGATCTACGTTCGGTCCACTGTCGAAGCAGCGGGCACCGTGTTATACTTTACGCAGCACGTTTGATCGCTGAGCTCCTCAGCGCCAGGCAGAGAGGGCCGCTCATGAAGAAGGCAGAAGCGCCATGATGTACCGACAGTCGACCAGAGGGCTGGAGTTGAGGCCCATAGGCAAAGTGGTGAACGACGTCGAGCCCGGCGAGGACGTTACCTGGGAAGAGACAATCTCCAGGATAGTCGTAGACCAAGAATGGGCCGAAGGACTCTCGGGCTTGGAGGAGTTCTCACACATCATCGTGCTTTCCTGGCTGGATAGACCCAAGACTCGTGAGACGCACCTACGGTTGCATCCGGAGGCCAGGGAGGATATGCCTCTGGTGGGTGTCTTCGCCACTCGCGCCCCCGTGCGGCCCAATCCAATCGGCCTGACGGCGGTGGAGCTGCTCGCTCGAGAGCAGAACGTGTTGATTGTGCGGGGCCTGGATGCCTATCATGGCACCCCTGTGTTGGACATCAAGCCTTATCTCGTCCGCGGCGATCTCAAGAATGTGACGTCGATGCCCGAGTGGCTGAAGCGACTCTGGGAGGAGCACGACGCTAGGGAATGATAGGGTTGGCGTAGCAGTAGCGGCAGCCGTCAGGACACCGCATCGTGTATGAGCCGATGTCAACGCTGGGTGTGCACCCGCAGTCTGGACGCTGCCCCTTGTCCTTGCCTGTGCGCGCTGGAAGCCCCAAAGGATGCAGCTCACTCAGCAGCTCCCCGTCAATGCACTTCGAAGGCATGACACCCGCGTCCTGCAAACTGCGGTCACCACAGGAATAGAGCGTGAGACCCAACCCCCTCGCAATGGATGCCAACTCCTTGCCCATTCGCAGGCGCTCCGCCTGCGGAGGATCGTGCCAGTCCCATCCCTTCCGCCGCAGCACCTTGCCATACAAAGTGGCAAGCGAAATGCGCACCGTCCGCACACCATGGTCGGCGCATCTTTCCAGTATCTGTCCCGCCAGCGAGAAGTTGCTCTTGACTACACCATCTTCACGCCAGTGAAGGATGGGATCGAAGCGCACAGTCACCCGCTGAGCCTGGCCAGCGAACTCCATCAACTCGGGCAGCTGTTCCATCACCTGTTCCCAGGGTCTGATACCGGGT
This sequence comes from uncultured Anaerolineales bacterium, assembly GCA_964573815.1. Taxonomy (GTDB): domain Bacteria; phylum Chloroflexota; class Anaerolineae; order UBA7937; family B3-Chlor; genus CAYGAW01. The sequence continues at coordinate 3,642 of CAZNMJ010000183.1, forward strand.
TCCAGGGCGCTTCCTCCCAGGCCTGTGATGGTAAGGTGACAGAATAGTTGCTCGTATCTGGCCAGGGCCTGCCGCAGGCCATCCACGTCGGTGAGAAGACGAGAGAAATCCTTGGACCAGAGGACGACGGTGTGCACGTCTTCTGGCCTGAGAGAGACCAGTCGGGTGGCGCCCGTATAGGGCTGTCGGACCTCCACCTGCCCTTCACGGATGGCTTCAGCTAGCCAGCGAGGGAAGTACAAGGGTAGATCGGTGCGTCGCGATGCTGAGATGACCTGTTTCATACCAAGTCTGAGCGGCTGAGTCGAGCCGTGACGCGGGGGTGCGCAGTAGACGTAGCGCGTGAAACGACACGACCCTATCTGCGGAGCGAGGCGGAGTGAAGCCAGCTAGGATCCTTTCAGCAACTCCTTCGCCCTGGCCACGATTTCGTCCGCGTCAGCCAGCGGCCCTTTGCCTTCGATGCCAGTGGCGAGTTTTCCCACCTTGGGACCGACGAATGCATAGCCCAGCTTCTCTAGCTTCTGGATGTTCTGCTGGACTATGACGTTCTCGTACATATTGACGTTCATAGCAGGCGCTATCAGCACAGGGGCCTTCGTGGCCATCACCGCGCAAGTCAACAGGTTATCAGCGATTCCGTTGGCGATTTTGCCGATCGTGTTGGCGGTTGCTGGGGCTACGAGAAGCAGATCTGCCTGATCTGCCAAGGAGACGTGCTCTATCTGCCAGTCGGTGGAAGGCGAGAACATGTCCACCGCTACGGGTTTGCCCGTCAGACTGCGGAAAGTCAGAGGATCCACGAGCTTGGTGCCCGCATCCGTCATCACGACAATCACGTCCGCACCCTCGCTCTGCAACCTCCTTGCCAGGGTGGGAGCCTTGTAGGCGGCGATGCTGCCCGTGACGCCCAATACGACGGTTTTGCCTTCCAGAGACATCTAGGACCTCCTCTCCAACCGCTCCCTAACCCCCGTTCGTTCGCCCCGCCACAGCGTCCAGCAACTTGCTGGCTATCTCCTTCTTACCCTCAACCACGCTCTCCACATCGCCAGCAGGATTCACAATGTAGCCTACGTGATGCCCTTGCTCTATCTCCTGCAAGTCATTCACCAGCACCAAGTCCGCTCGGTTCGACAGCAGCGACTGATGGGCTGCTTCGATCAACTCTTCTCTGGGCTTGCCGACCTCAAGCTTGAAGCTGATAAGCATAGTATCTGGCTGCAATTCCTTGATCACCTTGACGACCTTGGGCGTGCGGACAAGCTTGATCCACCACTCCTCTTGTCCGGAGCGAGTCTTCTCCCCAACGTATGTGGCAGGGACGTAGTCCAGTACCGCCATGGAGTGGAGCACCGCGTCGTACTGCTCTCTCTGCAACTCGTCTCTCATGACCTGCAGCAGTTCGTCAACGGTCTCAATCTGCACCAGTCCTAGCCGCGAGAACGCCTCCCGGCCCACCTCTGCAGCCTCCGGGACCAGACTACCTTTGCCGTAGATGAAGGTGACCGCGGCCCCTCGCGACAGAGCTTCCGAGGCCATGAGCACGCCCAAGCGGCCGGTGGACTTGTTGGTTACGTACCGGATAGCGTCTATCGGGCCTCTTGTGGGACCCGAGGTGATCAGTATCCGTCTACCAACCAGATCTCGAGCTCTTGCCATAGCTAATCCAGACTGTGTCTGCGATACTCCGACCGGCAGGGATGACCCCACGCGATCAGCAACTCTCTATCGCTGAGCTTGGCAATGAGGGACCAGATGGTGCCGAACACGTCGTCAAATGCCGTCCCATCCCTCGACGGATCGTGATTGCCTCGACAGATGGGAGCCTGGTGCTCCCTGAGCAGACTCTTCACGACTTCTTCGTCGACTCGTCCGTGTTTCTGCCCAAGCACTTCGGCAGCCCGGTAGTACCGGGCGAGCGAGCGTCTCTGGCGCCTTGTGTCCTCTTCTGACAACCCTTCCTCCGCTGCTTCTCTTCCCGGCAGATGATTGGTGGCCAGGATGAACCCATGTTCAGGTCCCCTGATCGTCACACCCGTAGGGAGAGCCTCTGCTACCACAGCGCTACCCTCGAGGTCGGCGATCAGGTAGTTGAAGGCACTGAGATGGGGCACCGAACTGATGAAATCACACGCTTCTCCTACATCTCGACACGTGTCCAGTATGATCTCGGTCACCAAGTGCCATTGAAGCCCCGGCCCGGTAGCCTCTTGACGGGGTAACACGGATATAAACACGCCCAGCCCCTGATCATTCAAGCCATCGGGACTCCCCGCCCAGTGGTGCGTTACAGAGAGGCTACGAAAGGCGCCTTCCGGGGCGACTTTCCTAGTTTCGCGCCATTCCCCCGCCGAGTAGTACCAGTCGTAGTTCCTGGCAACGATGAGAGAACCATCCTTCATATAGGAAGGCAAGACGGCAAGATTTGTGCACCCCATCTGCGGGAACGCGTCCCGGGCATAGAAGAAGGCCTTGAAGTCTCTGGCCCTCAGACCTCCTCCCTCGATCATGCCCTCCACTTTCTCCAAGATCGAGGGATGCCTCTCTCTCACCAGGGCTTCGCATCTTGCAGCAAGGCTCACCATCTCACCATCGGCCTCGGGCACTTTCAGAGTTGTCAGGCTGCTTCCCATCTGCAGGCCGATGTCGTAGTAGCTCCCCTGGAAGATCTTCATTCCAGGAGACTGGGCGTCGACACTCAACTCTTCGCCGCCCTCAGTTCGTCTATCAAAGCCGGCACCACCTCGTGCAGGTCACCGACGATGCCTACGTCGGCGAACTTGAAAATGGGCGCGCGGGGATCCTTGTTGATCGCAGCGATGAATTTGGCGTCCTTAATGCCCAGATAGTGCTGGATGGCGCCTGAGATCCCACAGGCGATGTAGAGATCGGGGGCCACGGGTGTTCCTCCCGCGCCTCCCACCCAATACTCCTTGCCGACCCAGCCCTCGTCGAACGCGCCCCGCGACGCCCCCACGGCTCCTCCCAATTCCTGAGCCAGTTGCTCTAGCAGCTGAAATCCCTTCTCCCCTCCCACCCCTCTTCCCCCCGCCACTACGATCTTGGCCTCTTGCAGCGCGGGCTTGTGTGCTTCCTCCACTACCTCCAATAGTGCGGCCCCTAGCGCCCTTTCCTCTAATGACACACCAATCTTCTCTATCTCGCCCGTGCGAGCCTCGCTGGGAGGATAGGGCTCGATCGCCCCAGGGCGCACCGTGGCCATCTGCGGGCGTTTCTCCGGACAGGCGTTGGTCACCATGAGCCCGCCTTCGTAGGTAGGCCG
>CAZNMJ010000184.1:0-6840 GCA_964573815.1 uncultured Anaerolineales bacterium
GCTCGGTCTACCTATGCGTCCGCCACGTGTACCCCCTGATGTGTAATCACGGCGGGGCCATTGTCAACGTCGGTTCGGTGCATGCCATTGCCACCTCTGCCAACATCGCCGCTTATGCTGCCAGCAAGGGTGCGCTGAACGCTTTGACGCGGGCGTTGGCCATAGAATTGGCAAAGGACGGCATCCGGGTCAACGCGGTGCTCCCCGGAGCCGTAAATACGGCGATGCTGCACGCAGGCCTGACGCGGGGTCACATCGAGGGAGAGAACCTGGAGGAACTTATGAGACAATTGGCTGCTCGACATGTGATAGGGCGGATAGGACAACCCGAGGAGATAGCACAGGCTATCTTGTTTCTGGCCGACAACGAGCGGTCAGCGTTCATGACCGGCCAGGCTCTGGTCGTCGATGGCGGGGCCACAGCGAGGTTGAGTACCGAATGACCAGTCCCAAAGCGGCCTTGCGAAGCAGAGTACCACCACCACTCTGGGCGAGACTGGCCACGGCGAAGCGGGCCGTCACGCGGCTCCCGGACGACGTGAGTTGGCACTTGAGTGCCAAAGGCAGACTAAGCCGTGAGCGTCTCACAGCTCTCAGGGACAAGCACAGAGGCGAGCGCTGCTTCATCATAGGGAACGGGCCGAGCCTGCGAGACACAGATCTATCTCTGCTGAGAGACGAGCACACATTCGGCCTGAATCGGATCTACCTCATGTTCGACGAACTCGGATTCTCCACTACCTATCACGTGACCGTTAACAGCTTGGTGATCGAGCAGTGTGCACCAGAGATCGCCGAGGTGCCCTGTCCGAAATTCATTGCCTGGCAGGCACGTCATCTGATAGACTTCACCCCTGACATGATGTTCCTGGTGTCCCGAGATGGACCCAAGTTCTATACATCGGTCGCTGACGGCATTTGGGAAGGTGCCACAGTGACCTACGTGGCAATGCAACTCGCCTACTACTTGGGATTTCACACCGTCATTCTGATAGGCGTGGACCATGCCTTCAGAACCAACGGAGAGCCCCATAGTACGGTGGTCTCAGAAGGCGATGACCGTGACCATTTCTCCGCAGACTACTTCGGCAAGGGGTTTCGTTGGCAGCTGCCCGATCTGGAGACCTCGGAAATGGCCTACCGTCTGGCAAGGTCGCGATTCGAGCGTTCTGGTCGACAAGTAGTCGACGCCACCGTCGGCGGCCAATTGGACGTCTTCCCTAAAGCATCCTATGAGAGTTGCTTCGATGCCTAGCTTCCTTCTCTGCCACATGCTAGCGACGTCATCGACCCTTGGAAGGACAGCTCCCCTCCCAGGCCGGGACATGCGACTACTCGTTCTCTCGCTACGGAAGGGAGCCTTGAGTGAGCAACGATACTAGATTCTGGCGGGACAAGCGAGTCTTGGTCACCGGAGGGGCTGGCTTCCTGGGCTCTCATGTCGTGGAACAACTGGAGCAGCGAGGCTATCAGGAAATCTTCGCACCTCGCAGCCGCGAGTACGACCTCAGGGACCAAGACGCAGTCATCCGCATGTATGAGGATCTCGATCCCGATATCGTCATCCACATCGCCGGCGTAGTAGGCGGCATCGGTGCCAATCGGGCCAATCCGGGCCAGTTCTTCTACGACAACCTGATGATGGGCGTTCAGACCATGCATCATGCGTACCTCCATGGCGTTGACAAGTTCGTGGCTGTCGGCACCATCTGCGCCTACCCCAAGTTCACGCCCGTACCTTTCAGAGAGGACAACCTCTGGGACGGCTACCCAGAGGCGACCAACGCACCGTACGGACTGGCCAAGAAGATGCTTCTCGTGCAGGCACAGGCGTATAGACAGCAGTATGGCTTCAACGCCATATACCTGCTGCCGGTCAACCTCTACGGGCCCCGGGACAACTTCGACCCAGCCAGTTCCCACGTCATTCCCGCCCTGATCAAGAAGTGCTTCGATGCCATTGACGATCAGGAAGATGAGATAGTGGTATGGGGAGATGGTACTCCGACCCGGGAGTTCCTGTACATCGAGGACTGCGCCGAGGCCATCGTCCTTGGCACCAAGCGGTACGACAAGCCGGAACCCGTGAACATCGGCGCGGGTTTCGAAGTGTCTATCAAGGATCTGGTCTACCTCATTGCCGACCTCACAGAATTCGAAGGCCACATCACCTGGGACACCAGCAAACCCGGAGGACAGCCCAGGCGCTGCCTGGACACGAGCCGGGCAGAGCGCGAGTTCGGATTCCGAGCGCGGACGAGCTTTGAGGAAGGTCTACAGAAGACGGTGGAATGGTATCGTGCATACCGCCAGCAACAGACTACCAGCGATGCCTGAGGAACTACCTCCCATTTCCATAGTCACTCCTTCGTACAACCAGGCCCAGTTCCTGGAGGAGACCATTCTCTCGGTGCTTGACCAGGAGTATCCCAGGCTGGAATACATCGTCATCGATGGCGGCTCCACCGATGGCAGCGTGGATATCATACGTAAGTATGAGGACCGCCTCAGTCACTGGGTCAGCCAGCCAGACGAAGGACAGTATGATGCCCTGCGAAAGGGTTTCGCTCGCGCCACCGGCGATCTTCTGGGCTGGCTCAACTCCGACGACGTCTACCTCCCAGGTGCACTCCTGGCCGTGGGTGAAGCCTACCGCGAGCATCCCGGAAGCTGCATCGCGGGCCCAGTGCTCGACTTCGACACGCGTTCAGGTAAGGAAACGCTCGTGCCTCAATTCGGCATCACATTCGAGAATATGGTGAGATTCTGGGAACTGAAGCACAGTTGGCACCAGCCTGGCTTCTTCTTCCCGCGCGCAACCTATGAATTGGTCGGCGGCGTAGACAGTAGTCTGAACTACTTAATGGACCATGACCTTACTTGTCGGCTGCTCCAACATTGTCAGGTTGCGTACGTACGCGAGCCTATCGCGAGATTCAGACTGCATGACTCGTCCAAGACCTGCACGGCGGCGCGCGAAATGCTCATGGAAGTGAGCACCGTGTCACAGCGTTATTGGCCGCTTCTGAAGTCAGTGGACAGCGGGCGGCACAATCGATTTGTCGCGCAACGGCTCGCCGGACTGGCACTCAGAAGCCTCCGACGGCGACCCAGAGAAGCCGCATGGTTGCTGTTGGAATCAATCCGCCGTTCCCCTGCTGCCATGCCAGGCGGCGTCCTTCGAGTGGTAAAGCGTTGGCTATGCCCTGCACGGCCTCGCTGACAGCCACTACCGCGTCTGCCAGACATCGGCCTTACCTGGCGCACCAGGTCACGAGTGGCGCACCGAGTTCGAAGCTATTGTCAGATCCGGCGGGGCCACAGCCCACGGCCCAGAGAACCGAGACTGCGCTAGGAGGGCCGGAGTCCGACCGTCCAGACTGGGTGCCGGGCGCTTCTCTCGAGGGGCGACCGGGTTGCATCACCGGGGACGCCAGGAAATGCAGGAGAGCGAACAACTTGACACAAATGATCAGTGTCATCATCGCAACCTACAACCGCGCTCACTACATCGCTGAGGCGATTCGCAGCGCCCAGGCACAGACCTACCCCGAGGTTGAAATCATCGTCGCCGATGATGGCTCGACGGACAATACCGCAGAGGTCGTGGCTGGTTTTGGGGACGCCGTGACCTACGTTCGGCTGCCTCACCGGGGCCAGCCAGCGGCCACTCGCAACGCTGGTTTGCGTGTGGCTAGAGGCGAATTCATCGCCTTCCTGGATTCGGATGATTTCTTTCTGCCCAACAAGTTGGCGCTGCAACTGGCAGCCTTTGAAGGGCACCCCGATGCCGGATTGGTGTACGCCAACGGGTACTACTTCCGGGACCATCCAGAGCATCAAACGGGTCACGTGCTAAACGGTCTACCGACACCGTCCGGCGACGCTCTCGCTGACCTACTGCGCGGCAACTTCTTGGCATCGCCGGTGGTGTTGATTCGCCGCGCGTGCCTCGACGAGGTGGGAACGTTCGATGAACGCCCAGATTTCTTTGCCGTAGAGGACTATGACCTGTGGCTACGTATCGCCGCGCATTTCCCGGTGATTTATGCTCCGGGAGACGTGGCCGCCATCCGCCGCCACAGGACAAGCATCAGCCGCGATGTGGCGACTCACCGCGCCCGTGCCCTCCTTGTATTGGCGAAGCTAGAGGCGACGCACCCGGACCTGGTGCGCCAACACCGTGCCGCTCTCAATGAGGGCTATGCGCGCCATCACGGGGCAATCGTACTGGCACAGCTTGAAGACCGGCAGATTGTTCCTGCCCTGACACACGCTGTTCGGGCTCTCCGGTACAGCCTGGGTACTCCGGGACTTGGTACACGGGCTTTGAGAGACTACGTTCAGCGGCGTCGAGTCCGCGGGAAGGCAGCACTGCCGTGACCTGCAGGCTGAGAGTAGTCGGCTTTCCGCCGGCCCGAAACAGCTGGTGGCGAACGGCTGCTGTGGAAGCGACACTCGTCGCAACATGTAAGGCAGAAAGGCTCGGCGAACTGTATGAGGAAAGGCGATGAGAATCTGCATCAACGCTTCTCCAGCGGTCCATCACATCGCTGGCCTAGGACGCTACACGCAGGAGTTGATGACAGCCCTCCTGGCCATTGACTTCGAGAACGAGTACGTTGCCTTCTACAATCGCCCGTCGCAGGCAAAGGTGGATCCGCCTCTCGATCGCATCCCCCACTTGACCACCAACCTACCCACCAAACCGTGGCGCTTCAGCGCCCTGCTCGCCCATTTCACCCGCATCCCTCAAGACCGGATGTTTCCTCACGTGGACCTGTTTCACGCTACGGATCACCTTCTCCCTCGACTCTCCGGGGTGAAGAGTGTCTTCACTCTGCACGACTTGGTCTTCTGCTTCTATCCCGAGACTCACAAGCTTCTGAACCGTTGGTTTCTCACGCTGATGATGCCCCGCTTCCTCCAGGCTGCCGATGCGGTCCTCGCCGTATCTGAGTGGACCAAGAACGACGCGGTTGAGCTATATGGCCTCGACGAGCACAAGATCAGGGTAATATACGAGGGGGTGAACCCCCGGTTCCGGCCCGCGTCAGCAGAAAGCATGTCCGCCCTGCGCCAGAAGTACGGTATCGTCGACAAGTTCATCCTGTCCGTGGGAACCATCGAGCCACGCAAGAACTTGACGTCGCTCGTCGAGGCGTACCATGCCCTGAAGAACCTGGGCACAGATTGCAGATTAGTCATCGTTGGGAAACGGGGGTGGCTGTACGAGGGATTCTTCCGCAGGTTGCGCGAGTTGGGCCTGGAGGATGAGGTTATCTTCCCGGGTTTCGTCCCTGACGACGATCTGCCACCGCTATACAGCGCCGCTGATCTATTCGTATTTCCCTCACTCTACGAGGGCTTCGGGCTTCCAGTGCTGGAGGCCATAGCCTGTGGCACGCCGGTTGTCACCAGCAACGCCTCCAGCCTGCCGGAGGTGGCGGGTGAAGCAGCGGTGCTGGTAGACCCCAACGACGTACAGGCGCTGATCCGCGCCATGAGTGCGGTGCTGGACAACAAGGAACTCCATGGTGAATTGCGCGCCAAAGGGCCCAGACAGGCTGCCAAGTTCAGTTGGGAGAACGCTGCTCGTGAGACGCTGGCCGTCTACAGGTCGGTGATGTCCCCGTGACGCGCATTAGCAAAGGTCCCATGTAGCGCTGTGACCCTTGCCCCAGAGATGCCTGCAAGGGCGCGGCAGACGTCAGTGAGAAAGGTGCATTCTTGCGAATCGGCATTGACGGACGGTACATCGAGGATCACTTCCCGGGCATCGGCCGGTACACGTACAACCTGATCAACAAAATCCCACAGATTGCACGCGAAGCCGATTTCGTGGTTCTCCACGACCCACGGCTGCTCAATACGCGGTACGACGTGGAGGGTCTGGCTCGCCATCCCAATCTCCAGCTAGTAGCGGTGGATGTTCCTACCCTCTCGTTGCAAGAGCAGTATCGTCTACGATCACTTGCACAAGGGCTCTCGCTCGACCTGCTTCACTCGCCGTACTACATCAAACCCCACTGGTTACCCTGTCCCTCGGTGGTCACTATTTTCGACCTGATCCCGATGATCTATCCGCAGTCTCTGCCACATCGCTGGTTGATGTGGGTCTTTCGAGGCACCGCCGCCTTGGCCATTCGGCGTGCGGCGGGGATCATCACCATTTCAGAATCGGCCAAGCGTGATCTTGTCCGCCTGTTTGGGGCCTCGCCCGACGAGATAGCGGTCAGCTACTTGGCCGCTGACGAGAGATTTCGTCCTGTGCCAGAGGAGGAAATCGAGAGGATTCGCCAGAAACACAGATTGCCGAAGAGATACATGCTTTACCTGGGCATCAACAAGCCCCATAAGAATCTGGTCTTCTTGCTACAGGTGTTCAGCGAGCTCAAGACCGAGGTGACGCTGGTTCTGGCAGGAAAGGAGGATCCACGCTATCCCCAAGCACGTCAGGAGGCAGAGAGGCTTGATCTGGGCGACAGCGTCGTGTTCCTGGGCGAAGTCGCCGACCGTGATCTTCCTATGCTGTACAACGGTGCCGAACTGTTCGTCTTCCCCTCCCTCTATGAGGGCTTCGGCCTGCCCGTGCTGGAGGCGATGGCTTGTGGGGCGCCCGTGGTGTGCAGCAACACCTCGAGCCTACCGGAGATTGTGGGCGACGCTGCCATAACCCTGGACCCCCTCGATCGGGAAGCATGGGTCACGGCGCTGACGGAGGTGCTGGAGAAAGGAGACCTGCGCGCCGAGCTTCGCGCCAAGGGCCTCAAGCAGGCAGCCGCATTCAGCTGGGAGAAAGCGGCCAAGGAGACGCTGGCCGTCTACTCCTCCCTGGTG
>CAZNMJ010000185.1:0-6832 GCA_964573815.1 uncultured Anaerolineales bacterium
AGCCGCGTCAGGTGCCAGGCATCATCCAGGCCGCCACGGGTGGGACGCTCACCGGCCAGCAGGCAGCGAGCAAAGTAGTCCACCTGCTGGACGTAGCCCTCGAGAAACAGGCCCTTGTTGTAGAGCTGCCCCAGCGAGAATTCCGGCTCCCAGGTGATGGGTGCTGTCTCATCGGGCCCTATATAGGATGACGCGCGACCATAACCACCGCTTCCGCGGCATCCTCCCTTACGGTAATAGGTCAGCCGGATGCAGTTCTCCACGACGACATTGGCATCCTGGCCGACGATTTCCAGGCGTTCCAGCGGGCTCGTGGCTGCTTGCCCTCCCGTGAGGTGCAGGAGGCCGACCGTGCCCTGGCCGAAGGTCAGGGCAGCAACCACATCGCCTGTTGGCGAGCGCCGGTAGACCAGCTCCCCGATCGGGCCCAACAGGTAGTGGAGCGCGGATCCGGGGTGGCAGATGTCCATAAAGCCCATCCAGGCGCGCTGTTCGTGGCGCAGTTCGGGCGGCGGCATCGCCAGCCGGTAACGCATCGAGGCCGATGCAGGCGGGCCAAAGTCCGGGCTCGCCAGGATCTCTTTGACCTTCTCATAGGCCGGGAAGAACATCTTCTTGTAACCCACTGCCACATACCTGCCCGTCTGGGCGCTCACCTGCTGCATCCGCTCGATCTCTGCCGTGGTGGCAGCCGGGGGCTTTTCGATCCACACGTGGCAACCGGCGCGCATGGCCTCGATGGCCAGTTCGGGGTAGCGCGGGCGCCCTTGGGCATCGAACCCTACACTGATGAAAACGGCGTCCAGCTTCTCCTTGGCCAGAAGCTCCTGGTGGTCGGTGTACCAGTGTTGGGCGCCGAAGAGGCGGGCGTAGCCCGAGGCCTTGTCGGCGTGATGGTCGGCCAGCGCCACCAGTTCGACAGGAGCGTACTGAAAGGCCGGGTAGATATTGCGGTACGAGTGCCCCCCGGCACCGACAAAGCCGGCGCGGATGCGCTCCCTGGCTTCCAGATTGTAGGTAGCAGCATCAGCAACCATGGCCTTCCCACACCTCTCGCACAAAGCTCACCGACCGCTCCACCTTGGTGACATCGGAGCCGCCGAACTCGATGGAGAGCCAACCATCGTAGCCACTGTCGCGGATAGCAACGATGACGGCGGCGATATCCAGGTCGCCCTCGTCGAGGCTAATGTTGCGGTTCCAGCCATCGACCGTATCGGAGTAGTTGTCGAGATGGGTGCACTTGATACGGCCGAGCACTTTGGGGTGGCGCAGGAAGGTCATCGTGTCCTCGCCCACGCGGCTGGGGTGCTTGGGATCGAAATTGACCCCGACGTTGGCCATGGGGAGGCCGTTGAGGATCTGCACAAAGTCTGCCAGCTCGATGCCTACGTGGTCGTGGTGGTTCTCGATGGCCAGAGAGATACCGTAGGGGGCTGCGATCTCGGCCACTTTGGCCAGTCCCTCCACACTGGCGCGGATGGCCTGGCTGCGGCTGATCTCCTTGATCTGCGGATGCCAGCGCTGAGCCATCATGCGCAAGAGGGGCGCCCCCAGCTCAGCCGCCATCTCCACCAGCGGCTTCGCCTGCTCAACAGTGGAGGGATCCACCCAGTTCTGCAGCCCCAGGTTGTACATGCCAACCGCCAGGCCGTGATCCGCCAGGCGCTCCTTGAACGCCTTCACCGCCTCAGGAGAATCGCTGGGGCCGATCCAGCCGGATGGGACTTCGAGCCCATCCAGCCCATACCTCTGAGCCAGGTCGAGCCACTCGTTGATACTGACCTTCCCAGAGCCACCCTCGCGACTGACGCTGGCCCATGGAAATGCACAGAGTTTCATCACCAGTTCCTCCCTGGAAAACTAGCGCGGCCGCGTTACCGGCAGCGGGCGGCCTGCCTCGGCCGAGTCGTAGGCGCTAAAGACCATCTCCATCGTGTGCAGGTTGTCGCGCACGCTGGTGGGATGCTCGATTCCATCCTCTATCCAGCGGATCAGGTTGCGCATCGTCGTCTGCCAGGCGATGGCGCCGAAGCGGTCGCGTGGCGGCAGTTCTGGCACGATCCAACGGTCCTGATCGGCCACATAGGCAGCCACGATGTCATCGCCGTGGTCGTTGATGTACAAGCTGCCATTCTCGCATTCGATGTGGGTGCGCCCCTCCCAAACCGGGCGCCCGCCCTTGCAGTCGGCGGAGCTAAAGACCTGGAAGGTGCAGCCGCTGGGGAAATCGATCGTGGAGACGCTCCAAGTATCGCCTTTTTCGCCCAGCGCGGTGCGGAACTCGGGGATGCCAGTCCGGGTATATATCTTGGCCGGATCCTCCCCCAACCAGTAGCGCAGCGTATCGAAGTGGTGCACCGTCATATTGAGGATGACGACCTTGGGGTGCTTGAGGAAGTAATCGTCCCGCTTGGCACCCTTCATGGGGAAGTAGGCCAGGTGGGCCATCTGCAACGACCCCAGGAAGGGGTTCCCTAGCACGCCAGAGGCCAGGATGTCGCGCGCGGCAGCGATGTGGGGGTAGTTGCGGTATTGCTGCGACACAGCCAGCTTGATCCCATGCTGCTCTGCAAGTGCAGCCATCTCCAGCGCCTCTGGCCACTCGATGGCCAGGGGCTTCTCCGCCAAGAGCTGCTTCCCCTGCTCGGCCCCTTTGCGCACGATGTCCAGGCGCTCGTGGGTGGAAGAGGTACAGACCGTCACGATATCGATCGCAGGATCTTCCAGGAAACGGCGGAAATCGGTGTAGTGGCGGGCAAAACCGTAGCGCTCCTTATACTCCTCTGCAGCTGGCTCGTAGACATCGCAACAGGCCACCAGATTGAACCAGTCACCATGGGCTGCCATATGGCCACGGGCGATCCGGCCACACCCGAGCAGTCCGAAACCATACCGTCTGGCGTCTGGAACGGTATCCATCATCTCCTCACGATCCTGGTATCGGTTACCCCTTAAGAGCGGAGAAGGCGATTCCCTGGACGAAGTAGCGCTGCGCCAGGAAGAACAGCACCACCACTGGCATGATCACCGCCGTGGAGGCAGCCATCAGATAGTGCCACTGAGTTGTGTACAAGTCACGGAAGCAGGCCAATCCTAGCGACAACGTGCGATTGTCTGGGGAGGTCAAGTAGATCAGCGGGCCCATGAAATCATTCCAGGCCCCCAGGAAGGTAAAGATAGCGACCGTAGCCACAGCGGGTTTCGCCAGAGGTAACACCAGGCGCCAGTAGATGCCAAACTCCCCGCAACCGTCTATACGTCCAGAGTCGCTGATCTCATAGGGGACGGTACGGAAAAACTGGCGGAACAGGAAGATATTGAATACTCCGCCACCGAACCAGTTGGGCACAATGAGTGGGCGCAAGGTATCCAGCCAGCCGAGCTGCTTGAAGATGATGTACCGGGGGATCATCGTCACAGCCCAGGGCAGCATCATGGTGGAGAGCAGGATCAGAAACACCACATCGCGACCCTTGAAGCGCAGGCGAGCGAAGCCGTACGCACACAAGGATGCCGTGAAGAGCACCCCCATCTCATCGAACACTGCAATGGTTAGAGTGTTCTTGAGATAGAGGTGGAAGGGCATCACTGTGAGAGCCTCGGCATAGTTCGCCCAGCGCGCGGGATTAGGGATCCACTGCGGGGGGTAGAGCCAGATCTTGGCCGGCTCCTTGAGCGAACTGGTGACCAGCCAGAGAAAGGGCAGAGTCATCACCAGTGAGCCTACCACCAGCAACGTCATGACAAGGCATTTCCCCAGCGTCCTGCCCCAACGGTACCGTCGAACTTCAATCCGATCTCTGACCGTTGACATCGTCCCCGCAATCTGCTGTGTCATGCACTCCTCCAGCTAGAGCGTCCACCCCGATGATGTGCCCTGGAGAAACCTAGTCTCCTCCCTCATAGTAGACCGCCCGCGCGCTGGTACGGAAGGTGATCAGCGATAGCCCGAAGATGATGAGGAAGAGCACCCAGGCCAGAGAAGCGGCGTAACCCATCTCGAAGTACTGGAATGCATTCCTGAAGAGGTAGAGCACGTAGAACAGGGTAGCGAAGGCAGGACCACCCGCCGTCATGATGTACCCTACGGTAAAGACCTGGAAGGAGCCGATGATCTGCATCACAAAGTTGAAGAAGATGACTGGGGAGAGCATGGGCACCGTCACGTTCCAAAACCGCGCCCAACTCCCAGCCCCGTCAATCTCCGCTGCTTCGTACAATTGCTGGGGAACCCCTTGCAAGCCCGCGAGGTAGATTACCATGGTGTTACCCAGACCCCAGAGGCTCATCACGATGATCGAGGGCATGGCCCACCTGGGATCCTGCAGCCACAGGACCTTGGGCAGGCCCAGGGCCCTCAGCAGGACGTTGAGCAGGCCGAACTCGGAGTTGAATATCCATACCCACATGACCGCGTTGGCCACAGCCGGCACAATGCTGGGCATGTAGAACAACGTTCGGTACAAAGCCATGCCACGGACCCGGGTGTTCAGCAGCAGGGCAACGGCGAAGGCCAGAACCAGGGTGAGCGGCACATGGACGCCTGTGTAGTAGATGGTTACGACCAGAGACTTCCAGAACAGGCGATCAACGAACATCTTCTGGAAATTGGCCGTGCCCACGAACCGCGGCGCCGTTATCAGGTCCCACTTGGACAGGCTGAGCCATATGGAGGCGATCATCGGCCCCGCAGTCCAGAGGGCGAAACCGAGGATCGCAGGGGAGATAAACAACCATCCCAGGATCGTCTCGCGCTGTCCCAGACTCAAACCACGTGTCGATGGAACGCGCGCTGTGCTTGCTTGCGACAACTCCCAACTCCTTGCTGCCTGTCTTCCACCAGATGGGTGGAGTGACATATCGTCACTCCACCCATCTGGCCGTGTTCGATGCAGATGCAGGACGTCTCCCCTGCACAGGAGCGATCTAGCCAGCCTGCACCTCGTCCAAGGCCTTGTTGGCCTCAGCCGTCACTGTCGCGCACACATCTGCCGCCGAGCGCTGGCCGATCCAGACGGGGTCGAGGCCCGCCGTCAGGACCGAAGCTGCCTTCAACTTGCCGACGACGTTGGGCGGCGTGAAGCCATACTTGACTTTGAACTCACACTCTAAGGGCTCCCAACCCTCTGGGTGGACACCCTCCGTTAGCCACTTCCGGGCCCCTTCCGGCGTGAGGAGTGACTTGTGGTTGGGGCCCCAGAGGCCCACCTTGCAGAGGCCGATCTGATAGTCATCCAGGTTCAGGTATTGGTAGAGCTTCCAAGTCTCGTCCCTGTACTTAGTGTTCTTGTAGATACCCGTCCTGGACGAGTCCATGATGGTGGCCAGGACTCTGAATTTGGGCGGAACACCGGCCGAGAAGCGGAAGCCCATCTTGCAGATATCCTGCAGCGCCCAGTTGCCGTCAGCGATGATGCCCACCTTGCCCGAGGCCAACATCTGCCAGGCGTTCATGCCTAGTTCCTGGAGTGCAGCCGCCTGGGGCGCTACTTGATGCTTCACGTTGAGATCGGCGATGGCCTGTATCGCCTCGATGGCCTCAGGCGTGTCCAGGGTGTAGCGGAGCGTTGTGGGATCCATGTAGGTTCCACCGTTGGAGTGCACCACACCCGCATACAGCCAGTCCCAGGTTGGGTAGTAGAGGCCCCACTGGGCGACTCGTGTCGCATCGAAGCCGGACTCGCCCGGGTGCTTGCCCCCCTCGTCGATTGTGAGTTGGCGCCCGACCTCGATGAACTCATCCCACGTCCAGGCCTTCTCACCATCGCAAGACGGTGGCTCGACGTCAGCCTTTTCGAGGGCGTCCAGGTTGCAGTACAGGCAGATGAACTGAGCGCAGGAGCCGATACCATACCAGCGGCCATCGACGGTGGAGCGGCCCTTCTCCCAGGGCATGATGAAGTAGTCGGGCTGGCCCAAAACTGGATCCGAGGCGATGAGGTCGGTGATATCCAGCAGGGCCCCCTTGTGCACATAGTCTGCGTAGGGGTTGCTGGCAGTCTTGAAGACATCAGGCGCATCTCCGGCAGCCAGCATGGTCTGCAACTTGGCATCATACTCCTGAGGGACGTGGATGTACTCGACCTCGATATCCGGGTTCTGGTCCATGAACTTGGCGACGCCTGTCTCGATATTCTCTTTTTCGAGCGGGCTCCCCCAAGCCATCTTGCGCAGCTTGACCCTTTCAGCCACAGGCTGGGGGGCAGTGGTAGGCTTCTCTTCGCCTGCTGGGGTGGCACTTACCCCAACCTCTGTTGCTTGTACAGGGGCAGGCTTTTGCGGCGCACAGGCCGCGAGAGCAGCGCCCATCGCCACGGCGCTCAAACCGACGAACTCTCTCCTGGACAGTTGCCTACAGTCTTTCCGCGTGCACATGGGTCTCTCCTTTCTGGATCAGTACTTGCCTCAGTACATTGCCAACTGCCTGCGGCAGTCGACGTCCAGCTTGCCCTCGCACCACACTCTCAAGAATTGCGCCACATGACTACACCTCCCCTGCAATCGCCTCCAGCGGTTGCAGATCTTGTCGTGACCGCTCCGCCCTGGCGAGGATGACCTCGATCAACTGCCTGGCCAATTGCCGATAGTTGACCTCCGGATTGGCCTCTACCTTGGCGATCCATTCACGCCGCAAGCCTCGCATCCCGGCAAAGGCTCCAGCCAACCCACCGACCATCGTCGCGATGGTGTCGGCATCGCGAAAGCCGACGGCCATGCGCAGCCCATCGGTTGCATCGCCCTTGCCCAGGTAGAAGACAGCCACGCTGACGGGGTATATTACCCGCTTCTTCAGCAAGAGGCCCTGATAATCAGCTTCGTCCGCAGAACC
>CAZNMJ010000186.1:0-6828 GCA_964573815.1 uncultured Anaerolineales bacterium
GACACCCCTACCTTACACATGAAAGCTCTCTCGCTTGCCTCTTTCCATAAACCGATCAGTGGCGGTCTGCTGCCATGCGTTTTGGGGGAGAAGAATCCGTTGGCGTTCGGGCGTGGCGAACTGGGCGGTGGAAACCGTACCGCCAGCAACCCATACCAGGAGCAGGCTCGGCTACCTTCCTGCCAGACCGGTCATGGCGATGCCCCGCAGGAAGTAGCGCTGGGCGGCGAAGAACAGGACGATCATTGGAACCACCATCGTGGTGGAGGCAGCCATTAACCAGTGCCAGTCGGTGACGTACGCCCCCTGGAAGGACTGCAGGCCCAGAGCCAAGGGCCGCAGACTCATCTTGTGCAGGTAGAGCAAGGGCCCCATGAAGTCGTTCCAGTGGAGAATGAAGGAGAAGACCGCCACCGTTGTCACCACCGGCTTGGACAGAGGCAGAATGACCTGCCACCAGATGCGGACGTGGCCAGCGCCATCTATCTTCGCCGCGTCGTCTAGCTCGAGGGGAATGCTCATGAAGAACTGGCGGCAGAGGAATATGTAGAAGGAAGCGCTGTTGAGCCCCGGAAGCCAGCCCGGAACGACGAGGGGCAGGAAGGTGTTGACCCATCTCATCTTCTGGAACATCACGTAGGAGGGCACCAGCGTCACCGTGCCAGGCAGCATCATCCGGACCAGCACCAACCAGAAGATGAAATCCCGCCCTGGGAAGCGGAGCCGGGCGAAGGCATAGCCCACGAAGGTCGAGACCAACACCTGCCCGATCATGATAGAGACACAGTAGATGACGCTGTTCTTGAGGAACAAAGCAAAAGGCAAGACGGTCAGAGCCTCGGGATAGTTCTGCCAGCGTATCGGATTGGGTATCAATTGCGGTGGGTAGGTAAAGACCATCCCCCGAGGCTTGAGGGATGTGCTGAACAGCCAAGAGAGGGGAATGAGCATGATGATCGCGACGGGAATCAGGCAAAGGTGGGCGATCACTTCTCTAACCACCTTCTTGGTCCTGCCAGTCCATATCCTGGAGGTCAAACCTGGCTCTTGTCTCGTATCCCTTGCCTTTGCAGTTGAGGTAGCCATAGGCTAAGCGACCCTTTCCGCCTCGTAATGGACCCATCGCCCTGCCAGCTTGAACTGGATGGCGGTCAGGACTAGGATAATGGCTAGTAGGAGCCAACCCTGAGCAGAGGCGTAGCCCATCCGCCAGAACTCGAAAGCGTTCTGCCACAAGTAAAGCACGTAGAAGAGCAAGGAATCCAAGACCCCGCCCACGCCATACCCGGCAGTAGACCCGCCCGCCCCGCCAGTGGTCAGGATGTAGGCTGTGGCGAATATCTGGAAAGCCCCGATGATGCCCATGATCAGATTGAAAAAGGTCACAGGAGAGAGTATAGGAACTGCGACATTCCAGAACTTGCCCCAATGACCTGCCCCGTCGATCTCCGCCGCCTCATACAGAGCCACGGGCACACCCTGCAATCCGGCCAGGTAGATCACCATGGTCGGGCCAATGCCCCACAGTCCCATAAAGATCAGGCAGGGTTTGCTGAGTTTGGGGTCCAGGAACCAGTCCTGAGGTGGCAGCCCTAGGAACTGGATGGCTTGATTGGCCAAGCCCCATCTCGGGTTAAAGATCCACAGCCACAGTATGGCATTGGCCACCGCGGGGGTGACCGATGGAAGATAGAGAATAGTCCTATACCAGCGGATGCCTCTGATCTGCATGTCCATCGCCAGGGCAGCCGCGAAAGCTACAATCAGATTGAGGGGGACGGAGATGCCAGCGTAAAAGGCGGTGTTGAGGAGTGAGACGCGCAAGCGCTCATCTCGGAGCAGCTTGGCGAAATTCGCCAGCCCGATCCATTGGGGAGAAGAGACGATGTCGTACTTGGTAAAGGAGACGTAGACGGCAATCGCCATAGGGATGGCGGTGAACCAGATGAAACCGACGAGGAAGGGGGAGATGAAGCAATACGCCGTAATCGCCTCCCGCCACTTCAGCCTCCATTGGCCAGAGAGCTTGCCCATGACCGCAGACATTCGGTACCTCCTGCTGGCCGAAAACGAGGTAGAAACCAGCCATGGGAGGTACCTGCCTCCCATGGCTGGTCCGGCTGACGCACTAGCTAGTACTCGTCGGGCATCTCGCCGTGCTCAAAGAGGTAATCCACGCCCGCGCTGATCTTCGCCACCGCCTCCGCCACTGGCATCTTGATGTCTTCCAGGACCATCATCTCCCAATACTTTCCAATGATGGTCCACATCTCGCTCCAGTAGAGGTTGATGGGCTGGACGTGGTAGTATTCTACCGCATCCAGGAACACTTTCTCGTGCGCCGGTGGCTTGTCTGGATCCAGGAAGGCCTCTGAAGCGGCCACTGAAGGCCGCGCAGGCATTGCTCGGCCCAACTGAGCGATGCGTGCCTGGCCCTCGGGACTGAGAACGAACTTGATGTACTCCCAGGATACTTCCACATTCTCGGTGCCCGTGCCAATAGCCATGGCGTCCCAGCTCTGGCGGACGTATCGCTCGCCCGTCTGCGGGTTCTTGGGGAAGTGCAGGCAATCCCACCGCAGCTCCTCCTCGGGGATGGCCCGCAGGTCGGGGAACCACCAGGGGCCGGTGAGGTGCATGGCAACCTGGCCTTCTCGGAAGAGGTCGAGTTCACCCATGCCCGCGAACTCGGTGGAGTACGGGCACACGTGGTGCTTATGCCGCAGGTCAACGTAGAACTGGACGGCCTCGATGGACTCAGGCGTGTTCAGCGTGCACTTCTTCTTCTCCAGGTCCACGTATAGCCCGCCCATAGTCATGATGAAAGGCATGTGGTAGACCCACCCTGGCAGGAGGAAGGCCCCCCGGGTCATGTTGCCGGCGTTGTCGTAGTCGACCAGCTTCAGGCATATATCTAGGAACTCATCCATGGTCCAGTCCCAACCCTGGTCGGGCGGGGGGTCGACGCCTGCTTCTTCGAAGACGTCTTGGTTATAGTACCACAAGATGCCTGCCCCGTCCCAGGGCATGCCGTACTGGGTTCCCTGAAGCCACATCTTACTGTCGGCATCCCACTTGAACATATCCAGCAATTGTGGGAAGAAATCGTCCAGATCCAGCTCTGCGGCGTCCATCTCGACGAAGGGATCCAGGGGAGTGTATACCCCCCTGTCCGCGTAGGCGGGGAAGGGTTCGTCTTGGATGTTGAGCACGTTCGGCATATCGCCGGACGCGTGCCGCAACATAATCTGATCCTCGTAGTCAGTCGGGATGTGTTCGGACATCACCGTGACGCCAGGGTTGTCTGCGCTGAACTGCTCGTCGAACGAGACCCACAACTGCCACTCCGCGGGGGTGCCCCAAAAGGTGTGGTTAAGGACCACGCTCTTGGGCGGAGCAGGCTCAACCGTTACCTGGACCTCGACAGTCCTCTCGACCTCGACGGTCCTCTCGGTGGTTTCCTTGATCACCCGTGGCTGACAGCCGGCTGCAGCCAACCCTAGGCCCAGGCCGCTCAGGCCAGCTCGGCGGAGAAAGTCGCGCCGGCTCAGTTCTCGCTTTGCCATGGATCACCCCTCCTTGCTGTGGTGTAATGGGAAAAGTCCCCTCAGTCTTTCTAGATCTTTGTCGATTGTTAGATCACCTGTTTCCGTTTCATCACCTCCTTACCTCCTTGCTGGGCAGAACCACGCCAATCGCTGCCTGCAGCAAGCCACCCATAGTCGCCTGGACGTCCACCACTTTGTGATCGCCTTGGTGTGGACCACTTCTGCGAGTGCAGTGGATTGGCGAAAGATATACAATCGCGCTCCGCACGGCATTGCCAGGAGCTATCGTTCACGATATAATAATACCAGAGAACTCTTGCCTTGTGGGCCATTTCTGGTCAAAATCCGGTCATAAAGCAGCCACAAGACGGACATGCTGGCGCGAAAAGAGTTTCTGAAGCATCTACGTGATGCCCTGAACCACCTTCACGATCCCAACCGTCTGCGCCGAAACCCTCTAGCTGCCCTCTTCGGCGTAGCCAGTCGGTTTGACACGCCCTCGGCCTTGCAACGCATTCTGATCGGGGCTATCGAGGCGCTGGAACCAGGGGCCGACGAGCCGTCCCACTCACGCGCCTGGCGGATCTACGATTCCCTTTTCTATCAGTACGTGCAACAGTTCAGCCAGCAGCAGGTCGCGGATCAGCTGGGCATCAGCGCCCGCCAATTGAGACGCGAGCAGAAGGCTGCTCTGGAGACATTGGCCTATCGCCTCTCGGAGCAGTTCGACCTGGAAGCGAAGCTGCGCGAGGACACAGATGTGCAGGCTGCCCTTGTGCAGACCGAGACAACTAGCCCCAAGACGAGCGAGGAACTAGCCTGGCTGAGAGACGTCCAGCCCGAGAAGCCGACGGATCTGAGCGAGGTGCTGTCTACCGCACTGGAACTAGCTCGCCCGCACGCTGACCAACATGGGGTGCGCCTAGAGGTCGCAATGCCAGCCACTGTTCCCGAGCTGTGTGTACACCCGGTCGCCCTGAATCAGACCCTCCTCAACCTGCTTGGCGCGGCAGTCCACCAGGCGTCAGACAGTCAGGTGTGTATCTCAGTCAGGTGGCTACGCTGGGAGGTTGAGGTCGGGGTGCAGTGCAGGAAGCCCCTCTCCGGCCCCAAGCCGATGTCGGCTGAGGATGCGAGCAGCCTGGAAATGGCCCATCAACTGGTGGATCTATGCCGGTGCAGGCTGAATGTCACAAATGACGAGAGCACCTTCTGCGCCAGGCTCGCTGTCCCCACCCGCGAACAACTGCCGGTGCTGGCCATTGATGATAACGTGGATGCTTTGCGCATGCTGCAGCGCTACACCTCAGGTACGCGCTACTACCTCGTCGGCACGCAGGATCCAGGAGAGGCCCTGAACCTGGCAGAGAAGATCTCCCCGAAGATCATCGTGTTGGACGTGATGATGCCACAAGTAGACGGGTGGCGAGTGCTAGGGCGGCTGCGGCAACATCGTCTCACGGAACGTGTGCCCGTCGTCGTATGTAGCATCCTGGCCCAGGAAGAATTGGCTTTCTCCTTGGGGGCTAGCGGCTTTGTTCGCAAGCCCGTCACGCGACAGGCCTTTCTGGCTGCGCTTGATCAGCAGATCGATCTACTGGAACCAGAACGTCGCTGATGGCTCGGATGCAGGCCAGGAGATTGGGCACCGACAGTCCCCCTCCAAGGGTCACGGTCAGTGTGGTGCTTACGATGGGCTCGCCGTTTGGGTCTCTGGCGGATATCACAACCACAGGTGTCTCTCGCGTAGCCGGATCCCGGCTCTTTTCCCACAGTACCTCAAACCCATCCATCCCCGGCATGATCAAATCGAGCAACACCACGTCCGGCCGTCGTTCCCGCAACAGGCTGAGTGCCCGTTTTCCGTTCTTTGCCCGTAAGACGCGATAGCCTCGTTCTGCTGAGGATAGCATGCGGGCAAAGAGCTGCAGCACTTCTGGCTCGTCGTCCACCAGGAGCACAGTTTCCACACCCTCCCCCAGTTCCTCCAGCGCCGAGAGCAACGTGTCCTGGGTGATCGGCTTCACTAGATAGCGCACCACGCCATGCCGCTTGGCAGCCTCACGCTCCCCAGGAACCCAGCAAACCACCGCCGGCGTGCCGTAGGGCAGGCTGGTCAGTTGACTCGTTGCAACGAGCCCTCCATCGAGTGAGGGAGCGTTCACGATCAGCAACTGGGCTGGTGAGCGAGTCAACTCATCGAAGGCTTCTTCCATGTTCCGGACAGGGACGACCTCGACGTCATGCATGTAGCGGCTGAACAGTCGCTGCAGCGTGCGTTCTTCTTCCAAGAGCACGAATCGAGGGCCCACCTTCGGCGCAGGTACACTCGACCGCCGGGTACGGGCTCGGTATTCGTACTCGTCGTACGGGCTGAACCACCGCATCGCATCCTGGCCGCTAAGGGCGGTGATGGGGAGCGCCTGCAGTGGCAGGCTGAAGTAGATGGCTGTGCCCACGCCCAACTCGCTCTCCAGCCACATCCTTCCCTCGTGCATCTCCACGAACCGCTTACTGATGCTCAACCCCAGGCCACTGCCACCGCCACGACGGCGGATCGGGTCACCCAGTTGTTGGAACGGCTCAAAGATTCTTTCCTGGTCCTCCGGGGCGATGCCAGGGCCGGTGTCGGTCACGCTGACCACGACCTCGTCCGCATCGCACCAGGCCTTTACCCGCACACTTCCTTTCTTCGTGTAACGACCCGCATTGCTGAGCAGATTCAACACGACTTGATGGATGCGTGTGCCATCGCAGAATACCGGGGGCAAGTGTGGAGGCACTTCTATCTCCAGGGAGAGCCCTTTGGACTCGAATATGGCTCGCACAGCCAACACCGCTTCGTCTATGATCTCCTGGAGCGAGACCCATCTCCTGCTGAGAGCCATGCGGCCAGCCTCGACCTGGCTGAGGTCCAGGACATCGTTCACCAGCCTGGTCAGGTGCTGACTGTTGCGCTGGATCGCAGCGATGTCGGCCAGAAGGGCTGGTGGCAGCTCGTCACCGTAGACCTGGGGCGACTGGGTGATCATCTCGCTGAACCCGATGATCATGTTCAAGGGCGTGCGGAGCTCGTGGCTCACGTTGGCCACGAACTCCTCCTTTGCTCGACGTGCCTCCTCGGCAACCTGATGCATCATTTTCAGTCTATCGGACAGCCGAGCGAGCTCCCGGTTGGCAAGGACCAAATCCTCCTGCGCCTGCTTGAGTTCCATTCGCTGCTTGCGTGCCTCCTCCATTTTCTGACGAGCCTGTTCAGAATAGAACAGCGACCACTGCG
>CAZNMJ010000187.1:0-6824 GCA_964573815.1 uncultured Anaerolineales bacterium
GGTGTTCGACCGGGTCGTTGAGGAAACGCGCCGCCGGACGCTCGACCTCTGTGACCTGCCCTCTGGCGAAGAGGTATCGCTGGAGCTCGTTGAGGACAAGCCGTGGCGGGCCTACAACTGGTACATGGGCGAGTACCGGTCTCGCATTGAACTGAACACGGACTTGCCGGTACGGCCAGATCGCGCACTGTCGGTGGTGACCCACGAAGCCTACCCGGGACATCACACCGAGCACGCGATCAAGGAATACCTTCTCTATCGGCAGCAGGGCCGGGCGGAGCACGCCATCCATGTGCTCGCTCCGGAGGCTGTGCTTTCGGAAGGTATTGCGGTGAGTGCACGGAGCATGATCTTCAGCGACCCCGAACTAGCCGCCTTCCTGCGAGACGAACTCTGTCCTGTGGCGGGTCTGCGCGACCTGGACGTGGACCAACAGATCGGCGTGGGACGGGCGCGCGACGTGCTGCGCGCGGTGGCGGGGAACGCGGCTCTGCTGCTCCATCGGGACGGCCGCTCGCCGGACCAGGTGCAGGAGTACGTCGGTCGCTACTACATTGGAGGCCAGAAGGAAGTGGAGAGCATAATGCGATTCATCCAGATCCCTCTCTGGCGCTCCTACGCCTTCAACTATACCATGGGCCAAGCACTGCTGACTCCACTGCTGGAGGGCCCTGACGCCGTGGCCAACTTCCGTCGGCTACTGAGCGAGCCTTTTACACCAACGCAGGTTCGCCAGTGGCTGGCTCAACGCGTTGAGAGTACCGAGACCTAGCGAGGAGGACAGGACCGGAGGGAGGGCCATGCTGGTTGAACATCTGGGAAAGCGTCCGCGCGTCCATGAATCAGCCTATGTCGCGCCGACGGCGGTGGTCTGTGGGGACGTCACCATCGGTGAGAACTGCCGGATTCTCTTCGGCGCGGTGCTCGTGGCCGAGGGAGGCCCCGTGGTCGTCGGCGACGATTGCATCATCATGGAGTATGCGGTGGTCCGAGGTTCGCGTCCGCATCCCGTGACGCTGGGCAACCACCTGGTGGTGGGACCACACTGCTACCTCACAGGCTGCACTCTGGAGGCCAATGTCTTCATCGCCACGGGTGCCACCATCTTCAACGGGGCTCACGTCGGCACGCGGGCCGAGGTCCGCATTGGCGGCCTGGTTCATCTCAAGACCACTCTACCAGCGGATGCTGTGGTGCCCATTGGCTGGATCGCCGTCGGGGACCCTGCTGAGATCCTGCCGCCCAAAGATCACGAGAGAATCTGGGCCATTCAGGAGCCTCTGGACCTGCCTGGCACCATATTCGGCCTGGAGCGAGCCCCTGTGGGGGAAACGATCATGCCTGAAATGACCCGCCGCTGGGGAAGGGCATTGGGGAAACACAAGTCGGACGTGATATTGGACGAGGGGTAGTGTCGGTGATGCCAGGCAGCGATTGCGGCCCTCTGCGAAAGGACGGGTGGTCATGCGCAGAGTCGAAGCAAGTGTGGTGATCAACCGTCCTCCTGAAGAGGTCTTTGGGTTTGTGCGCAATCCTGTGGATCATCCGCAGTGGGAGACCTCTCAGTTCGACGTGGAGCAAACCAGCGAGGGCCCGATGGGCGTGGGCACGACGTTCCGGGGAGGGATCCGATTGCTGGGCCTGCCCATCGACTGGACTGCGGAGTGCACGGGCTACGACACCGACGGAGAACTGGAATTCAGCGTGAACGCCGGGCCTCTGCAGCTCCAGGAAATCCTGACCTTAGAGCACATTGAGGCCGGTACGAGCTTCACCATCGTCTACGAAGGTGACCTGCGTGGCCTCGTCCGGCTGGCTGGACCCATTGTGGTCCGCGTGTTTCAGAGACAGGTGGAGTCAGACCTGGCCAACCTGAGGGACATCCTGGAGGCACCGGGCATCCAACTGGAGCGATGAGACAACAGCCCTCCCCCTTGAGGGGTGTAAAGACCGGGGAGATGGGTAACGGGTGTTCGGAGACATAGGTAACAGTTCTAGGTGTTGGGATTGTGGTCGTTGAAGTCGATTTCGGCAACCTTCTCACGGCAAGAGAATACGTCAAAGACTCCTTCAGTGAGTGTGGGACGCAATGCAAGTCGGTAGCCACTCAGACTGCTGTAACGCGATGCCAATAGGATCAGGAACAGATAGATTGCCATGAAAGAGTGGGACGAGATCTGGAAAACCGAAGAAGGGCGGGCGTGGTGGCTCGAGCCTGAGCCCTTTGTCATCTCTCTTCTACCCAGGTTCAAGAGCGAAGGTGTGCATACGGTCCTCGATCTAGGCTTCGGGCTGGGCCGGCACTCCATCCTCCTGGCCAAGGAAGGTTTTGACGTCTACGGGGTAGAGCCGAGTCCCGCTGGGATGGAATACGCAGTCCAGTGGGCTGAGAAGGAGGGCATCACGCTCAAGCTGGCTACAGGCGACATGAGTAGGCTGCCCTTTGAGAGCGACTCCTTCGACCTCATACTGGCATGGAACGTGATCTATCACGGCCTGACGGACCACATTCGCCAGACCATCGGTGAGATAAGGAGGTGTCTCAAGTTGGATGGCTATCTCCTCTGCACCTTGATATCGACGAAGAACGATCAGTGTGGGCGGGGGGAGGAGATCGAAAGAGGCACTTTCATCATCGCGGATCACGAAGAGAAGAGCCACCCTCATCACTACTTCGACAGGGAAGAGATCGACGACATCCTCCTCGGATTTGATCTCCTGCACTGCGAGGACGTTGAGCATGGTCTTCCTGGCAGCTATCACTGGCAGATCCTGGCAAAGCTCCTGTCGAAGGAAGACACCAAGGATCCGTAGAGACAGCGCAAGAGTAGAGTTGCATACGGCCAGAAACCTTCGCGCCACGTCGATTCTATGGTGGACAGTCCTCATTACCTGCGGTAGAATTCACCGGTAGCGTGCAGGGGGAGCACCTGCACATCACAATTTCGTTTGCAAGGCTCGCCTCGCACCGCGGGGTGGGCCTTTGTTGTGGGATGCGCTGCTCAGCACCAAGCGGTCTCCCGCACGAGCGAAGTCGGTGAGCCTGTGAAGAGGCCCTGATTCGTATTGACAGAATGCCTGGTTTGTGCTATAATACTACCGCGGGGTGCAGGCCAGCCGACCCCTACTTCATCTCTCCTTCGACCGCGCTCGGCTTGCACTCCGCCGCCAAGCCCCTGCGCCAATCCGGATGGATTGCGACCGCGTTACGATTCAAGCTTCAGGTCCGGGTGGCCAAGAAAGGGCCAGCATGCTCAGTGGTGCAGAGTAGCTGAGCGCCGTATCGAAGCACGTATCGAAGCATGCGGGTAGGCAAGCGGATAGGCTGGTTGGGTCGCGTCCTTCGATACGCTGCCGGACGTAGTCAGGCAGCTACTCAGGAGGCTTGGTGTTGAGGCTGGGATGAGCCGCGCTCGCGATCTGCGAGGACAAAGTCGGGGTGTAAGGAGCGTGAACGGCAATGATCATCTACACGATTGGGCACAGCAACGTAGAGGTAGAGAGAATCATCGAGTTGCTGAAGGCGCACGATGTCGAAGCGGTGCTCGATGTGCGGAGCTCCCCCTACAGCGAGCACGCGCCCCAGTTCAACAGGGAGAACCTTGCAGAGGAGCTCACGCAGGCAGACATCCAATACGTCTACGGGGGCCACTATCTCGGGGGGAGGCCCAAGGATCCGAGCTGCTACGATGAACAGGATGAGCAGAGGGTGCTGTATCGAGAGGTGGAGAAGAAGGACTGGTACCAGAAGGGCGTCGACGGACTGATAGAGCTGGCCACCGAGAAATGGACGGCGGTGATGTGCGCGGAGGAAGACCCCAACCACTGTCATCGGCATCTGCTCATAGCTCAGACCTTGCTGGACAGAGAGGTCGACGTGCAGCACATCCGGCACAAGGGCGGTGAGACCTGGACTGAACCGGCGCACAGGACGCTGGACAGGGAAGTGGAGCAGCTGGGGTTTGGGGACGAGTGGATATGAAGATCTACACCATAGGATACACCCAGAAGTCTGCTGAGGAGTTCTTCAGCTTGTTGGAGAGTCATGGCGTTGAACAGATACTGGACGTGCGCCTGAAGAACACCTCACAGCTGGCCGGGTTCAGCAAGAAGCAGGATCTGGAGTACTTTCTGCGGCGCCTCTTGGGAATCGAATACGAACATCTGGAATTCCTGGCTCCAACCCCCGAGATCAGGAAGGCCTATGAAGAGTCGGGTAACGACTGGGAGGTGTACGTCGAAGAGTTCTTGAAGCTGTTGGAGGAGCGGAAGGTGCTGGAGAGCCTGGAAAGGGACCTCTTTTCGCAGAAGAAGTGTTGTTTGCTGTGTAGCGAGCCTGCTCCCGACCACTGCCACCGAAGGCTTGTGGCTGAGTATCTGCATCGATCATGGCCGGATGTGGAGATAGTACATCTCTGAGCCGGGAGGCCGGTCAAACTGGCTTCACAGGCTTGCGCTGTCCCTGTCCGTCACTGCCGTGGAGACATGAAGGCGTGTTGAGTCATAGAGGAGGTGGAAGCTGTGCAGAGGAGCATGATCGTCACCGATCTGACCAGAATGCAACGCCCTGCGGTGTGCGTTGCCGGGTTCTTCGCCGATGACGGGGCGTCAGTCAGGCCAGTGATGCCCTATGAGAGTGGCAAGAGGATCACCGAGAACTTCATCTGGAGCGGGGTGGAGTTGATCGTTTTGCCCTTCGCCGAGGTCCGATTGGACTTCAGGGATCAGATCTCTGACCCGCCGCACACCGAGGATTGGGAGATCGATCCCAAGTGCAGGCCTGAGCTGGTCAGGGTTCTACCCACGGACGAGAGACGAGATTTCCTGGAGGATCATCTCGATGGTTCGGTGGCGGAGATCTTCGGAGCACCGATCCAAGAGGACCAGTACATCAACAAGGGCGAGGGTCACAGGTCTCTGGGGGCTGTCCTGGCCAAGCGGATCTGGACCGTGGGCTACGGAGTCAGGCGGTACAAGGATGGGGAGGAGAAGTGGGACTATCGGATCTGGTTCACAGACCACGGCGGCCAACAGTACGGCCTGGCGGTTACCGATCTCACCTTCAGGACCGCCTGTGATTACTTGAGCACGCAAAAGGAGTGGGCTGCGGACAAAGTCGGTGGATGGTTGACGGGATTCCTCCGTGACCACGATGTCTACCTGCGCATCGGCTTGGCGAGGGGGTGGGAGAAGCATCCAGACCGATGCTATCTTCAAGTGACGGGAGTGTATAGTTTCCCCGACTATCTGGGAGGCAAGACACTTTCCGATCTGCTGTGATCAGATTGCGCTTGCGCATTCGGCGCTTCCCGGGTGAATAGGGCGCCGGAGGTCCTCTGGGACAAGTGCGTGGGAGGTGCCTGAAAAAGATCCCGACTCTACTGGCGCATCTTGTCCTTCTGCCAGTCTCGCTGCTACTGGCTGTCAGGCTTTGGCCTATGCTGTCTGCCGACTTTTCGCCCGCTCATGCCTTGCCAATTGGTGTTTTGTCGCTGCCGGTCCTCTCCAGATGGCTGGGAAGTCGGAGGAGGGTCTTTCGATACCTCTTGGCCCTCATCCCGGTCCTCGCCATAGCATTTGTGGTGTTGGGGTGCCTTGCGGTGAGCATGGCTGCACCCGTGCTCGCGCCTGCCAACCGTCTGGTCGAGAGGCTCATCGGGGAAACGCCCCAAGCGAAAGTGTCAGCATATCTGGAACTCGTGGCCTCAGGGGCTCGTGAGGAGGCCCTGGCACTGTGGCCCGCGGACGAGCGACTCGGGCCAGAGTATGAAGCGCGCCGTCAGTCTGTAACAACGGAACTGCAGGATCT
The DNA here is from genome assembly GCA_964573815.1 of uncultured Anaerolineales bacterium. GTDB lineage: Bacteria > Chloroflexota > Anaerolineae > UBA7937 > B3-Chlor > CAYGAW01. The sequence goes on from CAZNMJ010000187.1 coordinate 5,810, forward strand.
CGGAGCCGACCTGAGTCACCGGGTGCTGAGAATCGAGTGGTGGAGCACCTGTTGCGAGCCTCACGTCATCACCGATAGCCGAGATGCCGGTTTTGCCCGGCTGTGGGTAGAAGTCTCCCGAGGTGATGAACCCAGGCAGTACGTATTCGACGTTGTTGGACGTGGGGCGTCGTGTTGGCCAGGGGTGGAAGGATGTGCTGTGCGCCGCTGGCAGATTGTGGAAGTTTACCCCACGGGAGAGGAACCGCTCGTATGGGGCTGGCCTTACTGATCGATGGGTTCAAGTAGCCCTGTGACCACCTGCCACTCTATCAGATACTTGATGTGGGTTTCCCGAGGCGGGCCGAAGACAGGAAGAGAAAGGAGGCATAGAGATGCCAAGAGCCGAAGCAAGTGTAGTGATCGACCGACCCGTTGAGGAGGTGTTCGCCTTTGTGAGCAACCCTGAGAATGACGAGCAGTGGGAATCGGACATCTCAGATGTGGCCAAGACGAGCGAGGGCCCACTGGGCGTGGGTGCGACCTACCGCGGGGTGCTCCACTTTCTGGGCCAGCGCATCGAGTGGACCTCGGAGATCACAGCGTATCAGCCCAACGAGAAGGTGGAGTTCAGACTCAGCGCCGGACCCCTACAATTGGAGGAGGGCGTGACCTTTGAACCTGTTCAGGGGGGCACGAAGATCACCGCCGTCTACGAGGGGGACCCAGGAGGCCTCTTCAAGCTGGCCACGCGTGTTGTGGTCCGCATGTGGCAGGGCCAGATGGAAGGGAATCTGGCCAAGCTGAAGGAGGTCCTAGAAGGCCAGGCCTGACCAGGCACCCGGCAGCCGAGTGGAGCGCGCCGGCAGTCTGGGGCCAGAGGGATAAGTCTTGGGCCATTGACGCGTATATCTCGGATCACTGGTGGCTTGCTGTTGGCAGTCTCCTCCAGTGCTGCTATGATACCATCGCGGGGTGCAGGCGGGCCGACCCCTACTTCATCTCTCCTTCGACCGCGTTCGTCCTGCACTCCGCA
>CAZNMJ010000188.1:0-6817 GCA_964573815.1 uncultured Anaerolineales bacterium
GCCCGACACACCCGAAAACGGTGTCGGAGGCCCCTGTACAACTTCTATCGTTGCGCCGACGGCAAATGGCTGCTGCTGGGCGAGTCACATGTGGACCCATACTGGTCAGAGTTCTGCCAGGCTATGGGCCTGGAACATCTGGAGGACGATGCCCGCTTCAAGGATCGTTTCGCAATGAGTCAGCACTATATCGAGTTCATCGCCATCCTGGACGAGGCCTTTGCCACCAGAACGAGGGAGGAATGGCTCCAGCGCTTCCAGGAGCTGGGAGTAAAGTTTGGCTATGCTTCGGTCTTGAACTACCAGGAGATAGCAGATGAGCCTCAGCACTGGGAGAACGAGTATCTGGTGGAGTTCGACCACCCCGTGCTTGGCCCGATAAAATATGTTGGCTTCCCGGTGTCTTTCTCAGAGACGCCGGCCAAAGTGCGGAGCGGAGCCCCGGACCTGGGGCAACACACCGAAGAGGTGCTGACGCAGGTACTAGGGTATTCTGGGGGCGAAATCGCCAGGCTGAGGGAGGAGGAGGTGATCTAGCCACCAGGGATGATCGTCGGGCCTCTGGGCGCAGCCGAGCGCTAAGGGCGGCTGCACATTGAGGCCGGTTTTGCTTATGGAAGTCAGTTTTTGATCGGATGTGATTTTGTATATCCTCAGTGGCGGCTGAGTTCGGAACCTTCATAAAGGAGGCATGAGCATGAGCACATCGGAGGGCAAATGGGATCAGGCCTTCCGCTGGGTCGAGGCGACCATGGGCGGAAGGATCACATGGCTAGAGCGCCAGGGCCGGAGCAGACCGGCCTGGTTCATCGATGTGGACGTCGGCGGCAAGACTATTCCCCTGTACTGGCGCGGCTATCGTGGAGATCTTGTAGGCGATCAGCCGCCGATCTACAGTTCGCTTGAGCGCGAGGCGAAGCTTTTGCAGATCCTTGAGGGAGCAGGTGTACCGGTCCCACACGTCTATGGCTTTTGCCAGGACCCCATGGGCATCCTGATGGAGCGCGCGCCCGGCCGGCCTGACTTCCACCATATCGCTGATGAGGAAAAACGCGAGGCGATAGCGCACCACTTCATGGAAGTGCTCGCCTCGATTCACAGTATCGATCCGGACGTCTTTACGTCGATCGGCATGGTGCGGCCGACCACGCCCGAGGAGCAGGCCCTCAACGATCTCAACGTGCATGAGAAGGCCTACCGCCGGCTCGTGACGGAACCTGTACCGCTAGTCGAGTTCACGCTGCGGTGGCTACATCGGAACGTGCCAAAGAAGGCACGGCGTACTGTGCTTGTGCAGGGTGACACGGGGCCCGGTAATTTTCTTTCCCAGAACGGGCGCGTGACTGCCGTTCTCGACTGGGAGCTCGCGCACTTGGGAGATCCCATGTACGATCTGGCGCTGATCCGGGGCCGGGACCTGTGCACTCCTTTCGGCGATCTCCGCAAGCGCTTCCAGTTGTACAGCGAGTTCTCGGGCGACCCCATCGACCTGGAGGCACTCCGCTACTACAGCGTGCGCGGGATGCTGATCACGCCGATGGCCCTGGCGCCTGTTATCCAGAACCCCGTCCCATGGGGGGATATGCCCGAGTTTCTATCATGGTATGTACTCTACTCGCGTGCCACGGTTGAGTGCCTCGCCGAGGCCATAGGGATCGAGCTCGAGCCCGTGTCCATGCCGGAGCCGGTGCCAACGCCGCGCTCGCCGATGTTCGACGTGGTGCTGGAGAACCTGAGAGACGAGCAACTCCCGCAGATCGACGACGGCTATCGCGCCTACCGAATGCGGACCACGATCCGCCTGCTGGAGCACCTGCGACTCTCGGAACGGCTGGGGCCCGCTATCGACGCGCTGGAGCTTGACGATCTGGCCAGGCTCCTCGGGCACCGTCCCAGCAGCCTGGCACAGGGGGACGCGGAGTTGCAGCAACTGGTGCTCGGATCTGGCCCGGAGCGGGATGCGGAGCTGGTGCGGTACTTCTACCGCCGGGTAACACGCGAGGAGACCCTGCTGAAACCGGCCATGGAGGAGATGGCGATGAGCACCCTTTCTCCGATCGAATAGCCCGTGGATGTCCGGGCCACGGCCCAACAAAGTTACTGCAGCCGACCGCCAAGGGCGACCACAAATTACGCCTGGTTTCGGTTATAGGGTAGTGGGCGATGTCTTTGAACCTTCGCCAAAGCTGAGTAGATAAGCACGGTATTGGGCAACACCCTTAAAGCCCATCGCCGCTGCTAGCTCTGCTGATTCACCTCCTCCAAGAGCTGAGACGACCTTGGCTCCTAGTATGTCCCGATAGAACTTCAGTGATCTTGCGATATCTGTACAGACTACATTCACATGCACAATTCTGGCTCATTTCTCCTCCTTGGTACCCGGGACGAGCCTGCGGTGCCCTCCCTGGATGCCATCCTGCCCGAGGGCTGGGGTACGCGGCGGGTAATTCCCGCTGGATAGGGGCCCCTATCTACTGGTGCCTACAACTCCGGGGTTGCCTGGGACGAAAGGTTTTCGAGGCGCTTCAGCATAGGGTTGGCTACGGAGCTGGTCTTGGGCTCGTTACAGGCCTTGACAGCCAGTGGCGAGGGGGGTAACATAGCCGCAATAGTTGATGTGGGGAATCCCGGTTCCTCTCCAGATGTCACTTTGGCTTGAACAAATGGGCGACTGATATTTCCTCCACTTATGGAACGGCTCCATTGGCATAGACAACCCAAGATACTAGGTCAGTAAGGGCCCGTTGCGCTTTGTCTCTGCCCAGGAGGCCTTGATTGAGGATCAACTCACTGAGCGCGGTCGTCGGCATGCAGGTGTAGCCAGTCCAAAAGGGCGTGAAGGGGGGTACTCCAGTGAATTGCCGGAAACTAGTACAGCCCGCGATCTGTCTGGCTCTGCTGGCCATGCTTTTGGCCGGATGTGGCGGTGGGGAGGATGTTGACTTAACCTCCGTACCACCGCAAGGACGTGAGGTGCTATCCATAGAAGTAACGAGCACCGCATTCGCCAATGGCGAACCGATTCCCACCAAGTATACCTGCGATAGCGAGGATTTCTCGCCGCCGCTCCAGTGGGGCGAACCACCAGAAGGCACGCAAACCTTTGTGCTCATCGCCGATGACCCCGACGCGCCCGGCGGCACCTGGATCCACTGGGTGGTTTTCAACCTGCCGGCTGAAACACGCGCTCTGTCTGAGGCGGTGAGCCCAAGGGGCAACCTTCCCGCAGGCGCCCTTCATGGCAAGAACACTTGGGGCGATGCGAACTATGGGGGTCCCTGCCCGCCTAGTGGCACCCATCGATATTATTTCAGGCTCTATGCCCTGAATACGGTGCTTGACCTCAAGGCCGGAGCACGCAGCAAGGAGCTGGTCCAGGCGATGGAGGGGCATGCCCTTGCGCACGGGGAAGTGATGGGAGTCTACAAAAGTCAATAGGGGCTCCCTGGAATCACTGGATTCATGCTAGCCATCCCGGCACGTATGCAGTCGACCGCGAGATATATCGCACGCTCATCTCCCCAGGTCTACATTTTCTGCCCTGGCTTTCTCATTCTTGCTCTTTGCCCTATAATTAGGAATTACAGTCCTATCCACAGGAGGTCCTTCGACATGGCAGAGGACAAAATGGCGCGCGCCTGGCAGCGGTTTCAGGAGATAATGGGCTACAGCGACGAGGAGTTGGCCAGATTCAAGTCCAACCCCAAGTTTATCCAGATGATGAACACGCCCACCTTCCGCACCCACAAGATCGTGGCCGAGGTGATCTCTTCGCACGGCTGCATCTGCCAGCACGGCGTGGGACAGCGGCTGGTGATGAACGGCAACGGTGTCTTGATCCGCGACGAATGCCCACCGCTCATGTGCGTGTTCCTGGTGTCGCAACTCGCGGGCGTGGTGAGCGCTCTCTTCGAGCGGTTCGCCGCCGGGCTCGACCCCAACGGCCTGCTGATGGACATCGTATCCTGCCCCGACGTCGGGCCAGACTGTGGGGGCTGGGGACGCGTCTTGGTCAAAGTCCATGTCGAGGGCCCGCAAGAGAACAAATAGCGCTGCCCGGTTCATCGTGGCCATGGAGGTCACGCACACCTTGGTACAACAGCGGACTCTTTCATTGATGTGGTGCAGGAAGCCATACACCTGACAGGGACAAGCGATGTGCCAAAGGTGCTACAGCATGGGGCTGGCTGCGGGGGCCGGTTCCGGGCCTATGAGAGGTATTGACAGCCAGCGAGCATAGGATTGAAGGTAGTCCAACAGCAGTCGGTATGGTAAATCCCCGCTAATACGATTAGGAGGTCTCTGCGATGGGCGAGAAGGGGCCGCGATTTGCACAGGGCGTTATCACCGATGAAGCGATCGAGGAACACCGAAAGAGGATAGGCAGGAAACAGGTTAGCGCTGGTCGAGGCGAGTATGCTACGCAAGACAGCATAAGGCAATTCGTCAACGCCATCGGGGACCTGAATCCCCTCTATCGTGATGAAGAATACGCCAAAAAGACCCGCTATGGGAGGCTGGTGGCTCCCCCTTCCTTCCTTCGGGTCGTGGGCGGTGGGGGGATAGGGCTCGGGCTGCGCGGGGTGCTCGCCTTCCACTCCGGTACTGAGTGGGTGTTCCATAAGCCTATCTATCCCGGTGATAAGTTTACCTGCGAGAGTGAATTTATCGAGCTCCAGGAGAAAGGGGGCAGGTTCGCCCCGAGATGGCTCCAGGAGATTTTTGAGACAAAATATACAGACCAGAGGGCCGAGGTTGTAGCTACCGCCTATATGACCATCGCCCGAACCGAGCGCTCCCGGGTGAGCGCTAGGACAAGGGGAGAGGAGAAGACAGCGAAAAGAGAGCATCCTCACCCCTGGACCGAGGAGGAGCGCATCCAAATCGAGGATGAGATGATCAAATCCAGCGAGGAGATCCGGGGCTCCGAGCCCCGCTACTGGGAGGATGTCAATGAAGACGATGAGCTGCCTCAGCTGGTGAAAGGGCCCTTGCGGCTCATGGATATGGTAGCCTGGTTTGGTGCCACGGAGGTCCTGCTGGGTTGTGCTTCGGCCCTCAAGTTGTTTCGCAAAGTCCCTGGCTTAGCGCTGGTTCACCCCGATAGCAATGCCCGGGAATACATTGAGTTCGTGCACTGCAATAGAGGAGCGGCTGAATTTGCCGGGTTCCCCAATGCCTATGACTGGGGAGCGCAAAGGCACCACTTCTTGATGCAGCAACTCACCAATTGGATGGGGGATGACGGTTGGCTCAAGAGGTGCTTGGCTCAATACCGTGGCTTCGTCTTTATATCCGACGTTCTTCGCTTCAATAGCAAGGTAATTGAGAAGTATGTAGACGAGGATGGCGAATACTGCGTGGATATTTTGTCTAGCTGCCTGAATCAGGCGGGGGAGAATGTAATGCCGAGCAGATCCACGATCGCTCTGCCCTCAAGAGAGAAAGGAATATGGCCGGTTGAGCGAAGACTGCGCTAGCAGCCTATGCTGACGAGGTATTGTACCCCTGATAGGGCGCCTGGGCGTCAGCGATTGGATAGAGACCATCAACATCTTCAAGGGAGAGTGGTGACACCAGGCTTGCAATTGCAGTGACTGCGTGCAAGTGATCTTGTGGAAAGGGGGTAGCGCAGGGTGGACTTCTATTTTACTGAGGAAGAGGAGAGATTCAGACAAGAACTCCGCAATTTTTTCGCCAAGGAGATTCCAGAAGAGCGTCAGCTCGAGGGCGAGGGCGGAGGATATAGGGAGGGCGATGTCCAGTTCTTTCGCTGGTTGAGAGGCAGGCTCGGCGAGAGGGGCTGGCTGGGTCTGGGGGTGCCCAAGGAATACGGCGGCCTGGAGGCGCCCACCATGGAACGCTACATCTTTGGTTGGGAGTGGGGCTACCATGGCGGTTTGTTCCCCCTCACCGGCTCGCGCATTGTGGCTCCCACCATAGCGATGCACGGAACCGAATGGCAGAAGCAAGAGTTTCTGCCCAAGATCCTCAGCGGTGAGATGGACTTCTGCCTGGGCTATACCGAGCCTGAGGCCGGCAGCGACCTGGCTTCCCTTCAGATCCGGGCTGTGCCCGATGGGGATGACTATGTGATCAATGGCCAAAAGTTGTTCACCAGCGGCGCCCACCGCGCCGAGTGGTGTTGGCTGGCGGCCAGAACAGACCCCGATATGCCCAAGCACCAGGGCATTTCCCTGTTCATTGCGGATATGTCCAGCCCCGGGATCACCGTCCGCCCCCTGTGGACCATGGCCAATGGCAGGACCAACGAGGTCTTCTGGGATAATGTTCGGGTGCCCAAGCGAAACCTGGTGGGCGAGCTGAATCAGGGCTGGACTTATATGACCACCGCCCTGACCATCGAGAGAATCATTTTATATGAGGCCTCGCACAACGTGCGCGTCCTTGAGGAGCTGATCAAGTTCGTCAAGGAGACGAAGCGCAACGGCCAGCCCTTGAGCAAGGACCCCGCGGTCCAAAATATGTTGGCCGAGCTTTCCGCCGAGGTCACGGTGCTCACCCTGCTCAGCCACCGCAGCGCCTGGCTGGTGAGCCGGGGGATAGTGCCCCACTATGAGGCGGCCATGGTCAAAACCTTCGGCAGCGAAATACAACAGCGCATCCTGTACGCCGCCCTGAAGATCATGGGGCTCTATGGCACCCTGCAGCAGGGTTCCAAGTGGGTGGCCCTCTTTGGTCAGTTCGAGCGCCTGCGCCGGGCTATGTACATGGGCCCCATCGCCGGCGGCAGCAATGAGGTCCAGAGGAATATCATCGCCATCAGGGGACTGGGTCTGCCCCGCCGCTAAGCGTT
>CAZNMJ010000189.1:0-6696 GCA_964573815.1 uncultured Anaerolineales bacterium
CTGCTCAGCGCTTTGAGCAACCTGCTTGGCGACGTGTCGAGTTCCTTCCCGGACCCCCTGGCTGATGACATGGTGTGGCTGCCTTACACCGTCCAGATCGGCGATCCCGAAACGCTAGTCCACGGGGTCACGACGGTGTACAGCCCCGTCGGCTTCCCGAATGAGTATGATCGGTATGCACAGTGCACCGTGACCGTCAAGTTCGGCTGCATGTACTCGCCAGGTTTCTGGGGCGGCGGTGAAGGCGTCCAGAAGTGGGATGACGAAGGACTAGATCCGGTTGCGATTGCTGCTGGGTTCTACACCGGGACACCATTCCCATGGGTGGACTCGTCCGAGTTCCCAGGCGGGCTGAGCTATCTGGAGGTGCTAGGATTGCCAGCGCACGGCGACGTCACCATCCAGCTGTCGTTCAAGTACATCGCGGCGCGGCTGAACGTGGCCCTGGCCGACGTCCTAGGCCTGCCCGTGCATTCGGAGCTGGAGGATCTGCTGGATGCGATCGACGTATACTTCGCCAGCAATCCAGTTGGTAGCAAGCCAACAGGTTCAGCACGCGACGACGGTAGGGACCTCCTCGAAGACCTGAACGCCATCTTCTCAGCGGTCGGAGAGGATTACTGCCCAGCGACGGGCGACGTCCCGGAGTACCCGTGGCCATGAAGTAGCTCAACCCGGCCATAGCGAAGGGGAGCGGCCCATGAGGCCGCTCCCTTTCATTTCTGCCCAATCCTGTTGTTCTCAGCACGAGATGCTCGCAAGTCTCACAGGGAGGTGTGGATGTCCACATCCGCCCGTAGCCTGCGCAGCAAGCTCTCTTTGGCGGCTAACCATGCTCTCGAATCGGTGGACGGAGACGGTGCAACCTTCCTACCAGCACTCGGAGCCTGCGTAAGCTAGGGGTTGGCCGTACTTGACTGTAATCGGTGGATCGTGACACATAAATAATGGCACCTCCGAACGATGCCTCATTCGGGGTGCCTGCATTCCTCAGCACTCTACGCTACACTAGCTCAGCAGCAGGACAGAGCAAACTCGTCACTCCTATGAGCAAGGCGTGCCTACGTCCCACTCGAGCGGCAGTGGTCCCTGCTCAGCGCACGTGTGTATGGATGGCCAGTGTCGTTCCGCACCCTCACATGATGCCGTAGCGCTCGAAGGCCTCCCGTGCGGACATGCCCTCCTCTATAGCCCTTCGGACGGCATTCTCGCCCCGCACCTTCTCCAGGGCTTCGTAGATGACCTCTCTCTCGTCCTCCGCCGGCACGACAAGCACCCCATCCAGGTCGCCAAAGATCAGATCTCCCGGCTTGACCTGCACACCGTTGCCGAAGGAAATGGGACACCGAAAGTCGACAACACGGCCGCGGATGGCCTGGTCCTGTGCGTAGGGGCCGTATGAGAAGGTGGGGAAGTTCAAACGCGAGATCCCCCTGGTATCTCGGGAATAGCCGTCCAGGACCGCCCCGGATGCTCCAAGCTTCATGGCCCGGGTGCTCATCAGCTCGCCCCACAGGGCATAGCGAGGAGAGGAGCCGGTGCAGACATAAACCTCTCCTTGCTTCAAGTCATCCAGCGCGTCGAGCATCAGGCCGAAAGGCGCTTCTCTCTCCTGATCGGCCATGGTATTGTCTGTGCAGTCCGCCTCGAGCACCGGCATGGCTCGACCGACCAGCACCATATCATCCCGGAGAGGCCTGATCTCCGGCGGCAAGAACTGATGGATCAGGCCCGACGCATCCATGACATCGCCCACGACTGCGGTATACAACTCTTCCCGCACGAGGCGAAAGAGTTCTTGGTCATCCTCCCAATCAGGCATGCTCAGTTTCCTACGAGAACAGAACGCAGCGCAAGAAGATCCACCATATCTACAGACCTGACCGCATCTCGATGATACGGTCCAGCCGGAACGTCCGTTGCTCGTTACGCAGGTGACAGATGGCGATCAGATATAGATAGCCAGCGAAAGCCGTCACGTAAAGCGGACTGACCAGTCGTCGAGTCTCCTCACCCGAGGCGGAAACGTACCTCAATTCCAGTTGGCCTTCGCCTCTCAGCGCTTCGTCTATTTGTGGGGGCAAAGGTACTATCTCCTGTGCCGGCCAGCCTATCTGACCACCTTGCACCCCTATCAGATCCCCCAGAGTGTATACGCCTGCATCTGACAGATCAGCGAGGAGGTGGTCGAGCAGCTGCTTGGTAGTGATGGCATCCGCCAAGGCACGGTGCTCGCGCAGAGTGTCTATACCCAGATAGTAGGCCAGATTCGGCAGACTATTGCTGGGGAAGGAGTAGCAATACCGGGACAGAGCCAGGGTATCTACGACCGGGTTGTCAACAAGCGGCAAGCGCGAGATTGTCAACTCCGAGGCCAGAAACCCCAGATCAAAAGGAGCATTGTGGGCCACGATCACACTGTCTCCCAGCACCTCCAACACCGTCGCCGCAATCTCAGAAAAGAGAGGGGCAGTAATCAGATCGTCGTCTTTGATCCGATTTACGGCGAAGGCCCCTGGCGAAATGGGTCGTCGCGGGTTCACCAGGCTGTGGAAGCGACTTATCTCGATGCCACCCTGGCATTGAAGGAGCGCAATCTCACAGACGCGATCTCCAAAGTGGGGGTTGAGACCGGTCGTCTCCACGTCAAGGATGGTGAAGGTCACTTCGTCAAGCGGGGTCGACAGGGCAGGCGTTTCCACCAGATCCCCTACTCGACACTGTCGGCGTAAACGCCCCGGTACTCAGATGGCAACAGTTCTGCTATCCTCTCCAGGATGTAGTCGGCATCAGCCTGGCGCTCCTCCTTGCGCGACCCATACTGGCGCCTCTCGGGTAGCCTAAACACTTTGCCTATGATCACCCTGAGATGAGGACGCCTGAATCTCCGCCACTCACTCAAGACCTTATCAGTGCCAGTGAGGCCAATGGGTAGGATGGGCACGTCAGCCTTGCGGGCGATGAACACGGATCCCGGCTTGCCCCGCTCCAGTGCCCCTGTCACACTCATCCTGCCCTCGGGCGCAATGGCCAAGATCCCGCCTTCCTCAAGCACGGCGAGAGCTTGCCGCAGTGCCTCACGGTCGTATCGGCCGCGATCCACCCAGATGACGTTGGCTAAGCTCAGCAGTTGGCCAGTGATGGGTATGCGCTGCAAGTCCTTCAACGCTATTCCAGTTACTTCAAAGGGCACAGCAGCCATCCCCAGCGGTGCGTCCCACCACGCCAGGTGATTGAACACCATCAACAGGGGCCCTCCTGGCGGAAGATTCTCCTTCCCTTCCACCTCCCAACGGGTGAGCAGATTGAACAACACCGTCACGATACGTTTAGACGCCTGCCTCATTTGCTATGCCTCCACCGTCAGAGCCGCCAAGATTCCTCCCCAGCTGTCGCCCTTGGTCAGCACGACAAAAGAAAACGCTGCAAGTACGTGCAGCGTTCCTGAGGAAACCACTGATCAATAGTGGTTCACCACCTTGGTTCCGATGGGCGCCCAATTGAACAGCCAGGCGGCGTCGGGTATGCTGAGGTTGGTGCAGCCGTGGCTCATGGGCGTGCCGAAGTTGTTGTGCCAATAGGTCCCGTGAAGCGAGTATCCGGCATAGTAGTACATGCAGTAGGGGACGTCGGGCAGATAGTAATAGTCGCCGCGAGCGCGGGAGCCGCCCGTCATGTCGTCGTACCAATACTTGCGCTGGATACGGAAGGTTCCCGTAGGCGTAGGGTACCTGGATATCCCTGTCGACACGCGAGCGGTGTAAACGACGCGATTCCCCTCGTAGGCCTGCAGCGTCTGAGTGCTGAGGTTGACGTCTATCCACTTCTCACCCGAGCTTGCAGGGCTGCTCGGTGGGCTGGGAGCAGGGGCGCTGCTGGCCGGGCTGGACCCTGCACTCGGTATCTTCAAGCGCTGGCCAACATAGATGAAAGAGGGGTTGGAGAGATTGTTGGCTGAAGCTATCGCTGCCACGGTGGTCCCGTATCGCTGCGCTATGCGAGCCAGGATCTCTCCTCGCTGCACCACGTGGATGACGGTGGACCCTTGAGTCGGCGCAGGAGAGGTCGCGGCTCCTGAAGAGGGAACCTTCAGCCTCTGCCCCACCCAGATGAAGTTGGGGTTGCGCAGCCCATTCAGGCTGGCCAGGTAGCTGACGGACGTTCCATACCGGGCCGCGATGAAGCGGAGGGTGTCACCTCGCTGCACGACATAGACGCCGTTACTCCCGGCCGATGGAGAGAAGCCGTTCGTGGGGATGACCAGCCGCTGACCGGCATAGACGAAGTTGGGGTTGTGGAGGTTGTTTGCCCTGGCTATGGCGTCGGTGGTAGTTCCGTACCGTCGGGCGATGAGGTGAAGGGTCTCGCCCCATCGCACCACATGCACGATGGGATCGGCGGCTCTAGGTGTGGCGTGAGCAGGCGCAACCAAGAGACCCAGTTGAGCCACCAACACGACCAGGGCTAACAGCCCTTGCAACCCGACTCTTGCTCTCATCCGACCGCCGACACGGAACTACTAGACGGACGCCGATACCATGGTTCCAGATGCCAGAACCCCTCGATAATATTCATTATACCAGGGTCAAGCGAGAAAGGAAAGGGGGTCAACGCGAGGCTCCTCGGTATGTAACCCAGGCATCGGGGGATTCCCACACCTCCACTGAGTGCAAATGGGCTCCTTCGATGGATTGCTGCAACTCCTCATAGATCACGCGAGCGATGTTCTCGGAACTGGGGTTCAGTTCACCAAAGGGTGGAATCTCGTTCAAGAAGGCGTGGTCGAAACGGTCGATAATGGGTTCCAAGGCCTCCTTGAGCGCGGTGAAGTCGTAGGCCAGGCCTGTTTCGTCCAAATCATCAGCCTCGAGGCAGACCACAACCTCGTAACGATGCCCGTGCGTGGCCTCGCATTTGCCCTTGTATCCCCGAAGCGCATGAGCAGCGTCGAAGTGGCGCTTAACACGAACCTGATACATCTTGCCTCCTCAGAATCTTGTCCAGGGTGGCTCTGATCCCCTGAGCAGCTCTCGCCCGGTGGCTGATGCGATTCTTGACCTCAGGGGGGAGCTGCGCCATGGTCTTCTGGTGCTCGGGCAGGTAGAAGACAGGGTCGTAGCCAAAGCCGTGCTCTCCCTTCGGTGCAAATGCTATCATACCCTCACAGGTCCCTTCCGCCGTCCACACTCGACCCTCTGGTTCGGCCAACGCTATCACGCAGCGAAAGCGAGCTCCCCGCTCTTCCCAAGGCACGTCTCGCAGCCTTTCCAGCAACAACTGGTATCTTTCTTCATCCGTGGCGTCAGGCCCGGCATACCTGGCTGAATGGACACCCGGCTCTCCGTCCAGCGCATCCACCTCAAGGCCTGAATCATCAGCAAGAGTGAGCAGGCCACTGACGCATGCGTACTCCTGAGCCTTGTGGATGGCATTATCGGCGAAGGTCTCGCCTGTCTCCGCTATGTCGTCGCTGACCCTCTCTTCGTTCAAGTCAGTGAGCTTCACGGGCATACCGGCGAGAAGCTGCTCATACTCTCTGAGCTTACCTGGGTTTCTGGTAGCTATCAGTAGCTTGGCTATCTCAGCCATAAGTGTGCTCCCGCACAGGTACCCTACCCGGAAGACTCGCCGGGAAAGTGGCGGTCCAGGAACTCCAAGACCGTCTCGTTAAATTCTTGCGGCAGCAGCCCTTGTATCCAGTGTTCGCAATCCAGCAGCACCAACTCGGAATCGGCAATCCCGGCGTGAAGCTCCTCAGACAGTATCGGTGGGCTGACCAAGTCCTTGCTGCCCTGAACAATCAGGGTAGGGCAAGTGATCTCACTGGCTCGCCGGTACGCAATCTCCTCATCTTGGTCCAGGGCAGCTATGACGGCGGCACCGTAGTTCTGGAGAAGGATCCGCCATCGCTCCTCTCCATGCAAACGAGCCAGCCCCCTCGCCCAAGCGGGATCGATGCCTTCGGGGTCCGCCATGCTCTCCCAGAGGTCGAAAAGACCTTTGGCGATCTTGCGGTTCACTCTGGCCGCGGCAGACGCCAGGATAAGGGATTTCACTAGCGATGGGGCAGCAAAGTAGACCCAGTTGGCAATAGTAGACCCCATACTACAGCCGCACACATGGGCCGGGCCCAGATCGAGGGAGGATAATAGCGCCACCATGTCGGACGTGGCCAGCTGGAAGAACTCCGGCCCGTTGATGGTCTCCGGGTGGTCGGTTCGACCGTGGCCTCTCAGGTCAGGCACGATCAACTGGTAGCTGTCAGCGAACAGCGGTATCTGGTGCTTCCAGTCGCTCTCCCCTGTCCGGCCAAATCCATGGATGAATAGTATAGGGTCCCCTTCTCCATGAAGTTCGTAGAAGATGTCCAGTCCGTTGGCGTGGAAGTAGGGCATACTCCACCCTCTGCGGACAATGTTATCACAGTCCTCGCCAGCAGTCTATAGTACTTATGTCAGGGCGACAGAATCCTCACGTTGCCCAGCGGCACGGAGTCTCCCTGACCTCCCTCGAAGCTGGCTGGCACCACCTCGTCAGCAGAGGTGAACAGGCTCACCTGTAGCAGATACGTTCCGGCAGGCGTGCTTGGGTTCAAGTTGACATCGTAGTCGTCACGCACTAGCTCGCCCACGCGCCATGCGGTCGGTGGATAGAAGGTCATAGTATTCGTAGGCCGCTGCAACGCCCCACCCCAGA
>CAZNMJ010000190.1:0-6638 GCA_964573815.1 uncultured Anaerolineales bacterium
GCTTCTCTGCTGGCGTCAGGATTCAAGGTCTCCGCGGTTTCGATGGGAGCTTCACCGGGCGCCGAAAGGAGCCCCTGGGAGATAACCAGCCACCCGCCCAGGGCCCCGAGCAGAAGCACAATTACGATCAGATATCGCGCCTTATCTCTGAGCACCCAACCAACCTGCTAACCAGAATCAGCAACGCGAAAGCCAGCAAGAACAGTACGGGACTGGAGTAGTCGTGGAAGTATGTCATGCCGGCCTCGGCTCCGAAAAGATGGGCAATCACCAGCAAGGAAGATACGCGGAAGATGTTGGCCACAACGGCGATGGGAATCGCCATCGCCAGGAGAATGATCTTGGCACGAGGAGAACCCTCAAGGATGTAGACGAATATCACAACCAGCGTGGCCAGAGCCACCACCGAGTTCAGCCCGCTACAAGCCGCACCCACGACGAAGCTGGAATTCTGCAGCTGAATCTGAGAACCTATGTTGCTGGCGGGTATGCCCAGTAGGCTGACGAGGGAGGTCGACGTCGTGGCCGTGAACGACTCCAAGGCGGGGCTCAGGCGGTTGATGAACGGCAAAGGAATCATGAACAGGAGAAAGGCCAAGGGAAAGACGATGCGCCGCGTGGCCTTGTCTCCCAAGAAGTAGAGCGCAAGCCCCGAGAGGAGCACCACGAAAGCGAAGCTAGAGAGGTAATAAGCTTGCCAGACCTGCGCAATCAAGAAGGCCACCAAACCCAGCGCCAGCGGGATCAGGCCCAAGGTGTCGGGTTCGCGGCCTTCTCGCCCGAAGGCGTCCCTTCGGCGCCACAGGAAGAAACCAGAAATCAATGGCACCAAGAAGCCGTGAGAATAGTACGAGTTGTTCATCCAGTTATAGACCAGCCAGGCGAGAGTGGACGAGAAGAGGAGCGCCACCAGACTGAGGATGATCACTCCTGCAACGATGTCCCGTATCGCGGTCCTCATCCCGACTGAGCCTCACATCCTATTGCGACCACACTACAGTATAGCATTCGGATATATACTGTGTCAAACCTATGGACACTTGACCCCGCACACTGTCCACGCTGTGCCGCCCGGACACAACTTCGGTGCCGGGCACACCTTGCGGCACCAGATGTCACCAGCCACAACATATGGCGCAAATCGCGTCTGAAGCCACTAGGTATAGTAGCGTCGCTCGACGGCCGTACAGTTGCCCAGCTTTTCAAAATGCTGCAAATGTGGTACAATAAGGACAGAATACGTAGGAGGTCAAAGCGCAGCAAGTGGCACAGGACGATCTCACATACAAAGCCTCTGATATAGAGATTCTTGAGGGTCTTGAAGCAGTACGGCGTCGGCCTGGCATGTACGTGGGCAGTACCGATGTACGAGGCCTGCACCATCTGATCTACGAAGTCACCGACAACTCCGTTGACGAGGCCCTGGCTGAGGCCTGCGACGAAATCAGAATCACCATCCATGAGGACAACACGGTGACCGTGGTAGACAACGGTCGTGGCATCCCTGTGGAGGTACACCCTCAGACCGGCAAATCCGCTTTGGAAGTTGTCCATACTGTTCTACACTCGGGTGCCAAGTTCGGCGGTGGAGGATACAAAGTGGCCAGCGGCCTGCACGGAGTGGGGGTTTCCGCAGTCAACGCTCTGGCCGAGTGGCTGGAGGTCGAGGTCAAGCGAGACGGCAAGAGATACTTCCAGCGCTACGAGCGGGGTGTGCCAGTATCCCCAGTGAAAGTGGTCAGCAACAAGGTCAAAGGCACGGGCACCAAGACCACCTTCCTACCCGACAGAGACATTTTCGAGACTATTGACTACAAGTTCCCAGCCTTGGCCCAGCGGTTTCGGGAGATGGCTTTCCTAACCAAGGGTCTGACCATCGTCTTCCATGACGGACGCACGGGGCAGCAACGAACCTATTACTTCGAGGGCGGGATTGTCTCGTTCGTTCGCCGGCTGAACTGGAACAGACACGCCCTGCACGAGCCCATCCACGTCGAAAAAGAGCTGAATGGCTCTGTTGTGGAGGCCGCACTGCAATACACTGACGGCTACGCCGAATCAATCCACGCCTTCGCGAACAACGTCAATACCGTGGACGGAGGCACCCATCTCACCGGCTTTCGCTCGGCTCTGACACGGAGCATCAATGACTATGCGCGAAAGCACAGTCTACTGAAGGAGAACGATCCCAACTTCAGTGGCGAGGATGTGCGTGAGGGACTGACTGCCATCATCAGTGTGAAGTTGACAGATCCACAGTTCGAGAGCCAGACCAAGGCCAAGCTGGGCAACGCTGAGGTCAAGGGATTGGTCGAGTCGGTGGTATCAGATGCGCTGTCCACCTTCATGGAGGAGGACCCCCGCGCCGCCAAGGCGATCGTAGAGAAATGCCTGGTAGCATCGCGCGCTCGGGCCGCGGCTCGCAAGGCTCGCGACCTGGTGGTGCGCAAGAGCGCACTGGAGAGCATGACCTTGCCTGGCAAGCTGGCCGACTGCTCGGAGCGAGATCCATCCCAGTCTGAGCTGTACATCGTGGAGGGTGATTCGGCAGGTGGTTCCGCCAAGCAGGGTCGAGATCGGCGCTTCCAGGCTATTCTACCGCTGCGAGGCAAGATCCTCAACGTGGAGAAGGCGCGCCTGAACAAGATCCTCAGCAACAGGGAAATCGAGGCGCTCATCAGTGCCTTGGGCACCGGCATCGAGGACAGTTTCGACCTGAGCAACCTGCGCTACCATCATATCATCGTCATGACCGATGCCGATGTTGACGGTGCCCATATCCGCACTCTGCTCCTCACCTTCTTCTTCCGGTACATGGAACCGTTGATCACCAACGGTCACTTGTTCATCGCTCAGCCTCCCCTTTACCGGATCGGTGCCCGGTCGAAGCAGTACTACGTGTACAGCGAGGAAGAGAAGGAGCGCTTGCTGAAGAAACTCGGCAAGGCAAAGACACAGATGCAGCGATACAAAGGCCTTGGGGAGATGAACCCAGAGCAACTGTGGGAAACCACGATGAACCCGGAGTCCAGAACTCTGCTGCAGGTTGATATCGAGGATGCCGTCAAGGCCGACAGCACCTTTGACAAGTTGATGGGTCCCGCCGTCCCGCCGCGCAAACGTTTTATCCAGACCCACGCCAAGGCCGTGCGCAACCTGGACATATAGGCGCACGCCGCAGCACAGGGCGACGTGCCCCTCAGGCTCGCACTGCCGGGCTCCGCAGCGCACCCAGGGACGAGATATCTGCTCAATGGACCCCGCCGCCCGAAAACGAGGTGAAGGTAGCGAGCTTATGTCCGACAACAGAGTCCACCACAGGGTCATCCCTTCGAGATACGGTGATGTCATCCTCGTATGGCGCGAAGACGAAGCTGGGCCCAAGATCCTCGGCCTCACTCTGCCAAGGACAGGGGTCAACGACCGCGAGGACCCTGATTGCAGCTACCCCCAGACTGCAATCGATCGCCTGTGCGAGCAGATTGCACGCTACCTCGATGGAGAGGCGTTGGAGTTGCCGGTTGAGTATCTAGACCGGACGCGCTGCTCCGATTTCCAATGGCGCGTGCTGATGGCAGAAAAGGCGATCCCTAGGGGATACGTGTGCTCATATGGTCAGCTAGCGGCAGTAGTTGGCAAGCCCAAGGCCGCCCGAGCGGTGGGCACCGCCCTGGCCCGCAACCCCTTCCCCATCATCATCCCCTGTCATCGGACAGTCAGGCGCGATGGCAGCCTGGGCGGCTTCGGAGGTGGCCTACCGTTGAAGAGAGCACTGCTGGAGATGGAAGGCGTCGCTTTCGACCACCGGGGCAGGGTGCGACCAGAGCACTTCTGGGTTGGTGGTCGGTCGTGACGAGGCCTACACAAGCGCCGTCGATCCCAGGCCACAAGCCGTGCAAGGAACCTCATCGCAGCCTTGGGCGCCTTCCTTCGCCGTCTGCACCCAACCAAGTCCATGATGACTGAGAAGCTAGGCCATTTCCGAGTAGTTGAAGGAAAAGCCGAGATCCTGCGACTGGAGAGAAGGAGTCCGCTCCCCCTCTTAGTCGCGGTGATCGGAGGCGTGGTGCTGATCCTGCTGTGGCTCCTGAGACCGTGGCAGTCCCCCAGCGGAGCCGTACTCTCAGCCCTTATCATAGTGCCGCCAGTGTGTGGCCTCTTGGTCGCATTCTATCTCAGACCTTGGAAAGAGGTGCTGATCTTCAACCGAGCCGTCGGGGACTTCACGAGAGAAGAGCAATACCTTATCCGCCGCCACAAGATCATCAATCTGCCCTTGGACACGATCGAGAGCGTGAGCGCCGTGCAGCAGAGCGTCCGCTTCGTCGACAAGAAAGGCGAGAGGGTGGAACATGCCTACTGGGCAGCTCTGCTGCGCAGCAGTAGCGGCCAGGAGGTGGAACTCGATGGAGCCAACTCGCAAGACAGCATGCGCGATTTTGCAGCCGCCGTCAATAGGTTCCTTACGGACTCGAACCCATCATCTCTCTGAGACAGGGTGCTTCTTGCCTCGGTAGACCCGCTGAGAGCTGTCAACACCTGGGGGACATCGACTTGCCAGCACTCGGACACACATCATCCTCCTTTCCGAGCCCTGTCGGAATAACCACGGTGCCACCGCGCATGTTGACCGGACCCAAACTCCTCTCCGAGCTGGCTGCTCGAACTCAGAGGGCGTGCCCTCGCCGGAGGCCGGCCCATTGCCTGGGTGATGCGCGCGATGTATAATCCCTTGGAACCGTAGCGGATGCCAGGCAGGCAGGGCAAGATATGCGCATCGCCATCGCCTCAGACCACGGGGGGTCCCGATTGAAGAGCGAAGTCGTCCGACTGTTGGGAGAACTGGGCCACGAGTGCCGCGATTTCGGACCCCAAGAGCTTGACGAAGTGGACTATCCCGACTACGCCGTGATGGTGGCTAGAGCCGTCGCCAGCGGGGAGTACGACAGGGGAATAGTCATCTGTGGCACTGGTCAAGGCATGGCCATCACCGCTAACAAGATCACAGGTATCCGCGCAGCTATCTGCCACGACACCTTCAGCGCGCGGATGAGCCGTGAACACAACGACGCCAATGTGCTGTGCCTGGGCGAACGAGTCGTAGGCTCCGGACTGGCTGCAAACATAGTCGAGACCTGGCTACAGGCGAAGTTCTCTGATGAGGAGCGGCACCGTCGCCGAGTGAACAAGATCATGGCCCTCGAAGAAGAATGAACTCGGGCGCGATCCTGGCTCGGAGACGTTGCCCTACTGCCCATGTGTTGGGCACAGGTTCCGATTTGGCGACGTCACCAGGCAGTCTCCCAAGCACCCATATCACGCCCCCAGTACACCTACCACCCCTGCCTTCCCTGTCAGCTGGCCGCCGAGGAGCACTATGGGAGATCCGTCCCAAGTAGAGATCCTGGGGATACGCGTGCACAATGTCACATACGAGGAAGCCCTCTCGCGCATGCAAGGCTTCATCAGAGAGGGAAGTCCACACCAAGTCGTCACGGTCAATCCCGAGTTCATTGTGACCGCCAGGAGCGATCCCGAGTTCGCTCAGGTCCTGAACCAGGCGGATCTCACCCTGCCCGATGGTCAAGGCCTGCTCTGGGCGGCACGCATACTCGGTACACCACTGACCGAACGGGTCACAGGGGTGGACACGCTGATCAAGATGGCGGCACTGTCAGAGAAGAAAGGCTACCGATTGTACTTCCTCGGAGCGGCAGAGGGAGTGGCGGAGGCAGCGGCACGGGTGTTGCGCCGGAGCTACCCCAAGTTGCAGGTCGTCGATACCCACGCCGGGTCTCCGGCCCGTGAGGAAGAAGAGCAGATAGTGAACATCGTCAAGCAGGCCGATCCTCAAGCCCTCTTCGTAGCCTATGGTGCTCCTCAGCAGGAGAAGTGGATCGCTCGCAACATGCTGAGTCTGGGAGTCCCGCTGGCTATGGGCGTAGGCGGGGCGTTGGACTTCATCTCCGGAGAGGCTAAGCGGGCGCCTGGGTGGGTGCAGCGTCTGGGCCTGGAGTGGTTACATCGGCTGCTTCGCGAGCCATGGCGCTGCCAGCGAATGCTGGCCCTTCCCAGATTTGCCTATCTGCTATTTCGCACACGGCTAGGATCGAACACCTCTAAGAGAAAGCGGGAATGATCATGCATATCACTACTCTGATCTGGCTATTCGTGATTTTCGCCGCGTTTACCCCAGCACAACAGCGCAGGTACCAAGGTGATCCTTGCCGACATCCCAGGGAAAGCAATAGGGCAAGTCCAGGACACAGTGAGAGAGATCTTAGAAGGCAACGGGATGGAGAGGACTGAAGCCATTCGTATCGCGAAGGCACTGGCCAGCGGCAAATGGACCCACGACTACCCCATCTCCTTGGAGGTGAAGAGGCTCGGTCTGCCCGCCCATGATTACAAGCCGAAGGAAGTGTACGCCTTGATGGACCTTTGCCCCCAGGCGGGACGCGGACGGACCTCCGTGCAGTACATCCCCACACCTTGCCAGCCCCCGGAGAGAAAGGATGGGGGTAGAGGAGAGCGAGGATGATCCCGCTAGGAGACAGCGTACGATCCGAGCGCACCCCCTTCGTTAACTATGCGCTGATTGTGCTCAACGTGATTGTCTTCTTCTTTGAGTTGGTGTT
>CAZNMJ010000191.1:0-6636 GCA_964573815.1 uncultured Anaerolineales bacterium
CTGGAGCTTGTCGCTCCAGGTCAGTGCCGAAGAGGCGGCCGTGTCAGCGAGGACGAGGGCTTGAAGGTCGCTGGGGTACTTCACCGCGTACTCCTCTGCGATCATCCCACCCAAGGAGAGCCCGCACACGACGGGCTTCTCCACGTCGAGAGATTCTAGCAAGGCACGGAGGTCGTCGGCGAACAACTCGCACGAATACCCGTTGTCCGAACCTGCGGACTGACCGTGGCCACGCACGTCATAGGTGATGACCTCGTAATCCGAAGAGAAATGCTCCACCTGGGGCTGCCACATCTGGTGAGAGGCGCCAGCGCCGTGAATGAAAAGTATCGGCCTTCCCTCGCCGTGGCTCTCATAGTAGGTGCTGATGTCGTTGGTCACTGCCAAGGGCATGGCTATCTCTTTCGGCCACCCCGAACGAAGCGACCGCTTCCGAGATCAGGAGCGGGCCTCGTAGTGATTATAGCACAGCCGAGCTCAGATGGCATCGGAAGGCGGCCTCGCGCAGAGGTGGTGACTCGTCAGTGACGCTGATTCCGGTTCATTGGAGGAAGGGGAGCGACAGGTGGCGGCCGCTTTAGAAGCAGGGCTGCTCGGTCCACTTTGATGGGGCGATCAGTGGCTGTGGATAACCTCAACACTTGGTGCTATAATATAGTGAGTGCCCTATGGCGGGAAGCGAAAGGGGGAACCATGACAACTACGGGGTATGTCGCCAGAGAGCGGGCTGGGCCGCAGATCACCAGGAAGCAGTTCCTCGAATACGCGTTCCTCAAAGGTCCTCTTTGTGCCTGGTGGTTCAGAAATCTCGAGGAATCGCCTCCCCTAACGGAACCAGACTACAAGTTCTTGAACGGCGGGTGCTTGATCGCCAACCACCACGAATTCCTCTTCACCACCGACCTGTTGTGGGAGCAACTGGAGTACTACAAGATCATGGGGGCCAAGGTGATCAGAGCCATGGCCACGGATGCGAATCACCTCATCCCCCGGCAGCTGAATGGGTTCGAGGTGGGCGCCAGGATAGCCTTGTTGGCCCCTGCTCTAAGGCTCAATGATATTAAGCTGATGGTCGCCCTCACGAACAATCACTGCCCCGTTCGCGGCGATGAGAAGTATGCTGGAAATACACCTCAGGTGGGCGACCCCACTAAGGTCTACTATGAAATCCTGGAGCCCTGGTACGAAGGAGGGTACAAGGAGAACTACTTGCCCTTCGTCAAAGCCTTGATCACCACCGTCCACAGATTCGGGGCACAGGATGTCATCTTTGCCTGGGAACCGGGCAACGAGCTTCACACTCCGCTGAATCCGGAGAAGTTCCTGAGCTTCTACCGCGAGGCCACGGCCTTCATCAAGGATCTCGATCCAGACACAAAACTCGCCTCGGGGACGATGGGAGTGAATCACATCGACCCTGGAAACCCCTCGTCAGAGGTCGCCGAGGCAGTCTACGAACTGGAGGAGTTCGACATCATCACTCTTCACAGCTACGACTTCCTCCTTGAAAGGGATGGGTCCACGGGTGAGTACGATAGGCCCGTTAGCGCCGGCGACATGCCCATTGACTGGGACTTTGACCTCTTCAGGACGATGAATCTGGACAAGCCCGTGGTGATAGAAGAGATAGGAACCTCCAGGATCTTGGCGCCCCGTTGGCACAACCCAGACGAGCCGACGAGGCTGGTCTACGAGGCAGGGCTGATAGATTTTGCTTTGAGAAACGGGGCTGTGGGCTGGGGACCATGGTCGCTGACGACGCAGCCCGAGCGAATAGGCGATGGTTGGCGAGGGCCGTGCTCCTATCCGGGTATGTCGCTCTATGAAACGGGCGGGCAGCCGACGGATTCACCGCGGGCCCGCATAGAGGAGTGCTACAGGAGTCTTCCCCATCCTGCCCTCTCCACTTTGCGGGAAAAGTTCCCCCATCTGAAGATCTAGTTGCTCGCAGCTGGCCTGGTGTCGTATCTCTCGGCGTCGGGGCACGACGGAATGGACTCCCCTCCCTTGACGGGAGGGACGCGGGGAGGGTGATCTCGCCGCCTGTTCCACGCGTCCCCCTCCCGCGCTCTCACTATCCCCTTTGGAAACTACCTCCCGAAGGCTCTGAACCTCCGGAAGGTTTGGCTCTCTAGTGTGTATAGACTGCGAGCCCACAACATGTTGTGGGGGTACTTGACAACTGAGCAATTTTATGTTAATATATACTTTTGAAAGCGGCTTGTTCACCAGCCGAAGGAGGAAAAAAAGGGGAGAAATGGGTGACCGAATCATCACCGTAAGGCTGGCTGACAATGCTGACAGCCTGGCCTTGCTCAGAGACAACCTGACCAGGTTCTCCAAGACACTGGAGGACCTAGAACACCAGGGGTACGTGCTCAAGACCTGTCAGCCTTTCTCGATCGTCATGAAAGACAGTCCTGAGCGTCCCAAGGAGGAGGTTCCACCAGAGTATTGGCGGCCGCAGTGAGCGAGCAGGGCTGGCCCCTTCCCACCTAGTTTGCAACATAGCCAGTCGCGTCATTTGATCAGGGAAAAGGGCCAGCCTCTCGTCTTATTCTCAGGACAGGCGCTTCCGAGGCAGGTGGGTGCCTACTGGTCCCAAGAGAGTGGGATGCAGGTCGTGGTCAACAGGTGTACTGAGGAGGCGGGCAGATGCCCGCCTCCTGCTCGTCTGAAGCCCCCTGGAGACGTGCGAAGGCCCGCTTGCTCACAAATCGGCTCCGAGTGCCCATGGAGGTTGACTGTGCGGGCAACCCTTACTCCATTGCCTCGGGGTGTCCTGCAGTACTGGGCCGGGGCGAGAGCGCAGCGATCCTTCCCATGAGGAGGAAAGCCAAGATAGACAGCATCGCCACCGTCAGGGACACATACCATACGGAGACTGGGGCGACGTTGTCGTAGAAGGCTCCGTTGAGGATCGGTCCGACACCCCAGGAGATACCTCCCACTATCCCATAGACGCCCATGTATCTACCTCGCATGTCCATGGGAGCGACCCTGGCCACAAAGGTGATAGAAGTGGGGGCCCAGATCAACTCGCCGATGGTGAGGACGATCATGGCCAACAGGAAGCCCCAGAAGTTGCCGGAGAGGGCGGCGCCCAGGGCACCAAGGCCGGTCCAGAAGGCGCCTGCGGCCATCACGTAGGTATCAGGGTATCTCTGCGTGACCCTGGTTACGGCGAACTGGAAGAAGACGACCATCAGGGCGTTGACCATCATGATCGCGCCAAAGCGACTCTCCAGTATGCCGAAGCCCTCCTTCATGTATACGGGCAGGATTTGCATGAAGGGCTCGTAGGCCATCCACAGCAGGATGGACGCCCCACAGAAGGCCAGGAAGTAGAAATCGCGGAAGATGTACCCGTAGCCACCGGCCGGTCGCTCGACCTCCCGGGCTTCCGGAACCTCGGGCTTGGTCTCCTTCACCAGGAAGATGGTCAGGAGCAGAACGAAAGTGGCTGTCGAAGCGGCCACCATGAAGGACAGGAAGTAAGACTGCTCCGCCAGGAAGCCCCCGACGGCCGGACCTATGGCCACTCCGGCGTTGGAGACCATGCGCATCAGGGCGTAGGCGCCAGCTCGCTTGTCGGGCTCGATGAGGTCGGCGATCATGGCGTCGGAGCCGATACGAGAGGCAGGCTCGATCAGTCCACTGGCGGCGACCAGCACGGCGTAGGCGCCCAGCGAGTCCAGGAAGGCGAACCCCAGCATGACCATGATCTCGTTCGACAGCCCTGCCACCATGGCCACCTTGCGGCCGTACCTGTCCACCACCGGTCCCCAGATGGCCTGGGAGAAGAGGCCCACGCCCGAACTGATGGCGAAGAGGAATCCTACTGTGGTCAACGGGATCTCCAGCCTCTGCCGGAGGTAGATGGTCATGAAGGGCCAGACCAGGCTGCCGCCGGCGGAGCCGATGAAGCGGCCACAGAACAGGATCCAGAACTGCAAAGGATATTCTTCTATCGTGCTTCTAATCCTGGTGATCATGTTTGCACCTGGACGTCTCCGGCCCTCTGCCTGCTAGGTGTGCCTTCCGAGAAAGACCCGTGCAGGCGGCGGAGCTTGCGAGATTATATCACGAATGGTTGTCAGCAACACTGGCTTTCCGTGCGGAGTGTGGACAAACAGCCACCGGTGCGTCCATACGCGGTGGACATCGATGTCCCACTATGATATCATGGGCTAGATCTGGCCGCTTACAGGGCGAAGGGACGATGGGCATATGCCGCCACAGGTTGAGGGTCCTCACGTCAGTCGCCTCAGCTACTCGTCTGTCAGCGCCTATCTCACCTGCGGACGCAGCTGGAAGTTCCGCTACATCGACCGAATCCCGGTGCCGACCGCAGCCAGACTGATCTTCGGTACTGCAATCCACGACACAATCGAAGCCCACATCCGCAGCAGGGCTGAAGGGCAGGAGACTCCGCTTCTGGCCGACATCTGGAAGACAGAATGGGCGCGGAGAGTTGAGCGGGAGGGCGACAACATCGACTGGGGCCAGGACAGTCCCGATGAGCTCTACATGACAGGCCTGCGTGTGCTCCAGACCGCCGAGGTGGCGGAGACCATAGAAGGCATCAGCCCACTGGTCAGCCCCTATGGCCACCTTTACATCGAAGAGTGGGTGAGCATGAAAGTCCCCGACGTTCCTATCCCCGTCGTGGGCCGGATCGACATCATCACCGAGGACAGGGTGCCCGGAGACTTCAAGACCTCTTCACAGACGTGGTCCGAGGAACGAGCACTGGCTGAACTTCAGCCCCTCTTCTACGTGGGTGCGCTCAGGCAGCAGCGTTTCCCGCTCAGCGAGGAGATGCGTTTCCGCCACTACGTGTTCACCACGACGGAAGAGCCCACAGCCCAGGTCATCGAGACGCAGCGCCACGCAGGCGAACTCCCCTTTCTGTTCGAAGTGATCCGAGAGGTGTGGCAGGGCATCACCGCGGGGGTGTTCGTGCCCAATCCCGGCGTCTGGAAGTGCTCGCCCCAGTATTGCGAATACTGGGCCATGTGCCGCGGAAGGGCATCCGACGAGGAGAGCTAAGGGAGGACACTCCACGGATAGCTAGTCAGAGTCTAGGACCGCAGCAAGCCCAAAGCCGGCGACTCACGGATTGAGGTGCGGGCTACGGAGCGGCGACCTAGCAGAGGCGGCTAGGAGATTCCCAAGCGCCCTTGGGTCTCCGCCAGTTTCTCGTCGACTTCCTCAAAGTCGCCTCTCTGCCCGGGGGGCAAGAGCCTCGCTACATGGCAGAGGGCCAACCTCGAGAAATCGAGCATGAAGTCTGCCCTATCGAATTCGCCTGTTTTTGCAGCATCGGGTGGAGCCAGCGGTTCGCCGAATCTGACCTTCACGGCCCGCAGTCTACCCTTTTTCTCCCGGGTGACCACACCCATCGGAACGAGCGGCACTCCCCGGTTGATGGAGAAGAGCACGGCGCCGGTCCTTACATCGCCTTCCAACAGACCGTTGCCCCTGGTTCTGCCGGTTATGGACATCCACAGGACATGCCCAGGTCCATCCAGGAAGGACAGAACCTCCTTGATGACCTCTGTTTGGAGCCTGTATGCCCCAGCCTGATCCTTGTGGACGGGGAACACCAGGTTGGGCACGCCCAGCGCTTTGAATGGTGGGGTGGCGTGGGTGATGACCTCGGGCCGCCCAATGCCCTTCAGTCGGAACTCCTCCCCAGGCAGACGGCAGCCGACCTTGAGCACCGCCCGCAAGGTCTGGGAGACCGAGGGGTAGTTACTGACCAGGATGGCCTGCTGCCCTTCGTCCAGCCAGGAGGGGATTGGTTCTACCTGAATTCCTCTCATGGACAGGTCGACGAGTTTTCGAGCGGCCTTGCTGCGCTCCAGGAGCGCCAGGGAAAGCAGCCTGGCATCGAGCCAAGCGGAGAGTCCGCCTCGCGACGACTTCGACATCGCCTCCGCGACACCCGGTCCTACTTGCATGCCTATACCTCGCAATCTTGCTCACCCCGCGGCGGCCTTGGCAGGCCAAGGATTCAGGGTCAGCCTTTGTTACATAGAACCCGGAACCCAGCGCGCAGTTACGGGCATAGGCTCACGTTCCAGGGTTGCCAGCAGTCACGGTCGGCCTTTATACCATCGCTGGGAGGATCTGTCAAATCAGCGCAGTGCGAGAGTTGCCGACGGCAAGCATCCCTGCGCCAAGGTCGAGAAGCCCGTGCGGGGCTCCGGCGGCGTTGGGGGCCGGGGGACATCACTGGTCCCAGGCGTGAGGGGCGTGTTGCGCACCCGTGGCGGGGCGCCGCTCCTTCAGCTGACTCTGCGGCAACTGGGTCCGGGCACCCAGGCGACTGTCAGAACAGACAGGACGGGGCGGGAACCTATCGTTCTTTCTGGGCTCTGGCCATGGCCTCGAAGTTCTCGTACAGGCGAGGGTCGTCGGCTGCCTCCCGCAACCCGAGGGCGAAGCCCTTGATTCTCTCCCACACGATGTCCACGGCCACCCAGTCGAAGAGCAGTTCCTCGCTGAACAGACCGTGCTTGTAGAGAGCACCCACGCTTTCGAGGTACATGCACACCTTCGAGGCGTTGCCGTACTCCTCCGTGCCAGCGGGATACTTCTTGACGAACTCCGCAAACTCGGGGATGAACT
>CAZNMJ010000192.1:0-6605 GCA_964573815.1 uncultured Anaerolineales bacterium
TACGCCGGCCTGCGGATGCGCAAGAAGTAGGCAAACCTCCCGAAGGGTCAAAACCTTCGGGAGGGTGTTTCTGAGAGCAAGGGCCACCGTCGCTGAGCGGTGGCCTTTTCTTTCCGCAGCGCCCTACCGTGGCACGCGCCCTTCGATAGACTCTCGACTGTCAGGGTCCAGATATTGAGCGACCTTTGTCTGATACCAGAGTCATTCTGCGGCGTCAAGGGTTCGCTGAGAGTGAGCCTAGACGTCGTGACCACCTCTTCAACGTTCTTAAGCATGCTTTCACCTCGTGCCAGGACAATACCAAGGTCTCCAGAGGCACTGGCGTGATCTCCCGCACCGATGCTGGTCACTTCCAGAGGGTCCTTGGCTATCTATGCTTGCTCGGCGCGACACAGTCCATCGTCCAGCCCCGTTGCCCCACTGCCTCACGCGTGGCATGGCAAGCCAGTCGCCAGCGGGGCGCCCGACGAGTCCTTTACTGCTCGCTGCGTTTGTGATACTATATGCCAAGGCAATAGAGCCCGAGAGGCTTCGTAACCTGCCTGGGCTTTGCGTTGTCATGGGCAGGCATGAAGTCTCAGGAGCACAAGCGGGTATCGAGCCAGCGCTGGCGACGGACATGTTGCCACAGCGGTAGCCTGGCCCAGACCCGCGCTTGCCAGACCTGCAACTTGCAGGGTCAGCGAGGGTGGAAGCAGCTTATGGGTCCTACTGTGTTTCAACTAGGCCGGTTCTCCATCTCTTCGTATGCGGCCCTGGTGAGCCTGGGCATCCTGCTCGGCTTGGTGATGACGTATCTCCTAAGTAGGTGGAGAGGGGCCGACGTCAGAACGGTAATGGATGCAGCTCTGTGGGCATTGTTGGCGGGTGTCGTTGGAGGACGAATTGCCCACGTGGCGATCTACTGGCCCTACTTCTCCGCTCACCCCAGAGAGATCTTCTCCCCTTCGCAGGGTGGCTTGGCCTTTCAAGGCGCCTTCCTGGCAGGTGCGTTGGGCCTGCTGGGGTACAGCCTGTGGAATCGGATTTCGTTCTGGGAGGTGGCAGATATCGTGGTTCCCGGTCTGGCCCTAGGACAGGCCATCGGGTGGATAGGTTGCCTGGTCAATGGCTGCGGGTACGGCCTGGTGACCAGGGGGGCGTTGGCGTACGATCTCAGGGACATCTATGGCATCATGGCCTTTCGCTACCCCACGCAGGCCATGATAAGCATCCTGAACCTGGTCGTTTTCGTCGTGCTGCTGGGTCTGGTGCGGGGAATAGGTCACCGACGCCTTCCACCAGGGGTGGTGGCTTCGGTCTACCTGGTGTTGAACTCAGCAGGCTTGTTCTTTCTGGAGTTCCTTCGTGCCGATGAGACGATGTACTTCGGCACTCTGCGCTGGAGCCAGTTGGTCGAGGCAGTGGAGTTCGTCGCGGCCCTCCTCGCCCTGTCTTATCTCTGGACACGACGCAGGAGGGCCGCCACCTTCCCGTCCTCGGCAGCAACCTCCTGAAGGTTGCGCCAATATCCCTATCGTAGCTCTACGACAGCGCCAGCCTCTTCCAGCTTGGCCTTGGCCTGATCCGCCTCTTCCTTGCTGACGCCTTGCCTGACGGGGCTGGGCACGCCTTCCACCAGGTCCTTCGACTCTCGGAGTCCAAGGTCTGTCAGCTCGCGCACCGCCTTGATCACCTGGATTTTCTGGGCGCCGAAATCCTTGAGAATGACGTCGAATTCGGTCTTCTCTTCCTCCACCACCGCAGCAGCGGAGGGAACCGCGCCGGGTGCCGCGCCGACCGCCACCATGGGCGCTGCAGCAGTCACCCCGAACTTCTCCTCGAGAGCTTTCACCAACTCCGAAAGCTCCAGCACCGTCATCGAGCCCAAAGCATCGATGATCTGGTCTGTGGTCATCGTCGTCTCCTTGGTTGCAGCCTTCTTCTTGGTAGTCTTCTTCTTCTCAGCTGCCTTCTTCTCGCTTGTCTTCTTCTTCGCTGTCGACTTCTTCTCCTTCTCCGCCATGATATTCTCCTTTCCTTCCAGGTCTGAATCCGGTTGGTTGTTTCTACGCCTCAGCTTCCTGCAGTTGCCCTGAGTGGGCCTGTAGCACATAGACGAGGTTCTGCAGAGGGGCACTTAGCACATTGACCAAACCCACCAGTGGTCCCGATATTGTGGCTACTACCTCAGCGATAAGCACTTCGCCGGACGGCAGTGCAGCCAACTCAGAGATCTGGCGTCCGTCCACCACTGCGTCGCCCAACATGCCTCCCCGTATGGAGAGCATTTCGTTAGCAGTGCTGAAATCAGCCAGGACCTTCGCGGGCCCGGGCACGTCCTCATAGCAGAATCCGATCGCCGTGGGACCATCGAACAGCGACTCCTCCCAGGGCAACCCAGCCTGCTCCATAGCCAGCTTGACCAGACTGTTCTTGACCACATGAAAGCCGGTGTCGGTTTCGCGCAGCTTGTTGCGCAATTCGCCCATCTCGGCAGTGGATAGGCCCCTGTAGTCGGTCATGATCAGCGCATTGCTGCGCGACAGCTTCTCGGTCAGCTCCTCAACTATTTGCTCCTTCTTCTCTCTAGATATCGGCATCTGTCCTCGCCTCCTCAGCATCTACTGCTGTCTCAGACACTGGACCATCCCACTTGATGTACTCCACCCCGCCCTCTGCGAGGATGGTCAGCGTCAGGTCATCGGGATAATCATCCATGAAAAACACTTCGTCAATGCCCGCATTCACTATCATGCGAGCACAGAGAGAACACGGCTTGTAAGTACAGTATAGGGTGCTGCCGAGCAACCTAATCCCCTCTCTCGCAGCTTGCACGATGGCATTCTGCTCAGCATGCAAGCCAAAACAGTACTCCTGTCGTGTGCCCGACGCGATGGCTGCCTGCTGTCGAATGCATCCGCCCCTCTCCGCGCAATGCTTCATCCCTCTCGGTGGACCATTGTATCCCGTGGAGAGGATTTGCTGGTCATGGTTCACTATCACTGCTCCTATCTTGTGCCTCAAACAGACAGAACGCGAAGCCACCACCTGGCCGATAGCCATGAAGTACTCATCCCAGCTTGGCCTCATCTCTCCATGTCCTTTCTACAGAGGCAGGCTCAACTGCGACGCGCTGTAGTCCCGCCCGAGCCTGGACGCTGCCCATTCCCAGCTGTGCTCCCATAGATGCAACCCCTTGCTCAAGGCCAGTATCTCGCCATCATCGACTTCAAGAGCTTGGGCCAGCTCCTCTTTTAGCAACTGAGTGGCCGCCATGTTGACAGGGAAACCGCTCCACAGGTCCCAGGACCGGTAGTAGACTACGAAGTGCAGCCTGCCATCCTGAACTCGCGTATCAATGAGCCTCAAGCAAGGCGGATGCTCCAAGAGAATGCTGGAGGCGTCACCAATGGTTATGCACCCCTGGTTTGTGTTGGAACCCCGCTTGTACTTCTCCAGAAGGGGTAGCAATTGCTGATGCACATAGCTCCCGTAGGTGTACTCTTCGTCCTGCTGCTTCTCCGAACCCACGAAGTAGGAGTGGTAATACTCCTCGACGTATTCCATGCTCGTCGGTGGTGGAATACCCATCCCCGGCGGCATCTGGGGAACGAGGGGACGCTGACCCGGGTTCGTGACCTTCAAAGTCAGAAACTCCAATTCCCTGCGCCGTTTCCCCACAAAGCTCCCCTGGTCCACAGCGTACTCTCGGCCTCCGTCCAGCACCTTGCCCAAGAGAGTAAACCAGGCATCGGGCAGATCGAAGGCTTCAACACAAGTTATTCTCACCTCTCGCCCCCGCCAAGTAGCTGATCCAGATCACCACTACAACAAAAAAACCTTCGTGCCCACGCACGAAGGCCGTGAGGTGCTTCGCTTCCTGCTTATGAAGCACCGGCCACTGCCTGGGCAGGAGATTGAGCGCTTATTGGCGCGCCTGCCGTCTCCGGCGACGTGACAATTCAGTTGTAAATGAACAAGGGCCTATGGCCTACGCTACCCGTAGCGCCAAAGCCTCCGTGATGTCCACTTTGACCCCTGGCCCCATCGTAGAGGTCAACACGATCTTCTTGACGTACTGCCCCTTGGCCCCTGCAGGCCTGGCTCTCTGCACTGCATCCACCAGGGCCGCGAAATTCTCCAGCAATTGCTGCGGCTGGAAACTTGCTTTCCCGATAGGGACATGGATATTGGCGGTTTTGTCCAGCTTGAACTCAACGCGACCCGCGCGCAGTTCGTCAATGACCCGGGGCACATCCTCCGGGGCCACCACTGTCCCTGTCTTGGGACTGGGCATCATCCCTCGTGGCCCCAGGACACGTCCGAGTTTACTCACTTTTCCCATCATCTGTGGGATGGCGATGGTGGTGTCGAATTCGAGCCATCCCTCTTCGATCTTGCTGATCAGCTCATCATCTGCCACATAGTCCGCGCCAGCCTCCTCCGCTATCTTCGCCGCCTCTCCCTCGGCGAAGGCCACGATCCTCACCTCTTTGCCCGTGCCATGAGGTAGGCTGACCACTCCCCGTACCTGCTGATCAGCTTGGCGAGGATCGAGGTTCATGCATATGTGCGTCTCCACTGTGGCGTCGAAGTTGGACGTAGAAGTCTTCTTGACCAGATCTATGGCCTCCTCTGGGGAGTAGGGTCTGGTCCTATCCACCTGTTTCACCGCCTCAAGGTACTTCTTACCCCGCTTTGCCACTCAGTCCTCCTCAACCACCAGGCCCATGCTCCGCGCAGTGCCCTCGATGATCCTCTCGGCCCCTTCCAGGTTTATGGCATTGAGGTCACTCATCTTCAACTGGGCTATCTCACGAACCTGCTTGCGGGTCACCGTGCCAACCTTCTCCTCGGCCGTATCCATGGAACCCTTCTCTATGCCAGCTGCCTTCTTCAAGAGATCGGAAGCCGGGGGGGTCTTGGTGACAAAAGAGAACGACCGGTCAGCA
Organism: uncultured Anaerolineales bacterium; assembly: GCA_964573815.1. Taxonomy (GTDB): domain Bacteria; phylum Chloroflexota; class Anaerolineae; order UBA7937; family B3-Chlor; genus CAYGAW01. Next base: position 4,935 of record CAZNMJ010000192.1, read on the forward strand.
TAGATCGTGATCTCCACTGGCACTATCTGCCCCGCCTGGCTGGCGGTGCGAGCGTTATATTCCTTGCAAAAGGCCATGATATTGATACCGTGCTGCCCCAAGGCAGTACCCACTGGCGGCGCCGGACTGGCCTTACCAGCCGGTATGTGCAACTTCACGACCGCCGCTACTTTCTTTGCCATTCACCCTCCCAGGTCCCTACTCACTCTCAACCTGCAGAAAATCCAGCTCCACGGGCGTCTCACGCCCGAAGAAGGAAACGAGCAGACGTACTTTGCCCTTCTCCAAATTCAAACCATCAACGGTGCCCAGGAAATCGGTGAAAGGACCATCAACGATTCTCACCGAATCACCTATCCGAAAACTGACCTTGACCTTGGGCGCCTCCTCCTCCATCCGCCGAAGGATGCCTTCCGCTTCCTCGTCACGCAACGGAGTGGGTTCAGTGCCGGACCCCACAAAACCGGTCACCCCCGGCGTGTTGCGCACCACAAACCAGGACTCGTCGGTCATAATCATATCCACGAGGACGTAGCCCGGAAAGATCCTTTGTTCGACCGTGCGGCGCTTGCCATCTCTCAACTCGACCACTTCCTCGGTGGGGACGACCACCTCGAAGATGTAGTCCTGCATACCCATAGTTTCTATGCGGCTCTCAAGGTTCTTCTTCACCTTGTTCTCGTACCCCGAGTAGCTATGAATCACATACCAAAGTCGTCCCTCTTGCCGTTCCTCCGCTTCTTCCTCGATCTCGGCAGCCGCCTCGTCAATCAGTTCCTCCGGTGCAGTCTCCAGCTGCTCCTGTTCCTCTTCGGCCGGCTGTTCTTCGACGTCAAGGGCAGCCTCCTCTACTGCCTCCCCTATCTCAGTCTCCTCGGGCAGGGGTTCACCCTCCACCGTCTCTGATTCGACGACGGTGACCTCAGTATCCGCACCTTGTTCTTCCAGTGTTTTTTCCTCTACTAGCTCTCGGTCCTCTGCCATCTCGGCCTCATCGGACTGCAAAAGCAAAAAGCTTCGAAAACAGCCAGTCAACTAAGCCCAACCCAGCAGCCATGAGTATGGTGACGCCCAGGACGATGGCCGTCATATTAAGGGCCTCTCTGCGGGTGGGCCATACTACCTTCCTCACCTCCGACCGCGTCTCTCTCAGAAACCTGACTACGAAGTTCCCCCTCTTCCCTCTTGTGGCTCCTCTAGCCATCGTCAAATCTCCATACCTTGTCGTCAGCCCACACGCCGGCCTGTGCCTCTCAAAAAGCACCGCCATGAATATGGCGGCTCACCTCGTTCAGCAGGCCCACCAGGAGTTGAGCCCTCAACGTGCGGCCCAACAAACCGCTCCCCTACCAGGTTGAGCTACTGGCCCGCGTCAACAGATTCTCAAAGGATCACTTGGTCTCTCGATGGAGAGTGTGCACGCGACAACGAGGACAGAACTTGGAGAGCTCCAGGCGCCCGGGATCATTCCTCCTGTTCTTGCTGCTCGTATAGTTTCGTTCCTGGCACTCTGTACAGGCCAGAGTGATAATCACTCTAGCGCCTTTCTTGGCCATTCTCGCTCTCCCGGACTCGAGGTGCCAGTTTGCACCTCGGTCCCAATTCACATCCCTCCGTCACTCGACGATCTTGGTGATCACTCCTGCGCCGACCGTTCGGCCTCCTTCACGG
>CAZNMJ010000193.1:0-6578 GCA_964573815.1 uncultured Anaerolineales bacterium
GTTTTCGTCTCTCGTTACGCAAGGCGCCTTTGAGCGAGGAGGTCCCAGAGCCCTTAGACGTAATCATCCCTGCACGGGCTCTGCGCGAGCTGGCCCGTGTGAGCGTGGAAGAGGAAGACCCCATCGAGATCATCGTTACCCCCAGCCGCAACCAAGTGTTGTTCCGACTGAGCAACATCGAGATCGTCTCCCAGCTCATCGAGGGCAAGTTCCCTGACTATAATCAGATCATCCCCACCAGCTACGGCACTCGCGTGGTCATTAGCGCCCATGAGCTCATGAGAGCGGTGAGGATCTCAGTTCTCTTCTCGCGGGACGTCGCCAACATCGTCCGGCTGGAGACAATCCCCGGAACCGAGCTAGCCCCCGGTCGCTTGATCGTCGAGTCCACGGCCGAGGTGGGTCAGAACGTGGGCGAACTGGACGCCGTGGTCGAGGGCGAGCAGATGGAAATAGCCTTCAACGGCCGTTACATGATAGACATGCTCAACGTGATAGGCACGGAGCAAGTGGCTCTGGAGACCACCAACCCCTCGCGACCGGGGATCTTGAAACCCGTGGGGGACGAGAATCTGGTCTACGTAATCATGCCTATGCACATCAAGAAGTAGTCTCACGTGCCTTAGAACGGTACCCAGGGCAATCTCCTCTCATCGCTTCCCTTGCACCTAGAGGATTGCCCTGAGACTAAGAGGCGGCGGCCCTTCCCTGCTGATTCCCGAGCTATCAGGGAGAATCTTCCTCCTCCAGGGCCGCCGCCTACTGGTCTCGCCCTCGCCGTGTGAGACTCGAGACCCGCAACAGATTCTCTCCAGCATTTTCCCCATCTCCACGAACCTCCGCCCGTATGTCAAGTCACCGATGACACCGGCCCCCCGGGCCTTGAAGAACTGAATGTATCTTGCCCTTCGCTCCCTCTTTGCCTATAATACAGTATAACAGCGTAGTCCGAGGTATCCGGATGGCTCGTGCGTGGGACTTGGTTTCTCAGACTCCAGTGGCCGATGTATGGAGTGTCCAGAGGTATATCTATTTGAGCGGATTGTAGCACGGCTACGGCTTTGCGCTTCACAGCTACGATCCGCCCACCAGTAGACCCACGAGACTCGTGGGTCTAAGTGTCTCAGATACTCACCTTGAGGACCACTCCATCAAGCACAGCGATAGGAGGAGCGAGAGATGAAACCAGTTGAAGAACAGATGCCCATCTTGACGCAAGGGGTCGAGTTCGGCGACCCACAGACGCAGGAAACCATGGAGACCGAGCTGCGCGCCCGGCTCGCCGAGGGAAGGCCTTTGCGCGTCTACTGCGGCTACGACCCCACATCGCCCGACCTTCATCTCGGGCACACCATCACCATGCGCAAGCTTCGTCAGTTCCAAGACCTCGGTCACCACGCCATCTTCCTCATCGGCGATTTCACCGGCCTGGTGGGCGATCCCAGCGACAGGGAGAGCGCCCGTCGCCAGCAAACGCCAGAGGAGGTGGAGAACAAAGCCAAGACCTATCTCGAACAGGCTTTCAAGATTCTGGATCCTGAGAGGACGATCGTCCGCCGCAACTCCGAGTGGCTAAGCAAGCTAAGCTTCATCGACGTCATCGAGCTCGCCTCCCATTTCACGGTGCAGCAGTTCCTGGCTCGGGACAACTTCGCTCGGCGGTACGACAAAGGGGATCCCGTCTGGCTGCACGAGTTCCTCTACGCCTTGATGCAAGGGCGGGATGCGGTGGCTATGGAGACCGACGTGCAACTGGGGGGGACGGACCAGCTGTTCAACCTCTTGGTGGGGCGCAAGCTTCAGGAGATTCTTGGGCAAAGGCCCCAGATCATCCTCACCTTCCCCATCCTGGTGGGTACCGACGGATATCTCCGCATGTCCAAGAGCACCGGCAACTACCTCGGCATTGACGAGCCCCCGGAAGAGATGTACGGCAAGGTGATGAGCCTACCTGACCATGCCATGATCGACTACTACACCCTTGTCACCCGGTACACACCCCACCAGATCTCCGCCATCAACAAGGGCCTAGCTAACGGTTCCGTACACCCTCGCGATGCGAAAATGGAGTTGGCGAGGGAGATTGTCTCCATCTTCCACGGCGACGAAGCGGCCGAACGGGCGGAGCATCATTTCCGCACCGTCTTTCAGGAGGGAGAGTTACCAACTGAGATGCCCACATACGCAGTGGAGAGGCCCACTAACGTCGTTGACTTGTTGGCAGCCACTGGCCTTGCGAAGAGCAAGAGTGAGGCCCGCAGGCTGATCCAGCAAGGTGGCGTGCGGCTAGGTGGTGAGAAGCTGGAAAGCATAGACGAGGTCGTCACCCTGGACCAGGAGACCGTCCTCCAAGTGGGCAAGAGGAAATTCACCAGACTGGTGGCAGCATCGAACCAGGAGCAGAGTTGAACAAGCCCAACCGGCTCATTCACGAGACGAGCCCTTACCTGCTCCAGCATGCCCATAACCCAGTGGATTGGTATCCCTGGGGGGAAGAGGCTTTCGAGAAGGCCAAGGCAGAGGACAAGCCGATTCTACTGAGTGTCGGTTACTCCTCCTGCCACTGGTGCCATGTCATGGCCCACGAGTCGTTCGAGGATGAGTCCACAGCTCAGTTGATGAACGAGAACTTCATCAACATCAAGGTTGACCGCGAGGAGCGGCCGGATGTAGACACCGTCTACATGCGCGCTGTCGTGGGTATGACGGGCAGGGGCGGCTGGCCCTTGACCGCCTTTCTCACGCCCGAAGGCAAACCGTTCTTCGGCGGAACATACTTCCCATCTGAGGACCGCCACGGACTGCCCAGCTTCCGCAAGGTTCTCCAATCCGTGTCCGAGTCCTATCGAGAACGGAGGGATGAGATCCAGCGGTCGGCTGAGAGCATCGTCTCTCATGTCGTGCAGCAAGACTTGACACCGGCAACTCCCGACACCGAGCTAGGCCTCTCCGTGCTCGATCACGCCGTTCGCACCCTCAGCCAGCAGTTTGATTCCACTCACGGTGGGTTCGGCAGCGCGCCCAAGTTCCCCCACGCGATGGCCCTGGATTTCTTGCTGCGCGAGTATCGTCGCACTGGCAACACCCAGGCGCTGCGCATGGTCGAGAGGAGCTTGCAGAAGATGGCTAGAGGCGGCATCTACGACCAGCTGGGCGGGGGTTTTCATCGCTACTCGGTGGATGAGAGATGGCTGGTGCCTCACTTCGAGAAGATGCTCTACGACAACGCGCTCCTCAGCCGCCTGTATCTGCGCGTCTACCATGCCACGGGAAAGCCCCTCTATCGGCGCATCGCCGAGGAGACCCTCGCGTACGTGCAGCGTGAGATGACTTCGCCCGAGGGCGGTTTCTACTCAGCCCAGGACGCAGACACTGAAGGAGAAGAGGGAAAGTTCTTCGTCTGGACGCCTGACGAGATCATTGCCATACTGGGCGAAGAGGAGGGAAGCCTCTTCAATCAGTACTTCGCCGTCACCGACCAAGGGAACTTCGAGGGGAAGAACGTGCTGAGCATCCCGCGTGATTTGGACGTGGTGGCTCACCTCGCGGAGGTCCCAATGGAGCGACTGGAAGACATCATCACGCGAGGGCGTCGGCAGCTGTTCGCCGCCAGGGAGATGCGAGTGCGGCCTGGTAGGGACGACAAGGTGATCGCCTCCTGGAACGGCTTGATGCTAGCCAGCTTCGCCGAGGCAGCTCGTATCCTGGGCCACGACGAGTACCTACAAGCAGCGATCCACAACGCTGACTTCATCCTGCGCGAACTGCGCCGCCGTGGTCAGTTGCTTCGCATCTACAAGGATGGCAAGTCCAAGCTGGGCGGCTACCTGGAAGATTATGCCTCGGTGGCGGATGGTTTCCTGGCACTGTACGAGGCTTCGTTTGACGACAACTGGTTCCTGGAGGCGAAGGCCTTGGTGGACGACATGGTGTCGCGCTTCAAAGACCCGCTGGGCGGCGGCTTCTACGACACGGATGGCGAAGAACCCCTTATCACCAGACCAAGGACTTGGGAGGATGGTGCCACGCCGTCAGGGAACTCCCTGGCCGCCGATGTGCTTCTGCGGCTAGCAGCTTTGACAGGCGACACAAGCTATGAGGACGCGGCGGAGGAGATCCTGCGGGCCATGACTGGATCCGCCGGGCGCCATCCGAGCGCCTTCGGCCACCTGCTGTCCGTATTAAACTTCCACCTCTCTCCGCCTGAGGAGATAGCCATCATCGGTGATCCAAGTGCTGCAGACACCCTGGAAATGCTGAACGTGGTCTACGACCACTATCGACCTAGTAAGGTGGTTGCCGTTGGTATGCCGAACGAAGCCCAGGAGACCGTCGTCCCTCTCCTGGCAGGAAGGCACCAACTCGACGGGAAGGCCACGGCGTACGTCTGCCGGCGCTTTGCATGTCAGCGGCCTGTGACCACTCCCACCGAGTTGGCGGCGCAACTACGCACACGCGTCGACGAGCGCACTCGATCCTGAGGGCAAACACCGTGGTTGCTCGGTTGCGCATATTCACCAGCGTTGGGCCCGATCTGCAAGGAGAGCGGGAGATCATCGGTAGGGCCATCGCCAGCCTCCCAGTATCCCTAGGCTGGGTGATCAACTACACACCTTCGGCTGGTGAGGCCCTGGGCCCCGCACTGGATGCTGTTGCAGCGGCCGACTTCTACGTGATTGTCCTGGCGACCGACATCAGGGCGCCTGTGGGCTCCGAGTTCGCCGTTGCGCGCCGAACTGGCAAGACGATACTGGCTTGCGTGAAGGATGTCCTTCACACGCCGGCCGCACGTGTCTTCATGAGGGATGCCTCTCTCAATTGGAAACACTTTTCTGCCGAAGAGGAACTGGGCCCATCCTTGCAGATGTCCCTCATAGAGCAGATACTCAAGGGGGCAGAATCCTATGGCCTCAGCCCTCTGGACTGGGAAACCCTGTCGGCGCTGCTGTCGGAGCTAAGACATCGCGAGCAACTCAAACCAGAAACTGACGAACTTCCGCCAGGCTATCACGGAGCTAGCAAAGACGCGGTGATCGTGGCCCCGGGCAGGGACATATCACAAGACGGGGTGTTGATAGAGAAGTCGCAGGGATCCAACTGATGCCCAGAGTCTCCTCCTGTCTTGGGTGCCCTGGCGGAACACCCATGCTCACAAGAGAGCCATGCGCCTAGCCCACTTATCTTTGACCAACTTCCGAAACTATGTCCGATTGGAATTGGATTTCTCCCGCCCCATCACGCTGCTAGAGGGCGACAACGCGCAGGGAAAGACCAACCTTCTAGAAGCGATCTACTATCTCGCCACGGCCAGTTCCCCTCGCGCGCGCACTGATCGGGAGTTGATCAACTGGCTGGCCAATGAGGATGAGATGCCGTTCGCCCGTTTGGAAGCGAAGGTAGAGGGAAGCGAGACCCTGCGCGAGGTGAACATAGTCCTCCTCAGCACCGCCGACCGGTTACAAAAGGAGATTGGGATCAATGGGGTCAAGCGGCGCGCCTCCGACCTGATTGGACAGCTCAAGACGGTGCTCTTCATGCCGGAGGACATCGACCTCATCGCCGGCTCGCCCGACGCCCGACGGAGTTATCTCGACACCGCCATTTCGCAGATCGATACCCGTTACGCACGCTCGCTCTCGCAGTACAACCGGGTGCTAGCCCACAGAAACAGCCTCCTTCGAACCCTCCGGGAGCGTCCCGGGGACCCGCGCCAGCTCGATTTCTGGGATCGCCGCTTGGTGGAGGAGGGTAGCCGCCTCATAGCCTGGCGTGTGCAAACAGTCGCGGCGTTGGACCAGCTGGTGCAAGATATTCATGCCCGTCTGACCGGAGGGGAGGAGAGACTACGCCTCCTCTACAGGTGTAGTCTGCCGCTGGATGGAGAGCAGGGGCGCCAGGTCTACCACCAACTGCCCCTGGCCACCGCCCGTGCCTCTGAAGAGGAGATGGGCGCTGAGGATACACCCGCTTCCGTCGTGAGGCACATCTTCCACAGCCAACTGCAGGCTCGTCGTCAGGAGGAGATAGAGCGTGGCATGACGCTCATGGGCCCCCAGCGCGATGACCTGCGGTTCCTCGTAGGGGGAGTGGACATGTGCACCTACGGCTCGCGGGGGCAGCAGCGCACCATCGCCATCTCGCTGAAGCTGGCCGAGATGGAGTTGATCCGCGACGAGACGGGGGAGGAGCCCATCCTGCTGCTGGATGACGTGATGTCGGAACTGGACGAGGAGCGCCGGCACCACCTGATGGACGCCATTCACGGAGAGCAGCAGGCCATCATTACTGCGTGTGACCTCAGCTCTTTCGCACCGTCGTTCCTGGCGGAAGCCACTCTTTGGAGAATCGAGGGGGGAAGGATCGAGAGCCTTGCCCACCAGGGCCTTCCACCTACAGGCCCTTGAGCGGCCGTTTGCCGGGGATGCCCGGACGTCGCGGGTATTTGTCCGGAGTCCGCGCGACTTTTTCCACCACCACTAGATGGCGGGGATCATCCAGGCCCGGCAGCCGGACCTCCCGCACCTCCTTCAGACGCCCCCCCAGGAGATTCATTGCCGGTCCGGCACCCTCCACTTCGT
>CAZNMJ010000194.1:0-6564 GCA_964573815.1 uncultured Anaerolineales bacterium
GGCAAGAGCCTCGCCCTTCCAGGAAAGGAGTAGGGTCGCAAACGGACGTTGGAGAACGTGTGGCTATCGAGGAGATAGACCGAGAAGAATCTGACGAGGAGTTTGGCGACCTAGTAAAGTTCACTGCCGCAGGATTTGTCGGAGGCCTTGGGCTGGGAATCCTTCTGGACTCCCTTGGCCTCCAGCTGAATCCGGTGGGACAGTGGATAGTCCGCACTCTTGCGGGCGAGGGCGAGAGCATCTTCGAAGGCATCTATGCTATTCGTCAGCGACTCCGTGGCGCAGTTGCCTCTATGGCTGAGGCCTACGGATGGGGCAAGTTTTTCGGGATGACGGCACCGTGGATCATAGATTGGGGCAGCCGTGCCTTGGGTGTGGACGTCTATGGAGTGCAAGGCTTCTACATTCCCTACTTCTACTCATTGAGTGACCAGATCGGAGCAAATGTGTCCGGGCTCGTATACCTGCGGCGAAACGAAGATTCCTGGCTGGCAGCGTTGGGGCGGTACATTCGGCACCCCGTCATGCTCACCAGTCTGCTGGTCATTCTCGTCGTTCCCATGGGACTGCTCTTGGCGCGTGTGCTGGGATTCAGTCCTACGACACAGACCTACACAGCTCTTGAAACTATCGCCGCCAACGTCTGCTGGCTGCCCCCTTTGGTAGGCTGGCTGGGCGAGCGGCGCAAAGCTGAGGCAAGGACATGATGTTCGGTAGTTCGACGAAGGAAACGAGTTCAGACCAACGGCGTGTACCTCCCGGCCAGCGCGTAACCGAGAAGTTCCCCGTTCTCCACTATGGCAGCATACCCAGGTTCGATCCTCGGACGTGGGATCTCAAGATATTCGGCCTGGTCGAGGAACCGCTCACCCTCTCCTACGAGCAACTCCTCGAGTTGCCCACCACCAGAATCGTGGCCGACATCCACTGCGTCACTGGCTGGAGCAAACTCGACACCGTCTGGGAGGGGGTACCTTTCCAACAACTGTTGAAGCTGGTCCAGCCCAAACCCGAGGCAGAGTTCGTTATGGTGCACTGCGAGCAAGGCTTCACCACCAACGTGCCGCTGGACGTCGTTATGGATGACGATGTCCTCCTGGCCTACAAGTACGACGATGCACCTCTGACCCCAGAGCATGGCTATCCCTTGAGGCTGGTAGTGCCCAAGAGATACTTCTGGAAAAGCGCCAAGTGGGTGCGGGGCCTGGAATTGATGGCCCGAGATCGCCTGGGCTTCTGGGAGTCGAGGGGCTATCACAACAACGCCGACCCATGGAAGGAGGAGCGTTACGCCTAGTGTCAGCAGCAAGTGAACAGCTAGGAGAGCGAACGCGCGGCAACCTGTACGAAGCCTTCGTCGGAGAAGCCAAGGCTCATGTCAGACTCCTGAGCTTCGCCAGAAAAGCTGAAGAAGAGGAGGGGTACCCTCAGATAGCCAAGCTCTTCAGAGCCATCGCTGCGGCCGAGGAAGTCCATGCCGCAAATCACTTGCGGGTCCTTGGCGAAGCGCTTGTCAAGAGTACCGAGGAGAATCTGGCCTTCTCCTTCCAGAGGGAGAGTACGGTCAATGAGGTGACCTATCCTCAGTTCATCGTCGAGGCCGAGGAGGAGGGAGCACGAGCGGCCGTCGTGTCCTTCAGCTACGCACGGGACGTGGAGGAAGGCTACGCCAGACTGTACAAGAAAGCCATGGACCACATGCTTCAGGATGAAGATACTGGGTACTACGTATGGGGAGTGTGCGGCCACACCTCGGACCGCGTTCTTCCTGAGGAGTGTCCCATCTGTGGAGCGACGAGCGAAGCGTTCACAACAATCGATTAGCAAAACCTCATCTCTCGCTCCACTCGAGACCGAGAGGATCTACCATGTCTAGAAAAGAGATGACTTTCAAGATAGGAGGAGAGGCAGGGCAAGGAGTCGAATCCAGCGGAGCGGGGTTCGCCAAAGCCCTGGTTCGGGCGGGCTGGCACGTCTTCGGCATGCAGGACTACTACTCCCGCATCCGTGGCGGACACAATTTCTACCAGATCCGCGTGAGCGAGAAGCCCATCTACTCGCACACCGAGCCTGTTGACTTGTTGCTGGCCCTCACGCAGGAGGCTGTGGATCGTCACTGCGACGAGGTAGTGACCGGCGGAGGGGTCATCTGCGAGGAGTGCCTCGAAGTGAACTGCCAAGCCCTGGATGAGCGCGGTGTCAGCTACTTCCCCGTGCCCTTGACCGACACAGCCAAAGAGCAAGGTGGTGCGGAGGTAATGCGCAACACCGCCGCACTGGGAGTGGCCGCAGGCCTGGTCGCCTTTCCCTTCGATGCTATGGCTAGCGTCATCGAGGACAACTTCGCCAAGAAAGGTGTCGAGGCGGTGAAAGCCAACCTCCGGGTGGCCGAAGCGGGATATCGCTTCGCGGAAGACAACTTTGCCGATCAGTTCGACTACGAACTAGCACGCGTAGAAGGCGCGCCACCCAGGATGGTTATGAACGGAAATGAGGCGATTGCTCTGGGAGCCCTGCTCGCTGGCTGCAAGTTCGTCGCTGGCTATCCTATGACGCCGGCCACCTCCATTCTCCAGTGGATGGCTGGACATGGAGAGAAGTATGGCGTGGTCGTCAAACACACCGAGGACGAAATAGCCGCCATTCTAATGGTCATTGGGGCTGCCCACATGGGCGTTCGTGCCATGGCTCCAACCTCTGGCGGGGGGTTCTCACTGATGACTGAGGCACTGGGGCTGGCGGGGATCACCGAGACTCCCATCGTCCTCGTCGAAGCGCAGCGTCCGGGTCCCGCCACCGGCTTGGCCACACGCACTGAACAAGCTGATCTGCTGTTTGTACTGCACGCCTCGCAGGGCGAGTTCCCGCGCATCGTCGTCTCGCCGGGCACTGTCGAGGAGTGCTTCCACGCTGGCTGGCGAGCATTCAACCTGGCGGAGAAGTGCCAGTCCCCGGTGATCATCCTCAGCGACAACTTCCTCGCCAATTCGGTGCGCAGCATAGAGATCGACGCCCTGGATTTCGCCGAGGTGGAGATCGACCGCGGGGAATTGCTCACCGATGACGAATTGGAGCATCTGGAACGCGACTACGCGCGGTACGCTTACACCGAATCGGGCATCTCGCCCCGAGCTGTGCCCGGCCATCCCAAGGCGATATATCAGGCGACGGGCAACGAGCATACACCCGATGGTCATATCACCGAGGAAGCAGAACCGCGGCGCATGCAGGTGGAGAAGAGGTTGCGCAAGCTGGACACCGCGCTTCAAGAGATGGATGGCCCGGTGCGCTACGGCCCCTCCCAGGCCGAGGTCACCCTCGTTGGCTGGGGCTCGACATACGGACCACTGCGAGAGGTCGCAGACCGGCTGGATGCTGACGGTGAGAGCGTCAACATGCTCCACATTCGCGATGTATGGCCTCTCGCCGGTGGGAAGCTTCAGGAGGCGCTGTCCAATGCGCATCGTACCGTCATGGTCGAGGGAAACGCCACTGGCCAGATGGCCTTCTTCCTCGAAGCTCATGCTGGGGTGAAGTTGGACCATCACATTCGCAGGTATGATGGACGCCCCTTCTCGCCCGAGTACATTCTGGCGAGGCTGAAGGAGGTGCAGAATGGTTGAGGTGAAAGATTACCAGAGCCCCGTACGGCCCACCTGGTGCCAGGGCTGTGGGGACTACGGCATCTGGAACGCCCTGAAGTTCGCTCTGGCGGAACTGGATCTGGCGCCCCACCAGGTGCTCATGGTGAGTGGCATCGGGTGCGGCAGCAAGACGCCCGACTACACCAACGTCAATGGGCTCCACACCCTGCACGGTCGTTCCCTCCCCCCGGCCACAGGGGCGAGGCTGGCCAACCATGAGATGAAGGTGATCTGCGTTCATGGTGACGGCGACGGCTATGGCATGGGTCTGGGACACATGATGCACGCCGCTCGCCGCAACATAGACATCACGGATGTAGTGCAGAACAACCGGGTGTATGGCTTGACCAAGGGTCAGTACTCCCCCACCAGTCCAGAGGGTTTCGTGAGCAAGACCTCACCAGAGGGCGCCATCGACAGGCCTGTCAACCCCTGGGCCTTGGCGCTGGCCGCTGGAGCTACCTTCATCGCCCGCGGATTCCCAGCTGACTTCAAACACCTGGTCGAAGTTCTCAAGAAGGCGATCCAGCATCGCGGCTATGCCTTGGTGGACGTCTTGCAGCCCTGTGTCACTTTCAATCGAGGCTACGCTTACACTTACTACCAGCCTCGAGTCTACAAGCCGGACGAGGAGCCGGGCTACGATCCGACAGATCGAGTAGTCGCCTGGGAACGAGCACACGAATGGGGCGATCGCATCCCTATCGGAGTTCTCTATCAAGTCGAGGGTGCGCCTACTTACGAGGATCAGGTTTCCGCCCTGCGAGCTGGTCCCCTGGTGAAGCAGGACTTCCGGGAATGGACCGAAGGCGATTACGAGACCTTGAGGTCAGAGTTTATCTAATGTTGAGCGTCGATCCTGAGAACGGCAGCCGGTGCTGCCGAACAGACAACAGGAAGATACAAAATGAGCCAAGAGGCATAAGGAGGAACGATGGAAAACGGGGTACTGGATGTTTTAGCGAAGCGCAGGACAATTCGCAACTTCACCGAGGAAGAGGTGAGCGACGAGCATGTGGAGACCATCCTGGAGATGGGGATGTATGCTCCCACCTACATGAACCGTCAACCTTGGCACTTCGTGGTGGTCAGGGACAAGGAACTCCAGGAGGATCTGGGGGAGATCCTGGGCGTTCGCCCCTATGTCCAGGAGGCATCGGCCGTCATTGCGGTCTATGGCGATCCTGACATTTCAGACACCTGGAACTTGGATGGTTGTGCGGCCATAGAGAACATGCTCATCGCCGCCACGGCCCTTGGCCTGGGGAGCGCGTGGGCCGGCAGCCCCGGCAACCTGGGTTGGGCCAAGGCCGAGGAGTTGATGGGGAAGGCCCTGAAGGTTCCCAGCGGGATGCGTGCGCTGTCCCTGGTATGCCTGGGCAGACCAGCCAAGGCGGAACGTCCTCACACCAAAGAAGAGAGATATGACAAGAATAGAATCCACTATGGCGACTGGAGAACCTTGAAGTTGTGAGCGAGGTTGTCGTCTATACAACGCCAACCTGCGGCTACTGCCATCAGGCTAAGCAGTACCTATCGCAGCGGGGCGTACCGTTCACTGAGTACGGCGTGGCGGCCGATCCTCGGGCAGCCGACAACATGATACGGCTGTCTGGTCAACGGGGCGTACCCGTCATCGTCATCGACGGCCAGGTGGTCGTCGGCTTCGATCGCCCCCGACTCGATCAGCTGCTTGCTTCTCGACGCGCCGCGCCGCCCCGCCTGGGACTGGCTGTTGCCGATGCGAGCAGCATAGCCCAGAAGCGAGGCTCGGGGCCCTCTGAGGGGGCGTACGTTGGCAGAGTCAAGCCGCTGTCCGTGGGCGACCAGGCCGGCGTGATGAAGGGGGACGTAATCATCGAACTGGCTGGTCGTCCCATACGCAATGCCGACGATCTAGAAGCTGCGGCTTCCGCACTGAGCAGTGGCCAGACGTTTACCCTGGTCTTGCTGCGCGACGGCCAAAGGATTTCGGCACAGGTGAAAGCCTAGCGGGGTCGCCAGACTTGCAGGAGGTAGGAAATGGCTGGTCAGGATCTGGCCGCCGCCTTGACGGCGCTGAGCATCGCCATTCAAACAGAGAAGGACGGCCGTGAGTTCTACAAGAGGGCAGCGGAGAGGACTGACGATCCAGGCGGCAGAATCCTCTTCGCCTCCCTCGCGGACGACGAGCTTGAGCATCTCCGCCTGCTGGAGGCGCAAGAGGAATCCCTGGCGAAGGAAGGACGGTGGCTGCCTCGCTCTGAGACGGGTGTGGAAGAACACAGACCAGAAGTGAAGGGTGCTCCGATCTTCTCTCGCGAGAGCCTGGAGGAAGACATCAACGTCTACACGTCTGAATTGTCCGCTCTGCGGATGGCCTTCTTGATAGAGAAAGATGCGGTGGCCTTCTACAGCAAGGCGGCCTGTGAGACAGAGGATCCGGAGGGCAAGGCCACCTACCAGTTCCTCGCAGGGATGGAGTTGGAGCATCAGCGAGTCCTGGAGGAGGAGTACAGCGCCCTGGCAAAACAATTCTGGAGCACCATGGGCTTCGAACCCTTCTAGGAGCGCTAAGCGTCGAGACGTCTCATCTCTTGCCACCTTTGTGTTTGCGGTAGAACGCTTTCCAATGGACTTGTACGACATCGATAGCAACAAAGCTTTCCTGGTAAGCCTGAAGGCTTTCATTGTCGAAGAAGGAAAGCTGCTAGTCCTCAAGAACACGGCTGAGAAGTGGGGTGGAAACTCCCAATGGGAACTACCGGGGGGATTGCTTGAAATAGGTGAAGCTCTCGAGGAGGGGCTGATCAGAGAGGTAGAAGAGGAAACAGGCCTCGAAATCTCTATTGGTACCGCTGTCGCTGCCTGGGACCATTGGGAGCGTGACTTTGAGTTTGCGGACGGCCGCGTTGTGGACGCACGGATTGTGGAGATCGCC
>CAZNMJ010000195.1:0-1321 GCA_964573815.1 uncultured Anaerolineales bacterium
CACTCAGTGATTTGGAACAGATCAGGAGATATGACCCCCGGCTGACCTTCAGCCGCGACGGCGAAGACCCAGGCCATGCCAGGCTCGCCCTCCACCGGCACTTGAACAGAGAAGAAACCCTCGGCGTCGGTTGTGCCCTTCGCCACCTCGCTGAACTGTGAATTCACAGGCCCAAGCCCGACGGAGACTTCAGTATTGGCGGGGAAGGCGCTGGCGACCACCTGCACCAGGGTCCCTGAAGGTCCGCTGGTGGGCGAGATGGTGACGGCAGGGCTGGTGTTGGCTTCGTTCTGCACCCGGCGGTAGATCAGAACCTCGCCCCGCGCTGTAAAGATCTCCAGCTGCCCCTCACTGATGCGGTAGTTGATCGCCCACTCCAGGCTGGTGGTGTACTCACCTTCCTGCAACATGAGCGCCTCCGCCCCAAGGCAGACTGAGTCGGTCATCTCCAGCTCGGGGAAACGGATATCATCGCCGCTGGCCCTGTATGTGCCGCGGTAGCCTCTGCAGCCGGCATTCCCGCTGATCTCGTCCTCCGTGAAGGCAATGGTAATCTCTGACCCCTCGACGGGGTGGCTGCCGTTCAGCGAAAGAAGCTGCCACTGCGTGCCGACTAGGTCCCGTGGGTCCATCGGGAACTGCTCTTTGATGGCCAAAACCAAGGTTGTCTCGCCTAAGACATTGTGGATCTCCAGCCGGTCGTCCGTCACTCGATAGGCGGCGGCATTCCCTAGGGCCTGGATGTACGCGTCCTCCTGCCGCATGACGCCTTCCGGCGTCTGACATAGCTGGTCGGTAACATCGATCTCGGGAATCGTCAGGGTACCGTCGTCCGCCGCGGTATATTCACCGCCATAGGCGTTACAACCAGCGAAGCCCCTGGCGCGCCCGTCCCCGAAGTTCAGAGTGATGTTGGATCCTTCCACGAGGCTGCTGCCGTACAGTGACCTGAGCACCCACTCCGTGCCATCGAGGTCTGCGGCCCTGTGTCTATTCACTGTGACATTGGTTGGCTCGAGCTCTGACCCCTGTGATGAAGCCACGAAAGGAACCATCCAAACGCTACCGGCCACCAAGCCCAGCAGTGCGATCACCATCGTGCAGCCCACCATGCCCAGCACTGCGACCAGCACTAGTATACTTGGCGGTATTCTGTTCATCTTGTCAGTTTGCTCCTTGTCCTATCCGTGTTTTTACTCAGATTGGCTCTACTGTATTCCAGACGGATTGAGGGCCAGATAGGTTCCACCTCACTTGGCGTGCCCGAGACAGCACTCTGGTCGGGCTCGATGCGAAGGACGAAGACCTTCGGCAGAATAGT
>CAZNMJ010000195.1:1421-3479 GCA_964573815.1 uncultured Anaerolineales bacterium
TTCCACCTCCTCATTGCCTATCCTCGCGGACTGACTGATTCAAGGGCCACAACCGACTCGCTTGCCGCGGACCACACTAACGTGGTATGATTGCTATGGGTAAAGCGTCAGAGGGTACAAGGCACAGCGTGTCTCGCCTAGCGGGCGGTACACGCCTACGCCTCCACCCGCCGATCGAACTGTGACAGCAGCCCGGTCGGTTTGCGTTTTATCCGCCACTGAGGCTGGGTGATGCCCAGCCTCGGCCCTTTTGGCCTCTTACGTTCTCGGTGCTTCCTCGCCGATCACGGACCTCAACAGATAAGTCGCTCCTTCGTCCAGAGTCGTGTAGTCCAGCACTATGGACGTCTGGTCCGGCTGCAACAGGGGCAGCACTTCACTGGCGACATAATCGGAGGCGACGACGACAGCATGTTCCGGCACCACCGCGGCCAGCCTCTGCGGATCGTCCGCACCGCAGAGGGAGAAATCCAAGCCCTTGATGCCTGCATCCTCCAAAGACCGCTTCATGTCCGAGGCGCCAGATTCGCTAAGGCACACGAGAAGTACGGTCGTGCCCTGGGGAATCGCAGCGATCTCGACGAGACTGCTCAAATGCGGCTTCACCGATAGAGCCACCAGTTTCTTCTTCTTTTTCGGCATCAACTCCCTGAGTTCTTGGATGTGAAAGAAGGTCGTGGCTATCACGTCCACATCCTGCACCAACTCCTCGACCTCGGGCGTGGGTTGCTCCAAGTCACGCAGGATGACTGGGGTCACCTCCACATCCAGCCTATCCTCGATCCTATGCGCCAATGCCTGCGCACCTTCGGGTGAGCACTCCACCAAGATCAATCGGCGCTTCGGCTGAACATCCTGGCGCTGCCTGGCTCTAGCGCGGGCCAGCGCACTGAAGTCATCGGGCCCGACACCGAGTTCGCAGGCCTGCTCGATGGCATCGTCGATCACTCCTACCAGGCGAGCGAACACGGACCTGGGGATGCCCGTAGGTTGCTCCAGCACCGTGCAGCCTGCTCCTCGCTGGGACTCGATGAGGCCCTCTCGCACGAGTTCTTGATACGCCTTGAGAACGGTGTTGCGATGGACATTGAGATAACCGGCCAATTCACTGGCAGTGGGCAACCGGGTCCCGGGCTCCAGTTCCCCACTAAGGATGAGGAACTTGATCTGTTCTCTCATCTGAACATATACAGGCAGCTGACTACAGGGCTCGATCCTGATCTTCATCTCAGCCTCCTGTGTTAGTCTATTGTCCTAGTCTAATAGGCTAATAACACTATAGCAGATTCTTTCAGCCTTGTCAAGCCCAAATGGGAAGATTTAAGGTTAGAGGGAGCAGGAAATCTGGGTTAGAGGAGTGCCGCCACCGCGCCGACGCGCCTTCTCAAGTCTCTTTTTCGTGTCCTCTGCGATTTGACCTCTGTGCCTACTAGCACAAATCTGAGAGGCAAGGAAACGTGTCCTGCTGGGGAGCAAGTAGACCAAGGTCACTGAGACGACTGCGGACTGAGTCCACGAGCAGATCGATTTCGGAGGTGCTGCGTACCCGGCAAAGGACAAGGCCTGCGATGGGCTGTCCGCTGACCACCCGGCGTCGAGTTGGGGGCAAGCGGCTCCACGTAGCAGGTTGATTCTCCCATGCTTCAGCTCCACCCTTCACAGAGGAGGTCTGAACTCACCCTCTCTACGAATCGCAAGGGCGGCAAACAGCACTGTGAGTACGACCAGGACGGCGAACATCCCGACGAAGGCGAACTGGCCCGCCTGAGCGAAGTATCCAGGGCTAACGATAATCGTGTACAGCAGCATCCCCATAGATAGCAGGAAGACGTGGAATCCCCATCTCCGGGCTGAAAGCAGGCCAATCCCACCAGCCACCAGGAGACCCGCGGTTGTGAACTCTCCTGCCAGGTGGAATGATATCCGTATCGGTTCGGTCTCGAATTCCGGGACTTGACCGGTGGCGATGAACATAGCCCACTGTCCGATCATGAGTATTCCAACAACGATGGCATACAGTGCGGCTGTTCTTCTGACCATTTGTCTGCCTCCTTCCGC
>CAZNMJ010000195.1:3579-6537 GCA_964573815.1 uncultured Anaerolineales bacterium
CCTCCAGCACCTACTCCGCGACCACAGGGATCAGCGTCAGGATCACGATGTCGCCCGTGTCCTGGCCTTGCTCATTGAGGATTGGCAACCAATCCTCGCTCTCGAAGGGGTGCACAGACAGGGTCAGCCGATACCTGTGCTGGGCAGCATCCTCGGGGATTCTGAGGCGATGCACAGAGGGTAAAATGTCGCCCTTCTTCCAGAAGTCGGTGGTGTAACGCCCTGCCGAGGGGCACCCATCCTTGAACACCAGGTCCCAGCCCCTGCGGTGGACCAGCCGCATAAGGAGCCAGTAGTCCTCATGCAGATCGTCGAGAGCCTCCCAGTACATGGTCACCACCAGGTCGTCCCCGGGGCGCCAGTTCTCGCCGTTCACTTCGTAACCCACTAGCTCGATCTTGCCGCCGAAGTTGATATTGACGGGATACTGGACGTCGGCCAGGTCTTCCTCGGCCAAGACGGGCGGCGGGGCGTGCACCGGCATGATATACCGCACAGGGGCAACCATGGCGAAGACCAGCATGCCGCCCGCTACTCCGCAGGCAAGGTAGTTGCCCCAGCGGCGGGGCACCAACTGGGCCCAGCCCAGGAACATGAAGATGGCGATGGCCGACACGGCCGGATACAGGAGCCGCGCCTGGTCGGTCCCCAGCACCGTCGCCGTCCACGGAATGAGGGAACCCGCAACCATGAGGAAGTAGAGGCCCAGGACAGAGAGGATGAGAGGCGCAGGAGGCGGGATCCTCTCCCTCCTCCAGAACAGCGTCATCAAACCGGCGAAAGCCAGCACGCAGGGGATGGTCAGCCCCGCGTAGAAGGGCAACTCCAGCTCGATTCCTATCCAGCGCAGCCAGAAGGAACGGTACAGCCCCCAAATCAGCCACTGGATGTCGCCAAGGGTGAGGGGAGCCTCCCGCAGAGCATTGGCCGCCAGCACCAGGCCCCACCCCAGCAGATCGCCGTACAGTATCTGGTTCCTGACAAACCACCAGCCGGCGATGAGCAGGAATGGAACGACGACCAGGCCCAACAGGATCACTCCCCGACCGACGAGGGCCGCGAGGTCCTTCTCTCTTCGCTCCTGCCAGAGCACCAGACCGATGACGATGATGACGATGACGAAGAAGTTCAACAGGCTAGCCTTGGCCAGGACGCCCAGCCCGACCAGCGCCCCCAGGAGTATGAAGTTCCTGTATCCGCAAGCGCCCTTGAGTATCTTCACCACCACGAGGAGCGCCAGAGCGGAGAGGGTTGTCGCCAGGTTGTCGTTGTTGATGACACCGCTGATGAAGAGGAACTGGGGCACAAAGGCGTTGAAGGCCGCGGCTCCCACAGCGATGTATTTGTCGGCTGGAAAAATCTCTTTCGCGATGCGGTAGGTGGCCCAGATCGTTGTGGCACCCATGGCCACCGAGAGTAAACGTATCAGGTGCCACGCCAGCGCCCAGCCACGATATGGAAAAGACTCGGCCGTGGTGTGGAGCAACAGATTGAATGGAGGCCTGTCCTCGGTGAAGGAGAAGTCACCGTTGGCCCTGATGGCGTAATCCTGGGTGTCTATCCAGGAAGTGGCCGCTGCGCCAATGAGGTAGTACAGCGGTGGCTGGAACCCCTCATGCTCCTCGGCGCCAACAGGCAAGTTGCCGTGCAGGGTGATGTAGCGGATGTAAGTGAAGTGAGGCACCTCGTCGGGGGCTTCACCCAAAGGCACGATGACGCTGTAGGCTGTGGCAAGCATGACGTAGAGAATCAAGATCATGACCAAGGCCAGGTTCGCTCTCAACGCCCCCTTGATCCCGTCCCATAGAGTCGATGCGTAATTCTCGCTCATCGGGACACGACCTCCACGTCCTGCAGGAGGATCCGGTTGTTGGCCGCTGCAGCTTTCGGGGTCAGGATGGTCAGGTTCCGCATGGTGTCGAACTCGTACATGCCGGTGAACAGCTTGTACGTTCCTGGTGGTGCCTCAGGAGGGATGTGCAATTCATGGTGGTCGGCCACGATCTCGCCCGTCAGCCAACGGGTGGTGGGCGTGAATCCCTCTACCGGATCGCCGTCGTGCTGGGCAAACATGGTGGTCAAGCCCTCATCCATGAAATGGACAAAAACCTTGTAGTTCTCACCTATCTCCTGCAAGGCCTGCCAGTACAGCGTGACGTAGATAGTATCGCCGGGACGATAGCTGTCTCTGTCCAGGCTGTATGCCAGGAGCGTTACCTGATCCTCCAGGTTCACCTCCTTGGGCTGCGGCTCGACACTGAACCTGAAGGGCCGGACGTGCCAGCCGACAACACCCACCGCGAGCACGCCAACAATGGCCACCGTCAATGCCGCCTTCCACCGCCACCGGAAGATGGCGAACCCGATCAGTCCCAGCACCACCAACAGCGAGACCACGTTACCCACCAAACGCGGGGCCGTGTCCTCAAACCGAACCAGGACTTCGTGCTCCCCCTCGGGAACGGTGACGGTAAGCAGTGCCAGCTCTCCTGAGGGATATACCGACACCTCCTCGCCATCTATGTACGCCTTCCAACCAGGAAAGTAGAAGGCGTGGAATCGCATGGGGAAGCCTCTGGCGCTGTTCACCCACATCCGCGAAGATAGCAGACCTTGCTCTCCCAAAACAATCTCCGGTATCTCCTCGGGTGACAGATCCCGGGGATCGAACGGTTCTAGATCGGGCGGTGGCAGTCCCACCACCGAACGGTCGGCCTTGACCCAGATGGGTACGTACTCCGCCGTCCACGTGGCCCCAATCTGCCGAGCAGCGAAGTCCTCCTCCCACATCCTCTTCACGGTCACCTCTGCGTCGCTCAGCGCCAAGGGCTGGGCCGGCAGGTCGACCAAGCCGTAGACCATGAGGGCCAGGAGCAGGCCCAAACCTAAAACATGCCAGAGCAAGGGGCGTCTGGTGAAAGCGGCTGCACCCCACTCCGTGGGCCAGAATACGAAGCC
>CAZNMJ010000196.1:0-6509 GCA_964573815.1 uncultured Anaerolineales bacterium
CCGGTACTCATCGATACGCTGTCCTTCGAAAAGTACCGCGAGGGGCAAGCGTGGGCTGCCTACAGGCAATTCTGCCAGCACTTCCTGGCCTCCCTGGCCCTGATGAGCCTCACAGACATCCGACTGAACCAATTGTTTCGAACGTACATCGACGGAGTGCCGCTGGACTTGGCCAGCTCGCTCCTCCCATCCCGCACTCGTCTCACATTCTCCTTGCTCTCTCACATCCATCTGCATGCCAGAAGCCAGAGGCACTTTGCCGACAGGCCTGTGGACGTCAGACGCCGGAGAATGAGTCGCGCGTCCTTTCTGGGTCTCATCGATAACCTGGAATCCGCCGTCAAGAAACTCAAATGGCGACCCGAGGGCACCGACTGGGCCCATTACTACGATGACACAACATACTCCCAAGAGGCCCTTCAGCAGAAGCAGCAGCTCGTTGCCCAGTTTCTGGACCAACTGAACCCCAGCGTCGTCTGGGATCTGGGGGCCAATGTCGGCCTGTTCAGTCGCCTTGCCAGTGACAGGGGCATACTGACCATCTCCTTCGACATGGATCCCGCCTGCGTCGAGCGGAACTACCTGGAAGCTGTCAAGAACCAGGAGCCGAACATCCTCCCCCTACTGCTTGATCTGACAAACCCCAGCCCCGACATCGGCTGGGCCAATCAGGAGAGGATGTCTCTACTACAACGCGGCCCTGCGGACACGGTCCTCTGCCTGGCATTGATTCACCACCTGGCGATCTCCAACAACTTGCCCTTCGGCATGATCGCTGAGTTCCTCAACAGGATCTGTGACTCCCTGATCATCGAGTTCGTCCCCAAGAGTGACCCCCAGGTGCGGAGACTCCTGGCCACGAGGGAGGACATCTTCACCGAGTACACCCAGCACTCGTTCGAGGACGCGTTCGAGCAGTACTTTACAATACGGACGTCCTCAACGATACCTCACACCGAGAGAACACTGTACCTCATGAGCAAGAGGCAGGCTTCCACGTGAGGAAGTCCATACCTGCGCACGCTGTCCTCCTAGCCATCTATCCCATCCTGTTCCTCTATGCTCGGAACGTAGACTTCGCAGTGCCTAGTGAAGCCCTCGGTCCAGTAGCGCTCGCAGCCGGCGTCTCCATCATACTCCTCATATCGTTGAGCCTCGTTCTGCGCGACAGGGACAAGGCGGGGTTAGTGGTCTCCCTCCTTGCGATCCTGTTCTTCTCTTACGGGCACTTGTCGGACACATTGGCGGGCTTCAGTTTCACGGTAGGCCAGGTCAGCCTGGGAGCGGACGCTCTGCTACTGCCCCTGTGGGGATCGCTCCTCGGTATGGGGATCTATTCAATACTGAAGATGCGGAGACAACTACACATAGTCACCAACGTGCTCAACATCGTGGCTGTCTGCCTGGTCCTGTTCTCTCTAACCGCCATTGTGTCCTATGTGCTGAGGACGCGCGCCCGCCTCCCTCAGTCGACCGCCGAGAATACGGATGCCGGTCCAGTGGAGTCGGCCGACGTGGATACAGCGAGGGATATCTACTACATCATCCTGGACGCGTATGCCAGTTCAGAGTCCTTGGAGGAGGTCTGGGGCTACGACAACCAGCAGTTCATCGAGTACCTCACACAGAGGGGCTTCTACGTGGTCCCTGACGCCAAGAGCAACTACCCCCTCACCTTCCTCTCGCTGGCGTCCTCCCTGAACATGCAGTACATCAACTACTTGGCCGACGAACTGGGCGCGCAATCAACTGATCGCAGCCAACCGTATCAGATGACCCAAGAGAGCGAAGTGGTGCGCTTCCTGAGATCCAGGGGGTACAAGTTCGCTCACTTCCAGAGTGGCTGGGGATCGACAGGGCGGAATCCGTATGCCGATCGAGATATCAAGTGTGGCAACGTGAGCGAGTTCACCGAAGTGCTGGTGCGAACGACCATCTTGAGGCCACTGGCCAACCGGTTCATTTCACACGATCGCCGGGAGGTTGTACTGTGCACTTTCGAGATGTTGCCGGAGGTACAGCAAACCATAGACGGGCCGCTCTTCGTCTTCGCGCACATCCTCGTGCCCCATCCTCCCTTCCTCTTCGGACCGGACGGAGAGCCGATTGGGGGAGACCCTGGGCTGCGATCTCGAGATTGGTCACAGTACTACCTCGGCCAGCTTGAGTTCGTCACCGAGAAGGTGGAGCTCCTCGTAGACGAGCTACTCGCTGAAGCAGAGACTCCCCCGATTATCATCTTGCAGGCGGATCACGGCACGAAGTCCATTCGTGAGGAGGGCGAGCCGAATCAGAGAATTCTCAGGGAACGGTTGGGGATACTCAACGCCTACTATCTGCCCGACGACGGCGAGGAACTCCTCTACGAGACCATCACGCCCGTGAATACTTTCCGGCTGGTCTTCAATGCCTACTTCGACACGAACTACGATCTCCTGGAAGACCGTGTCTACTTCTGTAAGCTGAAGCGCCCCTACGACATCATCGACGTCACCGACGTTCTCCTGGGCGACTAGCGCCTCCTGTGGACTGCCCCACTAAGGACCGCGTCCCGCTTAACACAGTCCGAAGCCCAGCCAGTCCCCGTGTAGCACTTTCCGTCGAGCCGAGCACATCTTTTGGACGTCCACCAGCAACTAGACGACAGGGGGATGCTTGGTCAGATCCCCCTGTCGCGTAGTGAACATCACGCCGAGATTCCAGCGCCCCTCGCCATCGCGGCTGCAAGCGAGGACGTATGGGACGCTCTGTTCGGTGGCGCAGTGAAGAACGATTACTCGACCCTTATGAACCTACCTGCTGGCGTGCCGCAGATGGGGCACGGCTCCGTCTGTGCGCCTTCGAAAGTGTTGCCGCAGACCGGGCACACATAGTAGTCGACGGCTTCAACCTCCTTCCCCAGGCTATCCAGCGCCTGCTGGAACAGGCCCGCGTGGATCTGTTCCACCTTATTTGCGAAGCCGAAGCTGCGCTCGGCCTTCTTGAAGCCCTCCTCCTGGGCGGCGGCGATCATGCCTGGGTACATGCTCGTGAACTCGTGGGTCTCGCCCCCAACGGCCTCGCCCAGGTTCTCTTCGGTGGAACCCACACCTTCCATGACCCGCAAGTGGGCAAGGGCATGCACCGTCTCCGCCTCCGCGGCTGCCCGGAAGAGCTTCGCCACCTGGGGATAACCCTCTGCATCTGCCTTGTTGGCAAAAGCCAGGTACCTCCGGTTGGCTTGAGATTCTCCCGCAAACGCCTCTCTTAGATTCTCCAAGGTCTTGGATCCTTCCAGTTCAGACATTTCAGCCTCCCTTTGTGGCCATTATGCATCCATACAAGAAACTACCAGTTATCCGACCTAAGAATGATTATACCTCAATCGGAGGAGGCCGTCAACCCCGGCCCAGGAGCTCGGTTCCATGTCCAAGGCCTGAGGTAGGCCTGCCCACTCAGCCGGCGGCTGATAACTGCGCCTGAAACTCTGTGTGATCCGTCCGTCGGAGACCGGAGTCCGTCTTGCGTTTCGAGCTCTCATATGTACAATCAGGGGAGCAGCGAAGGGAAGGGAGACCTCAATGGCCACCGATGATTCCTCGGTCCCAGACCTGATTCTAAGAGAAGACAGCGTCCTAGTCGTTATCGACGTCCAAGAGAAGTTGATGCCCGCCATCTTCGATCGTGAGAACCTGACGGAAAATCTGGTCCGGCTCCTCAAGTTCGCACAGATCATAGGGCTCCCCGTCGTCCTCACCGAACAGGAGAAACTGGGGGCCACGCTCCCCGAAGTCAAAGGACTGATACCCAACGTGAGCCCCATCAGGAAGGTCACTTTCGACTGCTTCCGCAACGCAGAATTTGAGACCGCCGTGCGAGAGACCGGACGCACCACGCTGATCCTCACCGGTGTGGAGAACCACGTCTGCGTCGCGCAGACCGCTCTCCACGCCATGCCCGAGTACGCAGTTCACGTGGTCAGCGACGCCGTAGGCTCACGGACCGAGGACAACTGGCGGATCGGCCTGGAGAGGATGCGGCAGGCCGGTGCCGTGATCACGTCCACTGAGATGCTGATCTTCGAGCTGCTCCAGCAGGCCGGAACCGACGAGTTCAGAGCTACGCTTCCGCTGGTGAAATAAGTTCTCGGTTGCGCGTCCAAGGAAATCTCCGCTCTGGTGGTGCTATCCACGAGGCGCATTAGTCGCATTGGCGGCGTGTGCGAGACGATGCGACAATCCGCGGAGGACAAGGTAGTGACCATCAGTCGCGCCGGGGGCACCCTCATCTTCGCCGCCAGCTTCGCGCTGGTCACACCCATGAACCCCCACATCTGCGCAACGCGACCAGCGTAGTCGGCCCGGAAGCGGTGCTGCGGCCGGATTGGGTTCACCGGCGCTGGATTTCCTTCGTCAGAGAGTTCCTTGGGAGAAGAATCTGCGGCCCAACGCACTTACTGCCTCCACGCGAGTTGGTCTGTCTATGGCCCGCGGTCGGAACTGCTCGACGCGCAGCAAGGGGCGAGCACCTCTCCGCCCTATGGCAATCAACGAGATTTGGGTGCAAGAATCCAGATCTGTGGTAGAATAGGCCAATGGCCACGACCACTGGAGAGAGACCCAGGGCAAAAGTATATGTTGATGGTGCCAACATGTTCTACACCCAGCAGAAGCTGGGGTGGAGTATCGATTGGGAGAAGGTCAAGGCGCTCGTCGCACAGGAGTTTGAGGTGTTGGAGTCGCGCTACTATACCGGCCTCAAAGAGGGTGACCGCAAAATGCCGAGATACTTGCGTTATTTGCAGAAGATCGGCTTCACTACCGTCACAAAACCCCTCAAGAAGATCGCCATTGACAAGGACCATCCAGCCTGGCAACTACATGGATATACCTATGTCTACAAGGCCAACTTCGATGTCGAAATGACTGCGGATATCCTGTTGGACAGAGCGAACCTAGACCGTGTTGTTCTGTTCTCCGGGGACAGCGACTTTGCTGATCTTGCGAAGCGACTTCGAGATCTAGGGAAGCCCCTGGTCGTATTCTCTTCTCGCAAGACTCTCTCGTGGGAGCCAAAGCTAGCTTGCCACCAATACCGATACTTGGAGGATGTTCGAGCTGCAATTGAACGAATTTGACCCACTACTTGACAGGATGGCCGTTTTCATGTATAATGATATTGGTTTAACAGAACGCACCCTTCGGGGTGCGGTTTCTTATTTGTCGTACTATTCCTGTCTCTTCTGGGCCTGTCAGAACCCGACGGAAGCCTCAACACAGCACAGACCTAGCCCGTGTAGTATCTCCCCCAAGGCGAAGTCCATCCTTGGACTCACAGTACGCTGCCTCTGATCCCAACATGGTGCGGCAGCCACCTCGCTGATGTGGCGGCCTGGTCGTCGTTGACGGCATACGGAGCACGATGACCCAATCCATCCTGCGTTCCATCGCGCCTCGATGCCTAGGTCTGGCTGGCAGCGAATGCGGAGGAGCACGAAGACAAGTGTCGCTGTTCTGAGTCTGTGCTTCAGCTACCTGCAGAGGAGATGATCATCCTCAGACTGCTGCTAGCCGCCGGGACCGAAGACTGAAGGAGCACTGGCGTTGGTCTAGGGCGCTGGCGGCCTCGGTTTGCTAACGGGGGCAGCCCTGCGCACCCTGTTTCCCTCGGCCCGAGTAGCCGTGATTGCGCGGTATCCCCACCAGGCGGAGCTGGCGCAGCACTTGGGCGCGGAGCAGGTCATCCAAACACGGGAAGCGGCTGAGATCGTGGAGACTGTGGCCGAGTTGCTTGACGCACGGGTGTATCGTCCCCAGCGCGGCTTGCCGTGGCTTCTGAGTGGGGTCGACGTGATCTACGACATGGTTGGATCGGCCGAGTCGCTGGAGGTCGGCGTGCGTATCGCACACACGTACGTCCCAATTGTCATCGCTGGCGTCGGCGTCGCGGCCCGCTTCGAGTGGACCCCGCGCTACTTCAAGGAGGTTGCGCTCATCGGCTCGAACGCCTTGGGCGTGGAGGAGTACGCTGGTGTCCGCGCGCACGCCATCGAACACTATCTACAGCTGGTGGAGAAGGAGAACCTCGACCTGACGCCGTTGATCACGCACCGCTTTCGCCTGGACCAGTACCAGCAGGCGTTTCTGGTGATGCACTCCAAAGCCAGGCACCGCGCGGTCAAGGCAGTATTCAAGTAGGACGTGGCATAGGTTGGCGTCAGTTGCAGCGGAGGGCACTGCCCTCGCATGGAGAAACCGCGGGGAAACCGACGTAGCCTATCTCGCCCAGGGCACGACAGAGCGTCTTCTTCTCCCCCCTGATCGCCCTGCCCCTCTACCCGACCCTATGGTCGGAATGGAGCCCAGGACAGGTACTCCGACGTGTCGCTCCACGTCCTCCAAGGACCTCAATACGTCAGATTCTAGATACTCCAGGCCAAGAGCCAGCACGAGCCCAATGAGAAGCCCCAACACGCCCCCCGCCAGAGCCAACGTCTTGGTCTTGGGCCAGTGCACCCAACCATACCTGGC
>CAZNMJ010000197.1:0-6487 GCA_964573815.1 uncultured Anaerolineales bacterium
CGCGCTGGGCCATGAGCTACCTGCGCGGTCCTTTGACGCGAACCCAGGTGCGGGAATTGGTGGCCGAGAGAAAAGCGGAGGTACCAGCAGCCACTGCCACCGCTCCGGCTCGCCCCACCATACGCCGCGATGTCAAAGCTGAGGTCGGCGAGGCACCTGCTGGGTACAGCGGTACGCCTCCATCTCTATCCCCCGACGTGGCCCAAGTGGTCCTGCCGCTGCGAGTGACGAAGAAGCGGGCGGTCTCCCAACTGGAAGAGGAGCTGGGCAAGTCGGTGAAGGCGAGGGAGACCACGCTGGTCTACGAGGCCTCCCTCCTGGCCTTCGCCAGTGTCGACTTCGTCGATCGCAAGCGCAAAGTGGACGAGAGCAGGGAACTAAGTCTCCTTGTCCCGGGAGGAGATCTGGGGGCTGCAGTCTCCTGGGAGGATGCCGATCCCGTAGAGCTGGATGTGGACGAACTGGAGCAGGAACCCGAGGCCGAGGCCCTATTCGGCGCCGTGCCATCAGAACTCAGCACCGCTTCCAAACTCAAAGCCCTCTCCAAAGACTTCGGCGGCTACCTGTATGCCGAGGAACGGCTGAACCTCTACCACAACCCGACGCTCAAGCTCTATAGCGCGCCCGGTGAATCGGAGAAGGAGTTCAAGATCCGAGTTCAGCAGGCCGTTCGCGAGGCCCGAGACGCCGAGGTCGACAAGCTGAGGGACAAATACCAGGAGAAGCTCGATCGGCTGGAGACTCGCCTGGTGCGCGAGGAAAGAGAACTGGCCGAGGATCGAGACGAGTACGAAGCTCGCAAACGCGAAGAACTCGTCTCCGCTGGCGAAACCGTTGTCGGCATGTTAGGGGTCTTTGGGCGTCGGACCTCCAGGGGCCTCTCCACCGCCGCCCGCAAACGGAGGCTAACCACCAAGGCCAGAGCGGACATCGTGGAGTCCGAGGAAGAGATTGAGCGCCTGTCGGCCGACATCGAAGAGATGCGCCTGGAGATGGAAGAGGAGGCCGAGGCCATCGCCGAGAAGTGGGCTGACGTCACAGAGGAGACGGAAACCTACGCTGTCAAACCGCGTCGTAGCGACATCAAGGTTGACTTAGTGGCCGTCGGCTGGGCGCCTTACTGGGAGATTGGCTATCCCTCGGCTCGTGGGAAGGTGACCCACGACCGCGTGGCAGCTTGGACCTAGCAGGTCCACCACGGTCGACACCAGTGCCAACTGAGGAGAGGCCTACTTGGCACGTCCCCTACAATCTGTGGTAAGAACCGCAATGATACTGTGCAACGTGCAGAAGGTCGCCTCGCGCATACGGGGAGGTCCGTTCTCGGAACGTATCACAGGCCAAGAGCATATCAGACACTGACCACAGCCAAAACAAAAGGAGGCGAACCATGGCCAAGATAGCCATCAATGGGTTCGGGCGGATAGGTAGAGCCGTTTTCAAGATTGCCCTTGACACCCCAGAGTTGGAACCGGTCGCCATCAACGACCTCGTCCCGACGGACAACCTGGCCTATCTCCTCAAGTATGACACCGTCTATGGCAGGTACGAGAGGACAATGGACGTGGACGGCGATGCTCTGGTCGTCGACGGTGAGAAGTACCCGGTGTTTCACGAAAGCGACCCGGCCCGACTCCCCTGGGGCGACCTGGATATTGACGTCGCCTTCGAATGTACTGGCGTCTTCACCAATAGGGAAGGCCTGGAAAAGCATATTCTCGCTGGAGCGAAATACGCCATTCTCTCCGCACCGGCGAAGGGCGAAGATGTTGACACGGTCGTCCACGGTGTCAATACAACACGCGACGACTCAGTGCGCATCATATCCTGCGCCAGCTGCACCACCAACTCCATCGCCCCCGTCGTGGAAGTCATGGGCAGGAGAATCGGCATCAAGAAGGCCATCATGACCACCTTCCATGCGTATACTTCGTCCCAGGCCATCGTGGACGGGCCGGCGAAGAAGATCAGAAGGGGGAGAGCCGGCGCCGCCAACTTCGTGCCCACCACGACAGGTGCCGCAAAGGCGACCACCAGGACGTTGCCAGAGTACAAGGGCAAGTTCGATGGGGTTGCGATCCGAGCGCCGATCCCGGTGGGCTCTATCTCTGATATCGTCTTCGTCACCGAGCGAGAAACGACCATCGACGAGGTGAACAGCATCTTCAGGGAGGAAGCGGAGAGCGAAAGGTATCAGGGCATCCTCGGCGCAACAGACGACCCCATCGTCTCCTCCGACATCATCAAGGACCCCCGAGCCTCCATCGTGGATCTGGGCATGACCCAGGTGGTGGATGGAGACCTGGTCAAGGTCATGGCCTGGTACGACAACGAATGGGGCTATGCCTGCCAACTCATCAGGCTGGCGGTCAGATTCGTCAAGGCGACGCAATAGCCAGGGACTCGCTTCCCCGCGACCCAGGAGCCGCTGCAGAGTGGCTATGAGAAGCAGGGCCCGATGCTTACGAGGCCTCTCGCCGAGGGCTGATGCGTGTGTCGGCGACGGGGACGCGTCGAACGACCGGATCCTCGACGGTAGCAAGCACGTCACCTAAGCGTGTACTCCTGCCGCCTCACGGCTTGGCTCTCGCCGTCAGGGATGATACCCAAACGACGAAGAAAGTCCAACGTCGCATCGACGTCAAGGAAGATGGTAGTCTCACCACTCTGGATGTGCTCAATTCGGCCGCGCCATCGAGGCCCAGCAACCGACCGCTCTCGCCAAGAGCGGATGACGAATGTGTTCGCAGGAGTTGCTCGAGATGGTTCAACCACGCAAGATCTCCTCTGCGGTCGCATTATCCATTGAGGTGCCGCCGCTGGCACCTCCGCAGGGACGACCTCAGGCACGGGCTCGACCGGGAAGCGCCCTTCCAGAATCTCCCGGTAGAGTTGGCTAGTCTCCACCATCGGCTCCGCACCCAGCTCCTCCAGCACGATCTCCCGGCAATGACGGTACTGTTCTAGTGCCGCGTTCCGCTGCCCCAGCCGGCAACGGGCCCGCATCACTAGGCGGTGCGCATCCTCCCGCAGCGGATCCTGGTCTAGCAGCCGCAGCGCCGTGGCCAGCGCTGTTTCATGCGCCCCCCTCTCCTCCTGACCAACCATCAGTCGCGCCAGCGCTTCGGAAAACAGGCTCTCGAGCCGATATCGCTCATTGAGAACCCATTCATCGTAGAAGCCGTCCATGAAGTCGCCGCGGTAGAGTGCCACTCCCGATAACAGGCTGGCTATGTCATCGTGAGACGCGTAGGACTGGAATTCATCGACGTCCAGCCACAGCTCCGTCCGCGGTTCAAACTGCACCATGTGCGGATCGCTCAGGATGTAGTCCTCGGGAAGGCAACGGCGGATATGCCAGAGCGCCGTCGTGAGAGAGCGGCGGGCCTTGCGCTCCGGTCGATCGCCCCAGAAGAGCTCGGCCAGGCGGTCGCGCAGTTGAGCTTGGCCGCGATGAAGTACCAAGTAGGCCAGCAAGGATTGGGATTTGAGGGTGGGAGGCTTGGGCAACTCCTGGTCATCGCTGCGGATGTCCAGAGGACCCAAGAAGTAGAGTCGCAGACTAGGCACCAGGTAGCCTCCTCAAGACAAGACACGACGCGCGAACCCGTGGTTCACACCTTGTGTCTCGGCCCTGATACTACGCCGCTGAGCGGCCAGCGGTGGTCAGCCTTTGGCGCGGCCATGGAGTTCTGGTAAGCGGATTGTAAAACACGATGAGTTGTGGTATATTGTACTCTATTAAGGCACCTTTACGCCATACAGCATGAGGAGGTAAGGAGATGCGCAAGAAGTGGTCGGTTGTCAAAGCCAGGGCGCCGCTCCCACGCCTCCTGACGATAGCCATCGCTCTGAACTTGTTCCTGGGGGCCTGTGGTCCGGTTGCACCCACACCGCCAGCCGAGAGCCCTGTTCCGGGGGAGACACCGTCGCCACCGCCGACGGAGCCAATGCCAACTGTCCCTCCACCACCCCCGCGTGCGGAGATCAAGAACCCCGACTCCATGATCGTCGCCGACATATTCGAGCCGGAATCGCTGGACCCGAGCTATCAGTACGGAGCGGGCTACGATATTGTCTTCAACGTCTACGAAACGCTGGTGTGGTGGGAGAGAGAGCATTCCGACCAGTACGTCCCTGTGCTGGCCACGGCCATGCCGACCATCTCGGACGATGGTACGACCTGGACCTTCACCATCCGCGAGGGGATCACCTTCCACGAGGGTGGCGAGTTGACCCCCGAGGACATCGCCTATTCCTTCTGGCGCACGATGATACAGGACCGCGCCGGTGGTCCGTCATGGCTGATACTGGAGCCTTTGACCGGCTACTACGCCATGGAGGCCATAGCCGCCCAGATGGGCGACCAGGCTGCCTGTGAGCTCGTGAAGAACTCGGTCACGTACGACAACGACACCATGACGGTCACTTTCCACCTTCCGGAGCCCTTCGGCCCCTTCATGGACATCCTCGCCAGTGGCTGGGGCGTGGCCATGGACAAGGAGTGGGTGGCTGACATGGGTGGCTGGGATGGCGACTGCGCCAACTGGCGCGACTATCACGATCCCGAGGACGTGGAGAGCGAGCTGTACAACATAATGAACGGGACCGGCCCCTACAAGTTCCACCACTGGACGCCTGGTGAGGAGATCGTCCTGGTGCGCAATGACGACTACTGGCTGGTCGAGCCGCTGTGGGCGGGCGGACCTTCCGGCCCTGCCGTCGTCGAGCGCGCCGTGTGGAAGTACGTTGACGAGTGGGGAACCCGGTACACCATGTTCGAGGCCGGTGACGTGGACATCGTGTATGTCCCCAGACAATACGTCAGCCAGGCCGATCGCCTGGTGCGGGAGCAGTGGGATGCCCATGACACGTCGGATCCCAGCAAGATGACCATCCTGAATGAGGATGGCATCGCGCGGTCCTTCGTCAACCTACCTGGCACGTTCGCGGATGACGTCGTCTTCAACTTCAACGTCCAGACAGAGGGCGGCAACATTTACATCGGAAGCGGCGAGCTGGACGGCAATGGCATCCCGCCGGACTTCTTCTCGGACATCCACGTGCGGCAGGCCTTCAACTACTGCTTCGACTTCAATGCCTTCATCAATGACGCGTGGTTGGGTGAGGCTATCCAGCGCAGAGGTCCCATCATCTCCGGCATGCCGGGCTTCAATCCAGATCAAGAGGTATTCACCTACGATCTGGAGAGATGCGAGGAGGAGTTCCGGGCCGCCTGGGACGGCCAGTTGTGGGACAACGGGTTCTTCTTCGTCATCGCCTACATTGCCGGTCACGACGATCTCCGAACGGCGGCGGAGATCATTGAGGCCAACGTTGAAGGCGTCAATCCGAAGTTCTCGATTGGCGTACTGGATCTGCCTTATCCGACCTATTTGGATGAGGTAATGGCGGCGCGATTGCCTCTCGCCGTCGCCGGTTGGGTGGAGGACTACCACCACCCGCACAGCTGGGTGTTCCCCTACATGAGTTCCTCAGGTACTTTCGCGCACTTCCAAGGCCTCCCGCAGGAGATGTATGACCGGTACGACCCGAAGATTGCGGAGTGCCTGGGGTTGCCCTTCGCGCCTCAGGCCGAGGTGTGCTACAGGGAGTTGCAGGCCATGGCGATTGAGGATGTGATAGATATCTTCATGGTACAGGCAACGCGCCGCCACTATGAGCAGCTCTGGGTGAACGGCTACTACTATAACCCAGCCTATCCTACGCCCATGTGGGCGTACCGCTTCCAAGAGAAGGGCTACTAGGCTGACCCCTCTCTGACCGCGCAGTGGGGCAACCACCGGGCAGTCCCCGATCTCGGCTTAAGGGTTCCTTCCCGAACGCAAGGTGGCGTTGAACGGGTGAGTGGGATTCCTGAGAGCGTATTTGAGTGTCGATGCGAACCACCGCTCGGGCCGGTCTGGTTCGCCAGCCGCGGATCTCACGGACCCCACCCAAGACAAGCGGTCGAGGGGGCGATGCCCCCTCGACATACTCCAATCGTCTACCACAGACCGCCGATTGCGTTATTGCTGAAGTCGCGCCTGTCGCCATGGCCAATACAGGGTTGCCCCGTACCCCACCACGGTGAGCTTGGCCTTCTCCTGCCCGTGCCGCCGAGGCCGTGAACAGATCTGTGGGCTGTGGGGGACAATCTATGTCACCAAGCCCTCCCGCGGTGTAGGGCTTCCTTCACCAACTCCCCGACGTTGCCGGGCTTCTTGGTGAGCCCTGTTATCACGTTGCCCACACCCTCATCGATCACATCGCCACCGTTACCGACAACCAGGTTTTCGTTGGCGCCTTCCATTAGGACGTAGTGAGCACCAAACCCCCAGACCGTGGGGTCGGGGGTGAAGAGATTGACGTTGTTTCCGACGAAGGTGTTGTTCTCTGCGGTAGCCGTACCGCCCAATGCAGCTGGCGCGACCGCTATGGCGAACGATGCCTCCCCCGTAATCCGGTTGTTCCTTACGAGGTTCCC
>CAZNMJ010000198.1:0-6474 GCA_964573815.1 uncultured Anaerolineales bacterium
AGAGCCGAACCTGGCCACAGACTGGAAAGTAAAGGACAAGGGCCTCACCTGGGAGTTCAACTTGCGTAAGGACGTGACGTTCCATGATGGCACGGAGTTCAACGCCGAGGCGGTGGTCTACAACACCATGCGCCAGTTCGACCCGAACCATCCCGAGCACACCGGGACCTTCGAGTACTGGGAGTACATGTTCGGCGGGTTCATGGGCGATGTGGACGACGAGGGCAATCCCACGTCCGTCATCGAGTCCGTGGAGGCGGTGGGCCCGCACAAGGTGCGCTTCAATCTGACGAAGCCGCTAGGCCCCTTCATCCAGAACATGGGCATGTTCTACATGTACCAGATGAGCCCGACGGCCGTGCAGGAGCAGGGCGAGAACTACGGGCTCCCCGGCAATGTGCCCGCAGGCACCGGCCCCTTCAAGTATGTGGAGTGGGTGGAAGGTGATCACCTTACTCTGGAGCGGTACGACGGCTATCATGGCGATGTGGCCAAGGTCAACCGGGTGATCGTCAGGGTCATCCCTGACAATGCGGCGCGATATCTGGCCTTGCAGGCTGGCGACATCCACGGCATGGCCTTCCCCAACCCGGATGACTCACAGGCTTGCGAGGACGATCCTGAGTGCCAGCGACTCTTGAGGCCGCCCAACACCACGGCGTTCATCAACATCATGACCGACCGCGAGCCTTGGGACGACCCGAACGTGCGCTTGGCTCTGTCCCTGGCCATCGACAAGCAGGCTATCGTGGACAGCCTGTATGGCGGCCTGGGCATCGTTGGCACCCAATTTGTGCCACCGGCGCTGTGGGGCCACAACCCGAACATCACGGACTACGGCTACGATCCCGAAGAGGCCAGGCGGCTTCTGGACGAGGCTGGGGTGGAGGAGGGCTTCACCTTCGACTTCTGGTACATGCCCAACCCTCGACCCTACTATCCTGTGCCTGAGGACATCGCCGAGGCCATTGGCTCCTAC
This sequence comes from uncultured Anaerolineales bacterium, assembly GCA_964573815.1. GTDB lineage: Bacteria > Chloroflexota > Anaerolineae > UBA7937 > B3-Chlor > CAYGAW01. The sequence continues at coordinate 980 of CAZNMJ010000198.1, forward strand.
TGGGCCGATGTGGGACTCAACCCGCAGTTGAAGACGGAGGACTGGAGCACCTATCTGGACGACCGATCGGCCGGCCTATTCGACATCTGGATGATCGGCTGGACCGGCGATAACGGTGACCCGGACAACTTCTTCTGCTACTTCGTCTGCATCCCCAAGCCCAGGGAGGGCAACTGGGCCACGGAGAATGCTCAGAAGACCATAGACCTGCTGTTGGAGGCCCAGACCCTCAGCACCCAGGCGGAGCGAGAGCCGCTCTACCAGGAAGCTGCGGAGTACGTCCATGAGGATGCCGCGCGCATCTTCATGGCCCACAACAAGACGTCCTTGCTCTTCGTTCCGAATCTGCGAGGCTTTGTGCCGAGCCCCTTGGGCGAGGAGTTCTACAACAGCGTCTACTTCGAGGAGTAGGCTGAGGTCGTTCAGCGTCAGGCTCCGGCGCGCGCTGGAGCCTGACGCTCTCTCCAAAGGGGGCCACTGTTGACCAGTTACATCATCCGTCGCCTTCTGTCCCTCATCCCGACTCTCCTGGGTGTCTCCATCATCGTCTTCCTGTTCCTGCGTATGATCCCCGGCGATCCGGCGCTGGCGCTGGCTGGCGAGCACGCCACCGAGGCGAATGTAGAACGAATTCGCGAGCAATTCGGACTCAACAAACCGCTGCACGAGCAGTACCTCACTTACATGGGCAAGGTGTTGCGGGGAGACCTGGGCCGTTCCATTCTGAGTAGAAGGCCCATCATGGATGAGATCCGGGTGCGCTTTCCTGCCACGATTGAACTGAGCATCTGTGCCTTGACCGTGGCCCTGGTTGTCGGAGTTCCAGCAGGCATCATCTCCGCTACCAGGCGCAACTCCATCTTCGATAACATCGCCATGGTCGGAAGTCTGTTGGGCATCTCTATGCCCATCTTCTGGCTGGGTCTCATGCTCAACTGGTTCTTTGCTGTCCAGCTCGGGTGGCTGCCTTCGGTCACGAGACTGGACGCAGGCATACAGTTGCAGCGGATCACCAATCTGCTAATAGTAGACAGCATCATCACGGGGAATGCCGAGGCGCTGCTGAATGCCATCCAGCATCTCATCTTGCCCGCCATAGCCCTGGGCACCATCCCCATGGCCATCATTGCCCGCATGACCCGTTCGGCGATGCTGGAGGTGCTCGAGCAGGACTACGTTCGTACCGCCCGGGCAAAGGGGCTGAGGGAAAGAGTCGTCATAGTCAGACACGCACTGAACAACGCACTTCTGCCGGTGATCACCATCGTCGGGCTGCAGGTTGGCGTGCTGCTCTCGGGCGCGGTACTTACTGAGACCATCTTCGCCTGGCCCGGAATTGGGCGCTGGCTGTACTTGTCAATCCTCTCCCGAGACTACCCAATCGTTCAGGGCATGGCTCTCTTTATCACCGTGCTGTTCCTGGTCATCAATCTGCTGGTGGACGTCTCCTATGCCCTGGTTGATCCGCGTATCCGGTACGAGTGAAGTGTTGCGAGGTTTGCGAGAGTAGGGACTGAAGATGACTACGACAACGGACGCCCTGGAGGGGCTTGAAGCGCTGGAATACATGCCTCGGAGAGAGCGGGGTCTGGTGAGGGATGCCGCACGTCGCCTGTGGGCCAACAGGGCGGCAAAAGTGGGAATGGGCATCGTCCTCTTCTTCATCGTCGTGGGATACATCGTCGCTCCCATACTCATGCCCTACAACCCGAGGACCGATAGAGATCTCGGGGCGAGGTTGAGCGCCCCCTCGCAAGAACACCCCTTCGGCACAGATGAGTTGGGGCGGGATATCCTGACCAGGATCGCTCACGGGACCCGCATATCGTTCACTGTGGGGCTGGCGGCTGTTACGTTCGCTTTCACGGTTGGCACAGTGATCGGATTGGTGTCAGGCTATGCCGGAGGTCACCTGGAGACTGTGACCATGCGCGCCATGGACGTGCTCCTGGCCTTCCCCGCTCTCCTGTTGGCTATTGCCATTGTGGCCATGCGGGGCCCTGGGCTTCAAAACACCATGTTCGCCCTGGCAGTCACCTACATTCCCGTCTATGCTCGACTATCGCGTGCCTCGGCCATAGGGATCAAGGAACTGGATTACATAACCGCAGCCACCGCTGTTGGAGTTCCGGGGTATCGCATGGTGTTGCGCCACGTGCTGCCCAACAGCCTCTCCCCCCTGATAGTGCAGTTCACCCTCATGATCGCCACGGCCATCATAGAGACAGCGGCGCTTGGCTTCCTGGGCTTGGGAGCTCAGCCCCCTTCCCCCGAGTGGGGAGCGATGCTCAGCAATGGATACAAGTTCCTTACCGTCGGCGCCTGGTGGGCGCTCCTCTTCCCGGGGTTGGCCATCATCTTCGTTGTCACGGGGTTCAACCTCGTTGGCGATGGTCTGCGCGACGCCCTCGATCCTCGTTTGAGGAGAGCGTAGCTTCTCCGACTCAGGACTTGGGTTGAGCTAACTCCGTTCACGCCTCTTTCTGTGCTCCGAACTTGACCTGGACTCTCGCCCGTCAGCGTAGTGTTTGCTATGTTCTTGCAGGTATGTTATACTGTAATCTGATATTGACAGTGTCAGAGCAAGTCGGGCTGTGCTAGCATAGTCCGGGGAGGCAACGGATGGCGCTAGGCAAGACTGAGAAGGACGCCATCATCAAGGAATATCATATTCATGACAAGGACACCGGTTCGCCGGAGGTCCAGGTAGCCCTCTTATCTAGGCGAATCGATCAGTTGGTCGAGCACCTCAAGGCGCATAGGCACGACGAGCATTCGCGCCTGGGACTCATCAAGCTGGTCGGCCAGCGTAGGCGACATCTGGATTATTTGAGCAGGAAGGACCCTGCTCGATACAGGGATGTCGTAGCTCGCCTTGGCTTACGCAGGTAGCGCAATACACTGCAAGAGGGGGTGATATAGTAGTGGCCCATCCTGTTCCGTGATAGTCGTTCGTGACGGAGGATGGGTCGAGTTCAAACTAGTCTTCACAATAAGGACCGGGTCCGGGGGCCAGGTATTGGAGAGTGCACCGCACTTCACGGCGCTATGCCTCGGTGAGGAGTGACCCACCAAGGTGAGGGTGAGATGCAGTCTCCAGTCCTTGACCTCCAGGCCCGGCCGAGCTTGGAGGTAAAGGTATGACTACAACTTACCACGCAACTATTGGAGAGCACTCCATTAGCATCGAGGCGGGCAGGCTTGCTGAACAAGCAGGCGGTGCCGTAACCGTGCAGAGCGGTGACACCATGGTGCTTGTCACAGCGACCGCCTCGAAGCAGGTCCGAGAAGGAACCTCGTTTCTTCCCCTTCTGGTGGACTATGAAGAGCGCCTGTATGCCGCCGGCAAGATACCTGGCGGCTTCTTCAAGCGCGAGGGGCGCCCTACCGAACAGGCCATTCTTCTGTGCAGGTTGACCGACAGGTCTCTGCGCCCTCTGTTCCATCCAGGGCTTCGCAATGACATCCAGGTAATTGTCACGGCGCTATCCGCGGACCAAGAGAACTACTTGGATACCCTCTCTGTGATCGGAGCGTCAGCTGCTCTCTCCATCTCCGACATTCCCTTCAACGGACCGATAGGGGCGGTGCGAGTCGCCTGCATCAATGGACGCTTTGTTTTCAATCCCACCGCGTCTGAGATGGAAGAGAGTGTCTTGGACCTGCGTATGGCTGGGACCCGTGACGGTGTGGTCATGGTCGAGGCAGGCGCCAAGGAGGTGGCGGAAGACACAATGGTGGAAGCCATCACGTTGGGCCATCAAGCGATGCAGGAGGTCATCGCGGTTCAGGCCAGGATGCGGGAGGAGATCGGGAAACCCGACGGCCCAGTAACCGTCTTGCAACTCGAAGATGAGGTGTTGGGCGCTGTTCGTGCGTGGGGCAAGGGGAAGGTGTGGGCGGCCGTTGACGGGGCGCGTGACAAGAAGGCGCTCACCAAAGCGCTCGATGGCTTGCACTCTGAACTGCTGGAAGCGTTTGGAGAGACGTATCCTCAGGAGCAGTGGGAGGCCGCGTTCGACCAGTTACTGAAGGAGAATGTCCGGCAAGGCGTCTTAAGGGAGAACCACCGGCTTGATGGGCGGGACACGACGTCTGTGCGTCCCATAAGCTCTGAGGTTGGGCTATTGCCTCGAGCGCACGGGTCTGGGCTTTTCAGTCGAGGGGAGACCCAGGTACTAGCCATAGCTACCCTGGGCACGCCCAGTGATGAGCAGATCCTGGATGGTTTGGGCACGGAGGAGTCCAAGCGGTTCATGCATCATTACAACTTCCCGCCATACAGCGCCGGGGAGACGTGGTTCCTGAGAGCACCCAAGCGGCGCGAGATAGGGCACGGGGCCTTAGCAGAGACAGCCGTTCGACCTCTCATTCCCGAGGTGGACGCTTTCCCCTATACTATTCGGCTCGTGTCCGAGGTTCTGTCTTCCAACGGGTCTACGTCGATGGCCAGCGTATGTGCAGCTTCCCTGGCGCTGATGGACGCCGGTGTGCCCATCAAAGGGCCCGTTGCCGGAATGGCTATGGGGTTGATAAAGGAGAATGATCGCCATGTCATCCTCACCGACATCATGGGCATGGAAGATGCGCTGGGCGACATGGACTTCAAGGTAGCAGGTACGAGAGAGGGCATTACGGCACTCCAAATGGACCTCAAGATCCAGAACATCAGTGCCGATCTCCTGAGAGAGGCGCTGGCGCAAGCCAGAGAAGCGCGCCTGCTTGCTTTGGACAAGATGCATGAAACCATCAGCGAGGCGCGGGAGGATCTCTCGCCGTATGCACCACGGATTTCTATCATCAAGATAAATGTAGAGAAGATCGGACTGGTCATAGGTCCTGGAGGCAAGACCATCCGCAAGATCATCGACGAGACTGGCGTCAAGATAGACGTCGAGGACGATGGCACAGTCTTCATCGCCTCCACGGACGCCGAGGGTAGCCAGAAGGCGATCGAGATGGTCCGAGCTCTGACGGAAGATCCGGAAATCGGTAAGATATACACTGGCACCGTGAAGCGAGTGACGGATTTCGGCGCCTTTGTCGAGATACTGCCTGGCACGGACGGTTTGGTCCACATCTCTCAGCTGGCCGACTATCACGTGCCTAGCGTTGAGGATGTGGTGCGTGTGGGTGACGAGATCATGGTCATGGTCATAGACATCGACGCTGAGGGCAAGATAAGGCTTTCGCGTCGGGCGGTCTTGGAAGGCTGGAGCCCCGAGAAGGCCAGGGAGATGGACAGACGGCCACGACAGAGAAGAAGGGCAGAACCTTCCAGGCGCGACGGGCGTCGCTCCCGGAGCGGTAGGTAGTGGCCTAGACGAGCGTTGTCACTTTGCCATGGACCTTCTAGTACCGAGTGATGCGAGACGCCATTGGAGGGCAGTTGACGACTGATGGCGTCTTTTGCTGTCCACGGAGGAGTTGGTGAGCGAGCTTGAAGAGTATGCTCTGACAGTCGACGAAGTGGTCGAGCGTTGGAGCACTGACCC
>CAZNMJ010000199.1:0-6445 GCA_964573815.1 uncultured Anaerolineales bacterium
GCCGGCCGGCACGGGGAAGACCACGGCCGCGGTCGGGCGTCTGCTGCACTTGCTGGAGGCGGACATCGCGGCCGAGCGGATCTTGATCATCGTTCCGCAGCGAACCCTGGCCAGACCCTACTACGAGGCCCTGCAAAGTCCGGACCTGGCCGCGGGAGGGCAAGCCACCGTCCTCACGATGGGCGGCCTGGCCCGGCGGATGGTGGACCTCTTCTGGCCACTCATTGCCGAAGAAGCCAGCTTCGGCCAGCCCGAGCGCGGCCCCACGTTTCTCACCCTCGAGACGGCTCAATACTACATGGCCCGTATCGTGCGCCCCCTGCTTGACGAAGGATACTTCGACTCGGTGACCATCGACCGCAATCGCCTGTACAGCCAGATCCTGGACGACCTCAACAAGGCCGCGGTGGTGGGCTTCCTCCATACGGAGATCGGCGAACGCCTGAAAGCTGCCTGGGCAGGCGAGGAGAGGGAGAAACGCATCTACGACGAGGCGCAGGTCTGCGCCACTCGCTTCCGTGAGTACTGTCTGGCCCACAACCTGCTGGATTTCTCCCTCCAGGTGGAGGTGTTCCTGAAACATCTATGGCGCTTGCCCCTCTGTCGTGACTACCTGCTCCACAGGTATGTCCACCTCATCGTGGACAACGTGGAAGAGGACACGCCAGTGGCTCACGATCTACTACGTGAGTGGCTGCCTCACTGCGATTCGGCGCTACTGATCTACGATGAGGGAGCAGGCTACCGCCGCTTTCTGGGTGCCGACCCGGAGAGCGCCTACCGGCTGAGGGAATTGTGTGACGAGAAGATCGTCTTCACCAACTCCTACGTGACCTCGCCAGACTTGCAGGGACTTGCGTACCACCTGGCTGGCAGTCTGAACAGGCCCTCTGAGGTGGACTCGGGAGATGCGCGCGCTGTCTTGGTGTACGAACACCACCGCTACCATCCCCAGATGCTGGATTGGGTAGCTGAGGAAATCGCGACCTTGGTTCGCGAGCAGGACGTCCCCTCAGGGGAGGTCGCGGTGTTGGCCCCCTTCATGAGCGATGCGCTGCGGTTCTCTCTGATGAACAGACTGGAGCAACTGGGCGTGCCGGCCCGTTCCCATCGTCCATCGAGGGCCTTGCGGGAGGAGCCGACTACTCAGTGCCTGCTCACGCTGGCGTCCATCGCCCATCCCCACTGGGGCATTCGCGCCAGCAGGTTCGATGTGGCCTACGCTGTGATGCAAGCCATCGAGGGCATGGACCTGGTGCGGGCTCAGCTGCTGATAGGGATTGTCTATCGCGTCCGTGAGGGCGTACCTGCGCTCAGCTCCTTTGACCAGATCAACCCCGACATGCAGGAGCGCCTTACCTTTGTGCTCGGAGGGCGGTACGAAGACCTGCGGATGTGGATTGAAAACTACGTCGCTGGCCCGGAGGCAGAACTGGACCACTTCCTTAGCCGACTCTTCGGCGAGGTGCTCTCCCAGGAGGGTTATGGCTTCCATCGCAACTACGATGCAGCGGAGGTGGCTGCCAACCTGATCGAATCCGTGCGGAAGTTCCGTCGGGTGGTGGGCGACGCGGCTCTCGAGGAGGGGAAGCCTCTGGGACAGGAGTACATCGAGATGGTACAGGATGGAGTATTGGCTGCTCAGTACATCGGCAGTTGGCAGCTGCAGGTCGAGGACGCTGTACTCCTGGCGCCGGCCTATACCTTCCTCATGCGGAACCGCCCTGTGGACTACCAGTTCTGGCTCAACGCAGGGGGGCGGGGCTGGTGGGAGCGGCTCTATCAGCCCCTTACCCATCCCTACGTGCTCAGCCGCCATTGGCCCCGTGATGAGGTCTGGACGGACGCCGATGAGTTCGAGAGCAGGCAAGAGGCGCTCCATCGCCTCACGCAGGGGTTGATTCGCCGTTGTCGTCGCAAGATCTACCTGGGTCTGAGCGAGTTGGGGGAACAAGGCTACGAACAGCAAGGCCCCCTGTTGCAGGCCATCCAACGCGTATTGCGTAGAACGTCGGCGCCACCGGTAGTTGTGTCTGAGGAACGTGGAGGCGGTCTAGATGTTTAGGCCCCGCCCAAAGCAACAGGAGGTTCTGAACTACACCCGCGGAAGGATGGGCGTCTCCGCGGTGCCTGGCAGCGGCAAGACGTATACGCTGTCGTACCTGGCGGCGCAGCTGGTGGCCAGCGGTTCACTGGAGGATGACCAGGAGGTTCTGGTCGTCACGTTGGTCAACTCCGCGGTGGACAATTTCGCCAGCAGGGTGGCGGACTTCGTCAAGGAGCGGGGTTTGCTGCCCAACGTTGGTTATCGGGTGCGAACCCTGCACGGGCTGGCTCATGACATCGTGCGGGAGCGACCGGACCTGGTGGGGCTGTCGGACGGCTTTCAGATCATAGACGAACGAGCCGCGGATGAGATTCGCCAGGACGCGGCGGAGGCCTGGCTGCGCGGGAACCCCCAGGCCGCGGTGGAGTTCCTGTCCCTCGAACTGGAGGAGCGGCAGCTGGAGTGGGTGCGCCGGAAGGAATGGCCGCGCCTGGTCAGCGACCTGGCTTTCAGCTTCATCAGGACGGCGAAGGACTTTGAGACTACACCAGACGAGGTCAGAAGCTTCCTGGACAGCTACGCGCAGCCCCTTCCGCTGATGGAAATGGGGTGGGCGATATACGCTGACTACCAACGCGCGCTGGCCTATCGCGGCGCTGTGGATTTCGACGATCTCATCCGTCTGGCCCTCCAGGCCCTGGAGTTGGATGCAGAATACCTTCAGCGGTTGCGTCACCGGTGGCCGCACATCCTGGAGGACGAAGCGCAGGATAGCAGCCGCCTTCAAGAGGAGATCCTGAGGCTGCTGGTGGGTGATGGGGGCAACTGGGTAAGGGTCGGCGACCCCAACCAGGCCATCTACGAGACGTTTACCACCGCCAGTCCCGAATTCCTGCGCAGCTTCTTGACAGAGCGTGGTGTTGTGCCGCGAGAGTTGTCCAACTCGGGGCGCTCCACGCAGAGCATCATCGGTCTGGCCAACTACCTGATCGATTGGACCCGGCAGGCGCACCCGCTGGAGACGCTGCGTGATGCTCTCTCCCTGCCGCACATCGAGCCCACACCGCCTGGCGATCCGCAACCCAATCCTCCGGATGTCCCTGAGCAGGTGCGGCTTGTAGCCCGGAAGTTGACACCGAGCGAGGAACTGCGAATGGCGGCTGACTCCTTAGTGGATTGGCTTCCAAGGCATCGAGATGAGACGGTGGCCGTGTTGGTGCCGAGGAATGAGCGTGGCTTTGAGATGGTCGGAGAGTTGAAGAGACGCGGGGTGGAGTACGTGGAACTCCTCCGCAGCACCAGAGCGACGCGCGAGACCGCGGGGGCCCTGGGCAACTTGGTCAGCTACCTGGCGGACCCGACGTCGGCGAAGAAGTTGGCCACGGTGTATAGGGTGTGGCGGCGTGGCCAACGCGAAGACGCCCAGGCGAAAGCGCGACTCGAGAGCATGGCCAAGGAGCTCCGCAAGTGCCGGCAGGTAGAGGACTTGCTCTGGCCACGCGTGGATCGGGAGTGGCGGCCCGATCCAGCCCTGGTCGACGAGCGTCCAGACGTGCGGGAAGACCTGGACGTCTTCCGAAAGTTGGTGCGACGCTGGCAGCAGGCGACACTGCTGCCCATCGACCAACTGATCCTCACCCTGGCACAAGACCTCTTCCATGAGCCGGCCGATCTCGCCGTGGCGCACAAGCTGGCCGTCCTCTTGAGGCGGGCGAGCGAGATGCATCCCGATTGGCGCTTGCCGGAGTTGACGCAGGAACTGGCGGTCATCGCGCGGAACGAGCGCCGTTTCCTGGGCCTCAGCGGTGACGATATCGGTTTCGATCCCCAAAGATACAGGGGCAAGGTGGTCGTAGCCACGGTTCACAAGGCCAAGGGCCTGGAGTGGGATCGCGTCCACCTGGTATCTGTCAACAACTACGATTTCCCCTCCGCGCTTCCTCATGACAGCTTCATCTCCGAGAGGTGGTACGTGCGCGATGGGCTAAACCTGGGAGCGGAGGCCCTGGCCCAGCTGAAAGCGCTTGTCTCGGGAAACTCAAGCTACCATGAGGGCGAGGCGACGCAGGGCGGGCGATTGGACTACGCAGCTGAGCGGCTGCGGCTGCTCTATGTGGGCATTACGCGTGCGAAGAAGGAGTTGATCATCACGTGGAACAGCGGCCGACAGGGTGACATGCAACCGGCAGTGCCGTTTGTTGCTCTGCAAACCTTCTGGGAGGAACAGGGCCATGAAACTGCCAGGTGACTTCCTGTTCAGTCAGAGCAACCTGCAGGACTATGTGGACTGCCCGCGGCGGTTCTATCTCCGGTACGTGCGGCAACTGGCCTGGCCAGCGGTGGAGGCGGAACCCGCGCTGGAACATGAACGGCATCTTCAACAAGGAGCAGAGTTCCATCGTCTAGTTCATCAGCACATTCTGGGGATTCCCTCTACGGAGATTTCCAGGGGGATCACCGATGTCGATCTGAGTCGATGGTGGGAGAACTACCTGGGGCATGGGCCGGCCGATCTCCCGCAGTCGCTGTACCCCGAGGCCGTGCTCTCCGCGCCTATGGGCGGTCACCGCTTGGTCGCCAAGTACGACCTCATCGGCGTCGATCCAGGCCAGAGGGCAGTAATCCTCGAGTGGAAGACCTACCGGAAACGTCGTAGGCGCCACTGGCTGGCAGAGCGATTGCAGACCAAGGTGTACCGCTATCTCTTGATCCGGGCTGGTTCGCACCTCAACGCCGAGCAGCCGTTTGATCCTGCGCAGGTAGAGATGATCTACTGGTTTGCCAACTACCCCGATGTGCCGGAGAGCTTCCCCTACGACACGCGCCAGTACGAGGCAGATGAGGCCTATCTGACCTCACTCTTCGAGGAGATCAGGAGTCTACAAGCGAGAGAATTCGATCTCACAAGCGAGGAGAAACGCTGCCGCTATTGTCCATATCGTTCTCTGTGCCGACGAGGGGACACTGCGGGCGACCTCACAGAGGCGGAAGAGGAATGGGAACTCGATGAGGACGTCGAGATTTCCATCGATCTCGAGCAGGTTGCGGAGATCGAGTATTGAGGCAGTCCATGAGAGAGTGGATCGAGCCCCAAGAACTCGTGGTGCCTGAAGAACTACAGGCTGCCATCGGTGGGCATCGCCTCGTGGCCACGACTCTGGCCAGGCGAGGATTCACCAATGTTGAGGAGGCCAGGGCCTTTCTGGACCCAGACTCATACGACCCCGCTCCACCGACGGATCTGCCGGGCCTCGTGGAGGCCGTCGAGCGCTTGGAAGAAGCCATCCGGGACAGGGAGAAGATCTGCGTCTGGGGCGACTTCGACGTAGATGGGCAAACGGCGACCAGTCTCCTGTTTTGCACCTTGAGAGATCTGGGGGCGGACGTTCAGTATCACATACCAGTGCGCGCGACCGAGTCTCATGGGATCAACATCCCTGGGCTCAGCAGGGTCATTGGAGAGGGCGTTAGAGTGGTGTTGACTTGTGATACGGGCGTCTCGGCCCACGAAGCGATCGAGTATGCTCATGAGCGGGATGTGGAAGTGATCGTAACCGACCATCACGATCTTCCGCCCGTGCTGCCCGAAGCAGATGCAGTGGTGAACCCGAAGATGCTGCCAGAGGGGCATCCACTGAGGCAACTCCCGGGGGTGGGGTGCGGCTACAAGCTAGCCGAGGGATTGTACCAGTCAGCAGGCCGGATGGGGGATGTGGCTCAGTACCTGGACCTGGTGGCGCTGGGGATCGTCGCTGACGTGGCGATGCAGACAAGAGATACACGCTACCTGCTGCAGCGAGGACTCGAGGCCTTGCGGCGCACGGAACGTCTTGGTCTCCGGGTGATGATGGAGTTGGCTGAAGTGAACTCCGAATGGCTCACCGAGGAGCACGTTGGCTTTATCCTGGCCCCGCGCCTTAACGCCCTCGGGCGCCTCGCCGACGCCAACGCGGCAGTCGAGTTCCTGACCACGGATGATCTGGGCGAGGCGCGGATCCTGGCCACTGAGCTCGAAGGTCTGAATGCACGCCGGAAGCTATTGTCCGACCAGGTTTTCCAGGCGGCCCTGGCCCAGATCGAAGGGGATGTCTCACTGTTGGAACAGCGTGCTCTGGTGCTGAGCAATCCATCGTGGCCGGCGGGAGTGATAGGTATTGTGGCCAGCCGCCTCGTCGAACGGTATGGTCGCCCGACAGTACTCATCGCCAGCCCACCGGGAAAGCTGGCCCGAGGATCGGCTCGATCGATCGAAGGGTGCAACATCACGGCGGCCATCGCCGCCCACGGGGAGATGCTCAGCAGCTTCGGCGGCCATCCGATGGCTGCGGGGATCTCTATCGATCCAGAGTGGATCCCTGAGTTCGGTCGCGCCCTGTCTCGAACTGTCGCAGAGATGCT
>CAZNMJ010000200.1:0-6436 GCA_964573815.1 uncultured Anaerolineales bacterium
CAACAAGAGGTGGGTACATGCCTCTTACCAAGATGTTGACGCAAGTCCTGCTGTTGAGCGTGATTGGGATGGTGGCGGGATGCGCCGGACGCCCGCCGGAAGTGATTACCGCAACGGGTCTAACCGTCGAGGAGAACATGGAACAGCTAGGTATACCCGCCGTCATCGTTCCCTTCGACCATCCCGTTCCCGATGGCTTGATAGTGGACCCTGCCGAAAGAGAAGCGGTGATCGATGCCAAGATCGCCCATCTGCAAGAAGTCAATGGACTTTTCTGGGGTGACCTTCCCGATGACCCTGTTGAACTGCAGTACAGGTTTGACGATCTGTGGTTTGAGATAGGCCGTGCATTCCCCGATTTTGAGGGACTCGACCTCGGCTGGGATGTTTTTCACGACGAATATCGCGAAGAGATGAGTGAGGCCCAGAGCTACGGAGACTACGCTTACATCATCTCATTGATGGGTTACGCACTCAAAGAGAGCCATCTCAGGCTCGTCCCAGGTCGAGTACTGGGCAAATACGGAGGGCCTGACCTACCAGGGCTACCAAAGGTGAATGCTTTTGTCGATAAGGCCCCCGTTTTCACTCCCCTTCCCACCAGCAGAATCGGAGCCTGTTGTACGGTCACTGCTGACGAAGAGCTAGTCATAGGCTCGATTTGGGAACGTGCGCCCAACCCCTACGACCTTCAGGTTGGGGATGAGATCGTCGGCCTGAATGGGGTCCCTTGGGAGGACTGGATACCACGGCTGGAAACCGCAGGAATACCCATTCTTGGTTCACCAGGAGGGGCAGAGACAGCCAGAAGATACAACCTACTAAGGTCCGTGATGGCAAACGTCAATCTGTTCGAGAAGATAAACATCAGGAGAGTGGACACGGGCGAAATCGACACCATGGATGTCGTCTACCTGGAACTGGGCGATGAGATACCTGTCTGTCATGAGCTGACCGAAACCCAAGGACTGGTCTCGGTCTACGATCCCCATCACCCCCTCTCCTTTATGGATGATCCCATGTTTGTTTATGGAATCATTCCGGACGGCAACATCGGGTATATGTACATCAAGAGCACGCGTCCGGGGAATAGCGATCGGGCCAGCCACCCCGATGCTCTGGCCTTCAGCGACGAGTTCGAACAAACCATCCTTTCCCTCATGGATACCGACGGGTTGATTTTCGACCTGAGGACGAATGGAGGCGGGATTGAGATCACCATCTTCTACAAAGGCCTCGCTCATCTCTTCAAGGGTACAGAAGACAGACTGGTCATCGATACCGCTGTAAGAGACCCCGAGGCTGATGATCGAACCAGGCTCTTGACTGCAAGCGAGGCCTGGGGCGAGGAGGGGTGCTCGGCTGTTCCAATGCACAACTGGTTTGGGAGGCTGTGCCGTGCCTATGAACACATCTGGGGTTCATTGGAGGCCGAATTCCCTTTCCCCGCTGACAAGCCTGACCTACACTACGATAATCCGATCATCGTCATGACCGGCCCGGACTGCGTTAGTTCATGTGAATGGCTGGTCCACTTCTTGTCCACATTCCCAGAGGTTACCATCATAGGGCGGGACCCCAATGGTTCTCTGACCGGTGTCTATCCTCAGGTCCATGATGCATGGTGGTACTGGCATGAAGCTCCGGAGACTGACTACGTGCATTTTGTGCTACCCACCGTAGCCTACTACTTCGTTGGTGAGGAGCCTATTCACCATCTCAGCAGGCGAACGGGCATTGTTGACGAAGAGGTGTGGTTCACGAAACAGGACCTTGTTGATGGCGTCGATACGGTCAGAGAACGTGCGATGCAACTCATTCGTGAAACCCGAACTGAATTAGAGTAGTCTTGCTTCTCGTGCACAGCTATGGTCAAACTGGATAGGAAGAGATTGGGCTTGATCGTCAATCCCGTTGCTGGCCTGGGCGGAAGAGTCGGCCTCAAAGGAAGCGACGGAGCCGAGATACAGAGGAAGGCTCTAGAGCTGGGCGCCATCCCCCAAGCCCACGATCGTGCTCTCCGCGCTCTGGAGATGCTCAAGTCCCTCAGGGACCAGCTTGAGGTCATCACCTATCCCCAAGAGATGGGCGAGGATGCGAGCAGAGAAGGCGGCCTCGAGCCCAGAGTCATCGGGACAATCGAACCAGGTCAAACGACCGCTGAAGACACCAGGAAGGCCGCTCTGGAAATGAAACGCCTGGACGTGAATCTCCTATTGTTTGCAGGCGGCGATGGCACCGCCAGGGATATCTACAATGCGGTAGGACAACGCGTGGCGGTGCTCGGAATCCCCGCCGGGGTCAAGATCCATTCGGCGGTCTTTGGAACCAGCCCCACGGGCGCGGGGGAATTGGCAGCGTCCTACCTGCAAGGGAGGGTGTCGAGCCTCAGAGAGGCCGAGGTGATGGATATCGACGAAGACGCCTTTCGACGGGGCGTCCTTTCGGCCCAACTGTACGGTTACCTGAAGATCCCGTTTTGGAGGGGCTTGGTCCAGGGTGTCAAGGCGATGAGCAGTGCGGGAGAGAAGACGTCTCAGGAAGCGATAGCCCTGCACATCGCAGATAGAATGGAGAACGATTGTCTTTACATCATTGGGCCTGGGACCACCACCAGGGCCATCACGTCCCAGTTGGGGTTGGACAAGACGTTATTGGGCGTGGATGTGGTATTGGAAGGCGAACTGGTTGCCACTGACGCCAATGAGTCTCAACTTCTGGAGCTTCTCCACGGAGTCAAGGCGAAGATAATCGTCACCCCCATAGGTGGGCAAGGTTACATCTTCGGCAGAGGGAATCAGCAGATAAGCCCACAAGTGATCGAAAAAGTGGGGAAAGACTACGTCATCGTGGTGAGCACCGCTGAGAAGCTGCATTCCTTACGTGGAGGGCCTCTGCGCGTCGATACCGGCGATAGGGCGGTCGATGAGATGCTGAGTGGCTACGTAAAGGTCGTGGTCCAGTACAACGAGCAGATCATGTACAAGGTGGCATTCTGAGGAGGAGCGGCATGCAACTCGATGATAGAGTCGCTCTCATCACGGGCGGGGCTTCGGGCATCGGTAAGGCGACGGCTTTGCTCTTCGCCCGCGAAGGCGCAGCGGTCTCGGTTGTAGACTTGGACGAGGCTGGCGGAAAGGCCGTCGTTGGAGGGATTGTGAGCGATGGCGGGCAGGCCGTCTTTGTGCCCGGCGACGTGACACAGGCGGCCGAATGCCAGCGAGCCGTGGAGGAGACTGTGAGCCACCTGGGCGGCCTGGACGTCCTCGTAAACTGCGCAGGCATCATCCGCCGAGCCACCGTCCTGGAGACGACCGAGGCAGAATGGGACCAGGTGATGAGTGTGAATGTGAAGTCGGTCTTTTTGCTGAGCAAGTACGCCATCCCCATCATGGCGGAAGCAGGTGGCGGGGCGATCATCAACGTGTCGTCGGGTTGGGGACTGGTGGGAGGCCCCAGGGCGGCTTCCTACTGCGCCTCAAAGGGGGCCGTAGTCCAGCTGACCAAATCTATGGCGCTAGACCACGGAGCGCAGAACATCCGTGTCAACTGCATCTGCCCGGGCGACACGGACACGCCTATGCTGCGGGATGAGGCGAGGCAGCTGGGCGAGACCACGGCGCAGTTCCTGGCCGACGCCGCTGAGCGACCACTGGGACGTATCGGGAGGCCCGAGGACATCGCCCAGGCGGCACTCTATCTGGCTAGCGAGGCCTCTTCTTTCGTCACGGGTACAACACTGGTTGTGGACGGCGGCGGATTGGCAGGGTAAGGAGGAGACAATGCGTGGCCTGGAGGAGAAGCGGGTCTTGATCACCGGTGGGGCGGGTGGCATCGGCAAGGCGACGGCCGTTCGCTTTCTGGAAGAAGGATGCCGGGTCGCTATCTTGGATTGTGATGGTGAGGCGGTGCGTCGCGTTGAGGGCGAAGTCTCGGGGCTGAGGGCGGGCGTCATCGCCGACGTCTCAAAGCCGGACGACGTGGCGCGGGCCTTCACAGAACTGGATGAGCTACTGGGAGGGCTGGACGTGCTCATCAACAATGCCGGGATCAGCATTCGACACCGCTTCGTGGACATCTCTCCCAAGGAATGGCGTGAGGTGATGGGGGTCAACCTCGACGGGATGTTCTTTGTGGCCCAGGAGGCGGCGCGGCGGATGCTGGCGGCCGACGGCGGCGTCATTCTGAACATGGGCTCGACCAACGCTCTGATGGGATATCACCACTATGCTGACTATAACGCCTCCAAAGCGGGGGTAGTCGAGTTGACGCGGTCCATGGCTCTGGAGCTGGCCCCCAAGGTGCGGGTCAACGCCGTGTGTCCCGGATTCATTCTCACCCCGATGCAGGACGCGGAATACACCGAAGCCATGAAGCGGGAGTATGCCAGCAAGGTGCCTTTGGGGAGGCTGGGCCGTCCAGAGGACGTGGCTGCGCTCTTCGCTTTTCTGGCCTCCGACGAGGCGGGCTTCATCACCGGCCAGTGCTTCGTGATCGACGGTGGGGAAATAGCCGGCGGCTTGGCCAGTCAGCCATAGGCGCCGGGCAAGCTTCTGATTGATCCGGAGCGGGTCGCGCAAGTGCCAAGGATGTTTGAGGAGAGTGGCTGGGATATCCTGGAATGCCCAGAGCCGCTCATGCCTGAGAGCCACCCCATGTACAACTGTAGCCGCTGGATCAGCATGAATGTCTTGATGCTGGATGAGGAACGAGTGATCGTCAGCAAAGGGGAGGACACGCTGATCAGGGCCTTGAAAGACTGGGGCTTCAAGCCTATCATCTGCAGCTTCTACGATTTCGAAACGATAGCAGGCGGCTTCCACTGCGCCTCGCTGGACATCAGGCGCAGAGGCGAACTGAAGTCGTACTTCTAGACTTTGGTCTGTTACACCAGGTTGACCACAGAGAAGGAGAGAAAGGATGTCACATACCTATGCAGTTCTGGGGGCAGGTCGTCAAGGCACAGCTGCTGCCTACGACATGGTCCGGTGGGGCGACGCCGCCCGTGTACTCCTGGCTGACCTCGACGAGGCAGTGGCCCATCGAGCCGCCGATCGTGTCAACAGGCTGGCGGGCGAGCACATCGCTGAGGGTGTGCAGGTAGACGTCACGGACCTGGACGCGGTGAGGGAATTGCTGGGCCAGGTAGACGCCTTCCTCAGTGCCGTTCCCTACTTCTACAACCTGGACATCACCCATGTTGCCATTGAGGCCAAGGCTCACATGTGCGACCTGGGCGGGCACACGGGCATCGCCCGCCAACAACATGGGTTCGACGACGAGGCGCGTGCCGCAGGCATCAGTATCATCCCCAACTGCGGGCAGGTCCCGGGCATGGGCACTACGCTGATGGTCTATGCCATGGAGCTACTGGATGAGGCCGTGGACGTCTACATGTGGGACGGAGGGATTCCCCAAGAGCCACGGCCACCCTTCAACTACCTGCTCACCTTCCACATCGCCGGGCTGACCAACGAGTATGCCGAGCCAGCGGTCTTCTTGCGGGATTGGAAGGTAAAGGAAGTACAACCGATGACCGAGCTGGAGACGGTGGAGTTCCCGGAGCCTATTGGCACCTTGGAGGCCTTCGTAGCGGGTGGAGGCACCGATACCATGCCTTGGACCTTCGAAGGTCAACTCCGGACTTTGCAGAACAAGACGCTCCGTTGGCCTGGCAACTTTGCTCAACTCCGCGCTTTCTATGATTTGGGGCTGTGGGATTTGGAGCCGCTGAGTGTAGGGGATGTGAAGGTGGTGCCTCGGGACGTCTTTCACGGGCTCTTCGAGCCCAAGGTTACCTTCAGCGACGACGAGGATATGGTCATCGTGCGGATCAAGGCCACGGGCAAGAAGGACGGTCGAGAGGCCGAGGCGGTGGTTGAGGTCATCGACTACTTCGACGAGGAGACAGGATTCACAGCCATGGAGCGTTGCACCGGTTGGAGCGCGGCCATCGTAGCGGAGATGATGGCTCGCGGTGACACCCCTCGTGGAGCCGGAGGAGTGGAGACGCAGGTCCCGGCGGGACTCTTCGTGGATGAGCTTCGTCGACGCGGTATTGGCGTGGCTGAGGAGGTAACTGTAGGGTAGGAGAGGAGGCCAGACACCGGGGTTGTCATGCCCGGGTCGTTGGCAGTCCCCTCCCCCTGGTCTAACTGGACTGGGCGCCGATACGGCGCCCGCATGTCCTTGGCCTTCCAATGGCAATCTCCACAGATTCACTATAGTCTGACAATGCAGTTCCAGCTGCTACTGATCACCTTGAGTCGAGGTCGAGGAATCCTCTCTGAACGCCTCTGAGATCCGCCCAACGTTCTCCTCGTCCATCTTGACGTTGATATCATACGTCGTGAAGGGCATGTCGACACCTGCCTCGTCCAGGGCATTCTGCAAGGCGGTGTTCACCCGGTCGTAGAAGCGTCTGGTGTCCTCGTAC
>CAZNMJ010000201.1:0-3696 GCA_964573815.1 uncultured Anaerolineales bacterium
CAGCCTGGCAGCCACGTTAGCTTTGCTTCTGTTTGTGTTTGCGGCTTCGCGCGCGACGGAGAGTGGGCGAATTGTGGGCCGTGCTTGACGCGATGCGGAGGCGACGGGAAGGAGAAAGTCATCCTATGACTGGGGAGCTCAAGGTATGCGTCGTCGGGGGAGGTAGTACCTACACTCCGGAGTTGATAGAGGGCCTGATCGAGAGACAGGCAGAACTGGGGCTGGGCACGGTTGCTTTGATGGACGTAGACCAGACCCGACTGGAAGTGGTGGGGGGCCTCTGCGAACGCATGATCGGCGCAGCCGGTTCGCCTATCCAACTGACCCTCTCCACAGAGCGAAGTCAGGCCCTGCGGGGAGCGCATTTCGTCATCACGCAGATTCGCGTGGGAGGGAACGCCCAGCGCGTGATAGACGAGACGATCCCCTTGCGCTTCGGCATAGTGGGTCAGGAGACGACGGGTCCTGGAGGCTTCGCCAAAGCCTTGCGCACGATCCCAGTGATGCTGAGTATCGCAGCAGACATGGAGAAGCTGTGCCCGCAGGCGTGGTTGATCAACTTCACCAACCCCTCGGGGCTGATAACGGAGGCTCTGGCCAAACAGACTAGGGTCGGCGTAATCGGACTTTGCAATCTGCCCATCAACACGCTGCACGCAGTGGCCGACTATCTGGCGGTGCCGGCCCATCGTGTCAGCATGGACTACGTCGGGCTCAACCACCTGAGCTGGGTGAGGGGCGTGTATCTGGATGGCGGGGACGTGACCGGCCACGTGCTGGCTAGAGCGATCGATGAAGCGCGCAGAGGGGCGAAGGGTCTCTTTCCCTTCAGCCCGGAGCTACTGGAGACCCTCGGCATGCTGCCTTGCTACTATCTGCGGTATTACTATCATCACGACGAGGTGCTGGAGGAGCAAAGGAAGGCCCGCAAGACTCGCGGCGAAGAGGTGCAGGAGATAGAGGAGAGGCTCCTGACCATGTATGCTGATCCGCGTCTTGCCAGCAAGCCCAAGGAACTGGAGAAGCGAGGAGGGGCTCTGTACTCCACAGCCGCCGTGTCTCTCATTGCCGCCATCGTTGGTGACAAGAAGGAAGTGCACATAGTCAATAGCCGCAATGGAGGCGCCGTGGCGGACCTTCCGGACGCTTCGGTGGTTGAAGTGCCCTGTCTGGTTGGGAAAGCTGGGCCAATCCCCTTGACCGTTGGCCGGCTGCCGGCTACAATCAAAGGGTTGATCCAGTTGGTGAAGGCCTATGAAGAACTGGCCATCGACGCCGCCGTGACCGGCGACCGAAGGACCGCTTTGCAAGCCCTGCTGGTCCACCCTCTGGTTCCCGGTTTCCGCGTGGCCAAGGGCCTCTCGGACGCTATTCTCGACGCCAACAGAGAATATCTCCCTCAATTCTTCGAGCGGTAGACGGGAACATACCGACACTGAGGGACTTTCATGGAATGGGTGCGGGCATGAGATGCGTGCTGGGTGTGGACGGAGGAGCTTCCAAGACGCTATGTCTGGTGGGCAGTATAGATGGCCGCGTACTGGGCTTCGGCCGTGCTGGGGGAAGCAACCATCAGGTCTGCGGTCTCACTGCGGCGATGGCGGAGATCTCTCAATGCGTGGGGCAGGCCCTGACTCGGGCGCAGGTGCCCAGTGCCCAAGTAGAGCTGGGCGTCTTCTGCCTGGCCGGTGCCGACCTGCCGGAAGACTATGCCATGCTCACCCGCGCCATCGAAGACCTGAAGGTCTGCCGGAAAGTCGTGGTGAAGAACGATACCATGGCCGGCTTGCGGACCGGCCTGTCGCGCCCCTGGGGCGTGGTCGTGGTCTCTGGCACAGGGACAAATGCCGCTGGTCGAGCCCCCGATGGACGGGAGATCGTTCTCCCTGGCTTGGGTTACATCTCCGGTGATTGGGGTGGAGGAGAAGAGATCGCCCGGGAAATGATACGGCTGATCATGCGTGCCTGGGATGGGCGGGGGAAGCCGACGGTACTTCTGCAGATGGTGCTGGACCAATTGGGCGTGTCGTCGCCAAAGGACTTGCTCCAGATCTTGTACCACGACGAGCTCGGGCTGGATCGACTCCTAGGGCTGGTGCCTTTGCTCTTCGAGGCGGCCTACGAGGGAGACGAGGTGGCCTGCCAACTGGTCAAACAGGTGGGGACGGAAGTGGGCGTCACCGCGCGCACAATAATCCGTAGGCTATCGCTGGAGGACGAGGACGTGGAAGTGGTCCTGGGAGGAAGCATCTTCAAGGCCAAAGGGCCGCTTCTGATCGATACGGTACAGGCAGTCATACTAGAGGTCGCGCCCCGAGCCTCTATCGTACTGCCGAAGTTCGAGCCGGTGGTGGGGGCTCTCTTGCTGGCGCTGGAGGTGGCAGGAGTGGAGGTCGCAAGGACGGTCAGAGAGAACGTTGAAATGACGCTGCCTCGTGAATTGCTCATCGCGGCGCGGTAGTACGACAGTGGGAATCTGTGATCGCGGAGAGGCTCCCAATGCTCAGGTGGCGAAGCCTCTCTCTTTTTTGGGGGACGTGCAGCACTGCGGGCGTAGCACTGACGATGTGCCCGCCATGGGGTTGAGCCCCTGTACTAGCGTGGATTTCGAATTCCTGGACGAGGTACCAGGTTACCCGTCTGTCGATGTGGATTCGATAGAACGGCGTGAAGGGGAAAGATAACGGGAGGTGGTTGAGTGACGGGACGGCTCGAAGGCAAAGTGGCGGTGGTGACCGGTGCGGCCTCGGGAATTGGCAGAGCCGCGGCTCTGGCCTTTGCCCGCGAGGGGGCGAGAGTGGTGCTGGCCGACGTGGCTGTGGAGGGGGCTCAAGAGGTGCTCCGCCTTATCAAAGGGGCCGGGGGCGAGGCCATCTTTGTCAGATGCGACGTCTCGCAGCGTGCCCAGGTCGAAGCGATGACCGCCAGAGTTGTCGAAACCTACGGACAGCTGGACTGTGCCTTCAACAACGCAGGCATCGAGGGAGATTTCGCTAGGGTGGCGCAGTGCACTGAGGAGAACTGGGACCGAGTTATTGAGGTCAATCTGAAGGGCGTGTGGCTCTGCATGAAGTATGAGATTCCTCAGATGCTCAAGCGGCGTTCTGGGGCCATCGTCAACATGTCGTCGGTGTCAGGGTTAGTAGGCGACCCAGGGCACCCGGTTTACGCCGCCAGCAAGCACGGGGTATCCGGGCTGACGAAGTCGGCAGCGCTGGAGTACGCCAGACGTGGCATCAGAGTCAACGCCGTCTGTCCCGCTGCCATCCGCACGGCGATGATCGAGCGCACTCTAGAAGTCCAGCCAGAGTTGAGTTGGCAAAGTCTCGCAAGCGGGCACCCGATTGGGCGGATAGGTGAGCCAGAAGAGGTCGCCGAGGCCGTCCTGTGGCTGTGTTCGGACGCGGCTTCGTTCGTCACTGGTCATCTCCTGGTGGTAGACGGTGGCGTCGTTGCTCAATAGCTGTGGAACAGCGACTGGCGGTAACTGCAGCTACCGACGAGCAACCCTGGCAGAAGCTTCAGCTGCAACACTGCCCAGAAAGGTACACATCGCTAGATCCAGAGGCAGGCATCGCAAAGCCGGGCCGCCCTGCTAGGGTGGCCCGGCTGTTATTGGCGGGAGCGACGGGATTTGAACCCGCGATCTCCTGCTTGACAGGCAGGTATGTTAAACCAAGCTACACCACGCCCCCA
>CAZNMJ010000201.1:3796-6359 GCA_964573815.1 uncultured Anaerolineales bacterium
AGCTGCGGCGCTCCATACTTGAGCGCAGGCGTCTCGGTGGGCGTGACCGTGGGCGTGTCAGTCGACCTCGGTGATTCGACAAGTGTGGCCGTCGCCTCCCTCGTGGTGGTGGCCGTGGCTGTGATCACCGGCGTAAGGGTAGCAGTCGCGGTAGGTGTGGCCGTGGGAGGCCGAGGCGTCTCGGTCGGCGTCTCCGTGGGGGGCAGGATGACCTCCGTCGGCGTGGCCGACGGAAGAGCGGCGACAAAGGGCAGGTTGGCGGGCAGGGGCACGACAAAGAGCAGCACGTACATGAGAATTCCAACCAGGACCACTCCCCCTAGAGAACCGATCAGCTTCCAACGGATTCTCCTCCTGCCCAACTCCTCTCCGCAGTGGGGACAGACGGCGAGCCCATCCCTTATCTCCTCCCTGCACTGGCGACAGCGAGTGCTCTCCCTCCGCAGTCGTACCCCACAATGAGGACAGATTGCATCCTCGGCAGAGATGGGGCCTCCACACCATCTGCAAGTCTCCATAGACCTACGACCCTCCGGAAATCAGCATGAAAGCTCCCACCACGATGAAGAGTGCTCCCGCCCCCATCCTTATGTATTGAGCTGGGATGACCCTGGTCAACGTCCCACCTATGGCGACCCCCAGGAGCGTGACCAAGGCCAACGCCGCTAACGCTCCGAGGAAGACTGCCAGGGGAGTTTGCGATTCGGCGGCCATAGCTATCGCCGCCAGCTGTGTCTTGTCTCCCAGTTCTGCCAGGAAGATCAAGCCAAAAGTAGTGACTACTACTCTCCAATCCATGCCCGTTAGACCCCTCCTCTCAGGGCAGCAGCGACTCGCCGCTAGCGAGGCGCAGGATGTCGAAATAGGATACTATGAGCACGAAGCCCAGGATAATTACCATGCCTATGATGTGAACCAGACCTTCCCTCTGAGGGGATATGCGCTTGCCCCTCCGAATCACCTCCAGCACGACGAAAACGAGCCGACCGCCATCGAAGGCGGGCAGGGGCAGCATGTTGAGGATCGCCAGCTGTGTGCTCAGAAACGCAGCGAAACGTAGAGTGTCTGTCAGACCATACTGCACCACTTCGCTGGTGGCCTGGACGATACCTATCGGCCCCGCGATCTGAGGCGCGACCAACCCTCTTATCACCGCCGCGATCCACTGGAACATGGCGAACAACCACAGAATGGTCTCGTACAGAGCGCGAGGGATAGCCTCCCAGATGGGGTAGGATTTGACGGCCAGGGCTGGGCCGATTCTGATTCCCATCGGCCCCTCACCTTCGGGGGGATCAGCACGCGGTGCTATCTGCACAGCGCCAACTATGGTCCGACCCCTCCGCACGGTGAGGGTGATCTCTTGACCCAAGTGCTCGTGCGTATACTCACGTAGCGTTTCGTAGTCCTCTACATCTTGCCCGTCGACGGCGATCACCGTATCCCCGGGCCGCAAGCCAGCCTCCGCCGCCGGTGAGTCGGGTTCCACCTGATAGATGCCAGCACCTGCCTGACTCTCGTCGGGACTCAGGGTCCCTATCATATAGACAACACTGAGCAGCACGACAGCTAGCAACACGTTCGCTATTGAGCCTGCGGAGAGGACCATTGCTCTGGCCAATCTGCTCTTGCTGGCCAAGCTGTCTTGCTCCTGGGGATCCTCCTCGCCCACCATGCGCACAAAGCCTCCCACCGGGATGAGGTTGATGGTGAACTCGGTATCGCCTCGCTTACCGACGGTGAGAAGCCGGGGAGGATAGCCGATGCCAAACTCCTCTACCTTGACCCCAGCCCTCTTGGCTGTCACGAAGTGACCCACCTCGTGGACGAGGATCATGATGCTTAACACGACGACAACGGCAATTGCGGTGACCAGTGTACTGACTATCATCGATCAACTCAGACTCCTTATCAGGCTGCTCCTCCCCTCAGAGTCGCTTTATTATACCCGTCAGATCCTAGCCTCGCAAGTGCCCCGGTAATGGAGACCCGCGATGAGCACGTTAGCCACACCGGGTGTTCCACCGCCTGGAATCTGTGACCCAGGCCACCTTTGAACGTTCCTTGCAACACGTCCCAGCGAATTGCCCGTCCTTCCAAAAGACGATAGAATCGAGACAAATGATCCAACAGACAGACAACAACCTGCTCTTGGCCTGCGTCAGAGCCCGTTGGAGCACGCAGGCAGCAGACGAGGCCAGGCGAATCGTCCTCGAGACGGACGTGAACTGGGATGGGTTCCTCGAGCAAGCGACTGCGCACTCCGTGGCACCCTTGATCTACCACACCATGCGCGATGAGCATAGGATTCTGCCGGCATCGGTCAAGCAGAAGCTGCAGGAGGACTACTACCTATCTGCGGTACGCAATACTCTTCTGTATCAGGAACTAGCGAAGATCCTCGCGACCTTCAACGACGCTGGCCTGCCAGTCATCGTGCTCAAAGGCGCAGCTCTCGCCCAGGAAATGTATGGCAACATCGCTCTGCACCCCATGACCGACATAATTCGATCACATAGTTCTTCCGCTTCGCTCAGTTGATGAGTAACCAGAACCACGGTAT
>CAZNMJ010000202.1:0-6281 GCA_964573815.1 uncultured Anaerolineales bacterium
AGGAAGATCACCAACACTATCACGGCGAAAACGCCGACTTGGGTCCAGTTTATTCTACTCATCGAGCTCTTCTCCTTTCAATGCACACTGCGTCTTTGACCCTGCGGCATCGCGGTGAGCCTAACGACTGTGAATTGGAGATCGAGCCAGAAGATGTCTGCAGGACCTTCTGGTCCCGCGTGCTGCGTACCGTGACGCCTCAGTCCTCGGCCATCTCCTTCTTCAAGTACTTCTTTGGGTCTTTTTCGAAGGCTGCTTTGCACCCTGGAGCGCAGAAATAGTATGTCTGGCCCTTGTATTCAGTCTTGGCAGGGGCCTTCTCCTCGTCAACCTCCATGCGGCACACTGGGTCCTTTGGCATTCTACCTCACCTCGCTTCTTATTATACAATAACTTGAATGTCCGTGGCGCCGATCTTCTGCTAGGCGCTCAACAACTCCTCGAACTTCGTTAGGTCGAAGCCGATCACCACTTCCCCATCAATCACAGTCACCGGGCTAGTCATGTATCCCAACTCGTCCAGCTCCGCCAACGCTTCCTCATCCGTGGTGATGTCTCGATCTACGAAGTCAACTCCTCTCTGTGAAAGGAACTCTTTCACGCGTTCACAGAACATTCAACCAGGCTGGCTGTATACAGTGATAATCTCCTCACTCATCGCTTACCTCCCTATGTTCAAAGAAGATATCCGCCAGTGACACGCACTGCGTCCATGAGGGCCGAGCTCAGGCGGTGTTGAGCCGGGGCTCGCGTGCTGTTAGCTTCTGACCGGAGTGGACCGCAACGTCCCTCAAGGCCGAGGGGGGCATGGGGCAAGCGGCCGCCACCTGCGCACAGTCAAATAGGTGCCTACGGTCCATAGGTCTCCGCCAGATACTCCACCAAGGCTTGCGCTTCCTGGTCCGTCAAGTAGGCTCCATACTCCCTCATGAGGTCTGTCACGGCTTCCCACTGGACCTGGGTATGGGGATGATCGACACGGTCAAGCCCGTGACAGGACGTGCAGCGCTCTTGCAGTAGTTGTGGGCCACTCGCAATGGGCGGTGCAGTAGGAGTCTGAACTACGGATGGTGTCGCCCCGGCTGGCGGCGGAGTGACGCTAGGTTGCTCGGCTGGTGTGGCATCAACCGTGGTTGCGGTAGGGCTGTGAGTTCTAGGGGCTGTTGTCTCCACGCCAGGCGCAGTGGGACTGACGGTCTGTGTCGGCGCTACCTCGATCAAGGGTGGGTTGGCAACCTGGAGCAAAGAGCCAAAGTACCAGAGGGCACTGGCCACAAAGCAGCCCAGTATGGAAAAGCCAGCTATCGCACCCACAATCCACGCGTATCTCAAATAGCCGCGAAAGCGCCGAGCGATGATTACCTTCAGAAGCATGGCCACGGCCGCCAAGGTCCCCAAGGCTGCGTGCAATGGGACGCGAAGCGGATAGACCCGAAAGGGTGCATGGACGACACAAATGGCAGCGATCGCCAGCGTGAGAATCAGCGTGATATCACCGCCCCAGCGATGCCAGGGTCTCAAGCGTCGGCGCGCAAGAGGCGGCAACCTCAATGCACCGCGCGCCCGAGGCCCACTGATCGCTTGCGCAATAGCAAGGACAAGCACCACCGTAGTCAGAATTGACTTTCCCATTAGCACGGACATTCACACAACCCCCTTCTGGAAGCGGACAGGCAGTTGTGCCGCCTCCGTGGCTGATCTCTGCATCACCGTCATGCCCCGGTGTACCGGGGTGAGACCCGGTACCGGGCCGAGCAGGTCGCCCAGCGGCGCAACTCACTCCTTCCCGTCCTCTTACTTCGATGCAATTGCCCACACCTTTGCTGACGTTTGACGTCGGCCCGGCAGCTGGCTGCCCGCGCCCACTGCGCGCCTGTAGTGGCCACCTTACCAAGCTGGAAGTCTCTCGTGCATCAGGTCACATGCGCCTTCCATCGCGAGGCACTAGCAGTGGGCCTCAGAAGGCGAGATAGGCAGGACGCCTCGGTAGCAATGCGGATGCAAACACTCCAGGGCTACCACGTTTAGCTCAACCGATAGATGGTCTCAAAAGAGTTGAGTAAGTCGAGATGCTGCTCCAGAAGGCGAATCATCAAAAACCGCTGCTTCACGGTCTCTGTTGCTTTTTGGCCCATCTGCTCGCGGAGTTCCTCATCCTTGATCAACCGGACGATTCGCTGAGCCGCTTCTTCCACCGACGATACCAGGAACCCGTTTACCCCATCTTCAATCTGATGTCGAATTCCCCCCACATTCCCACCGATGACCGGCGTCCCTTTCCACATGGCTTCGGTGACGGTAAGTCCAAAACCCTCTCGAATTGACTTCTGCAGGACGACGGCCGAGAGGCTCTGCAGGGCGTTCACCAGCGCCGAATCCTGCCGGGAGAGGATGATGATGCGTTCTTCCTGCTGGTCCAGCAGGCATTGATACACCTCCTGGCCTTCTGGGTCGTCAGTGGCCACGTTACCGAGCAATACCAGGGTAGCATCCACTTCTTCTCTGGCCAATTTGAACGCCTTGATGACACCCTCCGGGTCCTTCCAACGATCAAAGCGTGAGATCTGCGTCACCAATGGAAGGTCCGTTGGAATGCCATAGTACTCCAGGCGTGCCTGTCTCTCAGCTGCACTCAGTTCTCTGTTCTTGATGGAGAAGGGGTCGATGGCCGGCATGAAGAACACTTGCGGCGTCTCTAGTCTCTGGGCGTATTCCTCAAGAGAGACGATCACGGCATCGTACCTTTCAACGAAGGGAGCCAGATAGTTCCAAAGTTCTGTGTTGGGGCTTGTCAGGTCAACGTGGCAGCGCCAAACCCAGGGCCCCTTCTTCTGGTAGTGTTCGACCATGGGGAGGGGTTGTGGATCGTGAATAATGACTCTGTCGTGATCCAGGTGGTTTCTGACTGCGTTCTCGTAGACGACACTCTCATAAATCTGCATTTTGAGCTCGCTGAGGTTGATCTCCCCACCTTGCAGGGCGTTATGCATCTTCTTGGTGACGCTGAAAAAATCGGGGGATCCTTGGATCACCCTCCACCCTGTCTTGATGCCCACGCTGTTCATCAGCAGGGTCAGCGAGGATAACAACTCAGCCACGCCGCCCCCGTAATAGGTGGAGTTCACGTGAGCCACGTGGAGGTCTTGGAGCGGCTGGGCTTTCGCTTTGACACGTTTGACTGTATCCGCTCCGACAAACTGTTCATAGTCGTCGATTTGGACGATT
The DNA here is from genome assembly GCA_964573815.1 of uncultured Anaerolineales bacterium. Taxonomy (GTDB): domain Bacteria; phylum Chloroflexota; class Anaerolineae; order UBA7937; family B3-Chlor; genus CAYGAW01. Next base: position 3,226 of record CAZNMJ010000202.1, read on the forward strand.
CTGTGATCTCCCAGCATTGTACCACCTCCGTGGAAAGGATATGATCTGGAAGGCTGGCATCAGGCCCCCTTCACTGGCCGGCGTGTCGAAAGCGATCCGCGTGCCGAGCGCCTCCTCGGTGAGCAGAGGCTTGCGAAGGGGACACGTAGCGAAGACGCCCGGGCTGGCCGAACGGCCGAAGTCCCACAGCCCCTCAGTCACGTGCTGCGCAGGTCCAGTCGCCGCAACGACAGCGCGTTGACGGCCACAATGATGGTGCTCGCTGACATAAACAGCGCCCCCCACTCGGGCCGCAGGGTGATCCCCCACGGTTGTAGCAACCCCGCCGCAGCGGGGATGGCCACTACGTTGTAGGCCGTGGCCCACACCAGGTTCTGGCGCATTTTGCTCATCGTCGCCCGGCTCAGGCGAATCAGCTGCACGACGTCCCGGGGATCGTTCTTCACGAGCACCACGTCAGCCGACTCGATGGCGATGTCGGTGCCAGCTCCGATGGCGATCCCCACGTCCGCCTGGATCAGCGCAGGGGCGTCGTTGATGCCGTCGCCCACCATGGCCACCACCTTGCCCTGCCCCTGCAACTCCTTCATCTTGTCCGCCTTCTGCTCCGGCCGCACCTCGGCGAAGACGATGTCCAGCTCCAACTCTGCGGCGACCCAGTCGGCGACCGCCCGACTGTCCCCTGTGAGCATCGCTACCTGCACGCCCATTTCCCTCAGCGCGTCCACGGCCTCCCGGGATTCCTCCCGGACCAGGTCGGCCAGGGCTATGGCTCCCACCAGCCGCCCGTCGGCAGCAGCGTAAACCACAGTTTTCCCCTGCCGCGCCAGTTCGGCCAACTGACGGTTTTCGGGCAAAAACAAGCCCAGATCGGCCATCAACGCCCGGTTGCCGACTGCCAACTCTATACCTTCCACAACCGCCTGTGCGCCCTTGCCTGGGATGGCCCGAAAATCGGTGGTCTGAGGTAGGGGAGTAGCGTGCTCTGTCCCTTGGGCGGAGCGGACGATGCCCTGGGCGATGACGTGCTCAGAGTTGACCTCGACAGCCGCCACCCGCCGCAGGAGAGTGTCTCCTTCCCAACCGGCCAGGCTAATCAGGTCGGTGACGCCGAACTCGCCCTTGGTGAGGGTGCCTGTCTTGTCGAACACGACTACGTCCACCCGTCGAGCGGTCTCCGTGGCCTCCGCGTTCCGAATGAGCATTCCACTACGCGCGCCCAGGCTGGTGGAGATCGTGGTCACCACCGGGATAGCCAGCCCCAAAGCATGAGGGCAGGCGATAACCAGCACCGTTACCGCCAGGGTGAGCGCAAAAACCGTGGTCTGGCCGGCGATGAAGGCCCAGAACAAGAAAGCAGCTGCGGCCACTGTCACCGCGATGATAGTCAGCCAGTGGGCGGCCCTATCCGCCAGTCTCTGCACCGGCGGCTTGGAGGCCTGGGCCTCCTTGACCAGAGAGATGATCTGCGCCAGGGCGGTCTCCTCGCCCGTGCGGGTCACCCGAATGCGCAGGGCTCCTTCCCCGTTCAAGCTCCCGCCGATGACCTGGTCGCCTTCCGCCTTGGCCACGGGCTTGCTCTCGCCTGTGATCATCGCCTCGTTGACGCCACTCTGTCCCTCCAGCACTTCGCCGTCAATGGGAACCTTCTCCCCAGGCCGGACCAGCAACAGGTCGCCTACCTCAACCTCAGCCGTCGGCACTTCCTCCACCTGGTCGGCAACGATCCGGTTGGCGGTGGGTGGAATGAGCTTGACCAATTCCCGCAGTGCGCCAGCTGTACCGCGCACCGCCCGCATCTCCAACCAGTGACCCAGGAGGAGCACCGCTACCAGAGTGCTGACCTCCCAGTAGAAGTCCACCGCGGTGAAGAGGAACGTAGCGCCGACGCTGAAGAGGTAGCCCGCGGATACCGCCAGGCTGACCAGCACGTTCATATCGAATAACCCGGTACGCACCGCCTTGCGGGCGTTCCTGTAAAAGGGCCACGTGCCGTAGAAGGTGATGACGGTCGCCAGTCCGAAGAGCAGGTACTGGGCGCCGGGGAAGGTCAGTGTGAACCCGAACCAGCGTTGAATGGTGGGGGAAAGCACCAGCACCGGCACGGTGAGTCCCAGGACGACCCAGAAACGGCGACGGAAATCCTTCTCCATCATAGCGTGATGGTCGTGCCCTTCTGCCTTCTGTTGCTCGTGCTCCATATGCGCGTGGCTGGGCATGTCCATCTCGCCTTCGCACTGGTAGCCGCAGAGTTCCAGGATTGCTTTGATCTGGCTAAGCTCTATCTTTTCACCGTCATAGGTGACCTGCACCACGTCGTCCACCGGGTTCATGGTGACTTCAAGGACGCCTTCCCTGTCCCTCACCTTGTCCTCGATAGCGCAGGTGCAGTCCGGGGGCATGTACTCTTTGAGAGCCAGGGTTACTACTTCTCGCTTCATGTCTAAATCTCCATCCACTGATCTTGGAGCAAAGCGATAGCGGTGGGCTGTGTACTGGGAAGAGGTCTGTCTTGCCTCCACGTCAGATCATCGGGTGATCGGCTCAGCTACTGCAGCCATGGAAGGCTCTTTGCCACCAGCTTGTACCACCACCTACCTAGACCGACCCATTGACCTGCTTTTACCATGGCCAGGCCAACTAGGACGAGCGCGTAGATGATGTGCTCATCCATTATTGGATTGTTCGCTGGAGGCAAGCGTGCCGACCACAGCAGAAGGACGAACAGAGCGCCAGCGTAGCCAGCGATCTGTACGCCTATCCCTAGTATTAGGGTCACACCCAGACCTAGCAGGCCCAGCATGAACAACCCGTCCACGACGGCGTTCCCGGCCATGCTTTGATAAAGGCCAGCGAGTGGTCCACTGGTGGCATGCGCCAGGAAGCCTGCAGTCGGAGAGCCTCCTGCCAGCCACGCTGCTTCGGGCTCGGTAGCGAACCCGAGCCCGAACAGCTTATCCAGGAAAGCCCATAGGAAAAGCCATCCCATCGCTATCCTCAAGGCAGCCCAAATGTACCTTGTCTTGTCAGCTTCCATTCCCATTCCTCCTTGTGTT
>CAZNMJ010000203.1:0-6221 GCA_964573815.1 uncultured Anaerolineales bacterium
CCGAGTTCCCCCAGTCCCTGGCCCTTCAGTTGGCCACTCTGGACTACGAGAGCGCCCTGGCCAATTATGAGCTAGTTACTCGAGGCGCGCCGCCCGATGACCTGGAGGCGGCCTGGGCCAACGTGAAAAGTGCCATAGCACAGGTAGACATGCTGCGGGCGGGGCCCAGCCCTGAGCAACTGGCCATCGCCCAGGCAGCCGTAGCACAGGCCGAGGCGGCTCTGGAGGTTGCCCGCGCCACCCTCGACCAGGCCACGCTGACCGCCCCATTTGCAGGCACAGTGGCCGATGTCCAGGTCAGCCCGGGGCAGATCGTGATGCCCGGCCAGGTGGTGCTCACCCTGGCCGATCTCTCCCAGCTCCAGGTGGAGACCACCGACCTCAGCGAGAGGGACGTGGACAGGGTACAAGTGGGACAGGAGGCCGTCGTCTTTGTGGAAGCGCTCAGTGTTGACGTACCAGGGCGGGTAGCCCGCATCTCACCCCTAGCATCTACGGTGGGCGGCGACGTAGTCTACACGGTAGTCTTGGACCTAGACCAACAGCCCGAAGGCCTGCGTCTGGGCATGAGTGTGGAAGTGGAGATCGCGACCGAATAGGGCGCCGCAGGCGCGATCCGCCCGGATCGTCTGGCCTGCAATGAAAGGAGACAACAGTGGACAAGAGTAGAGTTCTGGTGACACTGTGCCTGGCGGCCGTCGTCGCGCTCTCGGTGGGGTGCGGTGCCGATGGAGAGGCAAGACCCACGCCCACGACCATATCTCTGCCACCCACGAGGGCAGCGGAGACCCCGGTGCCCGCCACTCCCACCCTCGAGCCCACGGCGGAACCGACCGAGACGCCGTCGGCAACGCCTGCGGCTACAGGCACACCTCAGCCCACGGCGACGCCGACGGAACCACCGGCCACCACACCGACATCAAGGCCGGATCCGCCAGCGCCAACACCCACCCCCGGCTTGCAGGGCAGGTTCGTCTTCCAGGTAGCGAGTGGGGGCGATATCTACACGGTGAATGCCGATGGGACTGGCTTGGCTCGTCTGACTCAGGGGATGGATCCCAGTTGGTCGGCCGACGGCAGCCAGGTGGCTTTCTCGCGTTGGACAACTCCGTGGGGAATCTACGTCATCAACGGCGACGGCACTAACGAAAGGCTGGTGTTCAGCTCTAATGTCGCCCGTAGCCCAGTCTGGTCTCCCAATGGGAGCCAGATAGCTTTCTACTTCGAGACGGAAGGTCTGACCGCGCCCTGGAGAACGTGCATCGAGGGGTACGGTTGTTTCACGCTCATCCCCCCGATGGTTCAGCAGGAGTGGCACCTCGGGGTGGTGGACATGGCCGATGGCTACCTGCATCAACCCTACAGTGATCGCTTCGCCTTTTCCCCGACGTGGTCCGCCGATGGGCAGTGGATACTCTACAACGGAGATCACGGTCTGAGCATCACCATGGTGGAGGGGCCCAATAACATGCCGTTCACCGACAACGTGCACGACCAGTTCCCCGTATGGTCCCCTGATGGCAGCAAGATCGCCTTCATGCACTGGCAGCACGATCACTGGGAGATCTACCTCATGAATGCCGATGGAAGTGGTCGGTGGCCCTTGACTGGTAGTTCTGCACTGTTGGAGAGGCGACCCAATAACGTGTCGCCCGCATGGAGTCCGGACGGTGACCAGATAGTCTTTCTCTCGGACAGGGGTGGCGACTGGGAGTTCTATGTCATGAATGCAGACGGGACCAATCAAAGGAAGATCCTGGAGAATGTCACGGGTGATCTGAAGATTCTCTACAGAGGCGTGAGCGAGAGGGTCATCTCTTGGACGAGGTAGACAGGAAGGACCCCCGAACTGCGATGCCTCATCCTACGTTCGGCTGGGACACCTGCAAGGAAGCGACCAACCAGGCGAGGAAGAGCCCCACCTCGTTGTCACCTGGGGCTTGCGAGACCTAGGCCACCTGCGGCTCTACCCTGCGGCCACGCATTTCTGCATCGGGGTGGCCCAGATGGGTCCAAGACCGGAGCACTGCTAACCTACCCTGGGCGCAACCGGTGCGCTCGGTTTGTGGCATACCCAGACAATGGACATGGCTAGGAGGCCAAAAGCTGAGGAGCGAGCAGTTGCCACCTTTCGACCTCAGCGTGATCTTCGCCCGCGACCAGGTCGTCAATAGGCCAATGCTGAGCGCCGATAATGCGAAGCGGAAGAAGGACTATCGGCCCAGATCATTGTTTGGCGCATACTCCGATCATGCAGCATCGCCGGCACATTGTGAGGAGATGGTGAGTGTGATACAATGCTGGAGCACAGATTCTGCCGATTGACCAGCCGTATCACAGACTGAGCGCTGCCATGGCCACCGACACGACCACGCCCCTGCTCACCACCAAACTGTATGTACCCCCGACCCGTCCGAGGCTGGTGTCACGCCCGCGCCTTGTCGAACTCTTGAACGCCGGGCTCCATCGCAAGCTGACTCTCGTCTCCGCCCCAGCCGGCTTTGGCAAGACCACCCTGCTGAGCGAATGGGTCGCTCAATGCGACCGACCAGTCGCCTGGCTCTCTTTGGATGAAGGCGACAATGACGTGGCGCGTTTCCTGGCGTATTTGGTCGCTGCCCTTCGCACGATCGAGTCCTTGCAGGATGCCATCGACAGCATTGAGAGCAGCCTGGCGAGCGCGCTCCAATCCGCTCAGCCGCCCGACCTCGAATCGGTTCTGACTTCCGTTATCAATGAGATAGCGTCCGACCCAGGTCCCTTTGTCCTCGTCCTCGATGACTACTACTACATCAGGGCCGAATCGATTCACCAGGCTCTCACCTTCCTGCTCGACCATCAGCCGCCGCAGATGCATCTGATCATCGGCACGCGCACCGACCCTCCCCTGCCCCTAGCCCGCCTGCGCGGCCGCGGGCAATTGAGCGAACTGCGCCAAACCGACCTGCGCTTCACGCCCCACGAGACCGCGCAGTTTCTTAACCAGGCGATGGGCCTAGAGCTTTCAGCAGCCGACCTCGCCGCTCTCGCCTCCCGCACGGAAGGCTGGATCGCCGGCTTGCAGATGGCAGCGGTCTCCATGCAGGGGCGCGAGGATGTCCCCGGGTTCGTTGCCGGGTTCACTGGTAGCCAGCATTATATCCTGGACTACCTCGTGGAGGAGGTTCTCCATCGACAGCCGGAAGACGTTCAGTCTTTCTTGTTACAGACCTCGATCCTGGATCGGATGAGCGGCTCATTGTGCGACGCTGTCACTGACATGGGCAACGGTCAGGCGATGCTGGAGAGTCTGGAGCATGCCAATCTGTTCGTCTTTCCCTTGGATGACAGTCGGCAATGGTACCGCTACCACCATCTCTTTGCCGATTTGCTGCGGCAACGCCTGCACCAACAGTACCCGGACCTCGTGCGTGCGTTGCACCGCAGCGCCAGCGAGTGGTACGAGCGTAACGGGCTGGCTGCCCCGGCGATCGATCATTCCCTGTCGGTGGGCGACTACGAGCGCGCAGCCTGCCTGACGGAGCAGGCTGCGCAGTCGAGCTTGATGCGGGGCGAGTTCACAACCCTGCACAAATGGGTGGGCGCCTTACCAGACGACATCGTGCGCAACCAGCCTCTACTATGCGCCTGTCATGCCATGGCGTTGCTCGCGACCGCTGCACCCATCAACGAGGTCGAGTCACGCCTGGAGGACGCCGCCGCGGGCGAGTCGACCGGCCTCGCCCGCGGTGAACTGGCCACTCTTCGAGGTCTACTTGCCACCTTCAGGGGAGACGCGCAGCGGAGCATCGAACTCTCCTATGAAGCACTCCAACTTCTGCCTGAGGACGAGGTTTTCTTCCAAAGCGTGGCTGCCAGAAACCTAGGCATGGTCTACATTCTGAGCGGTGACGTGGGAGCAGCCAGGCGCATTTATGAGGAGGAAGCAAGGTCAGGCGAAGAGTCGGGCGACCTTGTCGGCCGTTTGTCGGCTCTGCAGAAGGTAGGTGCCCTCCACCTGATCCAGGGACAGCTGCGCAAGGCTGAGGCCGTTTTCGCCCGCGGCTTGAAGCTCAACAGACAGTCAAGAGGAGGGCCACAGCCCATTGACGTCAAACTCAGAGCGGGCGCAGCAGACGTGATGCGCGAGCGGAACGAACTGGAGAAGGCGACATCACTTCTCATGGAGGCCATTGAGCAGCCACAGACGCAGACACTGGTATGGAACCCGGTCCTGAACATGCCTGCCTATCTTGTTCTGGCCCGCGTGAGGCAGGCGCAGGGCGACGTCCATGGAGCTCGCGAGGCGATGCAGACTGCGGAAGAACTGGCGGTCCGATACGACAGTACCGAGCTGGATGACATGATAGTAGGTGCCTATCACGCGCGCCTATGGGTCGCGCAGGGCGATCTAGCGGCTGCAACACGGTGGGTGGAGGAGCGCCAACTGGAGAGAGTCACCCACTCGCGCAAGCGGAAAGGCGAGGTCGGGACAGCTTTCGCCTACCACTTGCGAGAACTCGAACACTGTGCCTTGGCTCGACTCTACCTTGCCCAGGACCGGCCCGAAGACGCGCTGGCGGTGCTACAGCCACTGCTGCCGGCCGCCGAGAAACTGGGGCGGATGGGGAGCGTGATCGACATCCTGACTATCCAAACGTTGGCCTTCCAGGCGCTAGGCGATCTCGAGCGAGCGCTCGCTGCTCTCGATCGCGCCCTGTTCCTGGCTGAACCCGAAGGGTATGTGCGCATCTTTGTCGATGAAGGGGAACCGATGGCGAATCTCTTGCGCCAAGCCGTTTCCCGCGGTATGGCATCCGAGTATGCGAGCAAATTGCTGGATTGCTTCCATATCCCCAGGCCCGAAGGTGAAGAAGAAGCAGTGTACCACCCCTCTGCGCAACTACTCGTAGAGCCTCTCAGTGAGCGAGAACTGGAGGTCCTTAGGCTTCTGAACACCAGCCTGTCCAGCACTGAGATTGCTGAGGAACTAATCATCTCCGTGAACACCGTCCGCACACATATCAGGAACGTCTACAGCAAGCTGGACGTCCACAGTCGCTACGAGGCCCTTGCTCGCGCCAAAGAGTTGAATCTGCTCTAGACCGTATCCGCACGTCACCATCTCACGCCCCCACGAGCCAGGTGGGGGATTTCTTTTTCCTCTCACCCCTTCGCTTCCCACCTTCCACAATCACCCACCCCAATCACCAATCTTGATGATGACAACTCACCCAGTTGACCGCTACCCTATGGGCAAAGAGCGAAGAACCCGGGTTCGCGGTGCTGATGTGGACAGGATGTTACCCGCTGGATGTGGTGAACTTGGGACGATCGGAACGCTCGTTGGCTCTCGTAGTTTCGAAGCAAGCGGGCCAAGGGCCTAAGTGAGGATGGGAGATATGCAGACACACGGTTCCAAACCCAATCCCCCTTCTCTTGGCAAGCTGCGCGTACCCATCATAGTCCTCGCGTTGGTGATCCTGGCAGGCAGCGTGCTGCTTGTCTGGCTCATGGATGATAGGCACGTGGGACTGGTCCTCGCGCTGGCCGCCATCCTCGTCGGTTGGCTTTTGGCGCTGATTCTGGTTGAGCCGCGCGAGGACCGTCCTCCCTCCAAGGCCGACGGCACCGAGGCATCACGCCCCAAGCGACGGAAGAAGACCGTCAACTGGAAGCCGGTTTCAGCGCAGCCGAACTGGACGAATTGCTCGGACGGATGAACTACGATGGATGTAGGCACTCTCAGCATGGGCATTGAAGGAGGGTCCCAGGCACCAATCCCTAACTCGCCCCCGGTCGAGTGCCTGGGTGTTATGTCCCTCCTACCATGGCCACCATTTGGGCGCTATCATCCACCCAAACCATCAATCCTGACGATGACAACTCATCCAGTCAATCGATATGCTGTGTGCAACGTTGGCAAGACGAACGCTGCCACTGGTGGAGCACGCAGACGCCGGCCCTGGCAGGCTGTGAGGTTGGAATCTTGTCACACGCAAGTCAGAATGGGCGATCTGCACTGGGTGGCATATGCGCTAGGGGAGGAACTTCATATGACCACTGGAGATGCAGCTCACAACAAAGAAATCTATAGAGTCAGGGTGAAAGGAGTCCTCGATGCCAAATGGTCGCACTGGTTTGACGGCATGACAATCATTCCGGAAGCCTCCGGCGAAACCCTGCTGACCGGGCCCATAGCCGATCAGGCAGCATTGCACGGCTTGCTGGAGAAGATACGC
>CAZNMJ010000204.1:0-6142 GCA_964573815.1 uncultured Anaerolineales bacterium
GGAGTGTCGGAACTGGCAGACGAGCGTGATTTAGGATCACGTGGAGCAATCCGTGTGGGTTCGAGTCCCACCTTCCCCACAGGGATTGAAACAAGCGGGTGTAGTTCAGCTGGTAGAACGTCTCCTTGCCAAGGAGAAGGTCGTGGGTTCGAATCCCATCGCCCGCTCTTGCGCTTACAAGGGGCTGTTTTAGGCCCCTTTTCTCCATCTCGGCATTCTACAAGATTCGTGCATTCTGTGATATAATGAATTGAGGGAGGTTGAACCACACAGTTGGAAGTTTCCGCGACGGAGATAGAAAACAGACAAGCCATCTTGACGGCGAAGGTCGAAGACGAGTGGTTGGATCCTTTCTTGAGGACGGCTTCGAGGCGTCTGGCCACGAGACTTGACATCCCTGGTTTCCGCCGAGGAAAAGCTCCGCATGCGGTTGTCGTACAGCGCATGGGGAAGGAGGCGTTGGTCAGAGAGATCATAGACGACCTCGGAAAAGCAGCCTATGATGAGGCAGTAGAGGAGAGCGGTCTGGAACCTATTCAGCTTGACGATTTCGAGATTGCCGAATGGGAGCCGTTGACTTTGCGCATGACGGTGTCCTTGGAACCAGTCATCGAGCTAGGTGACTACCGCAGGATGCCCGTGGCGATGGAGGAGATCCACGTCGAGGACGATGATGTGCAGGAGGTATTGCAGGACCTTCAGGCGCAGTACGCCGAGATGGTGTCTGTGGACCGGCCGGCAGAGATCGGCGATTTCGCCCTAGTGGACGTCGAAGGAAAGCTCGAGGATGGGGCAGTGTTGGAGGTGGAGCGGCAAGAGTATGAGTTGCGGGAAGATGCGGACTCTCCAGTGGCTGACTTCGCTGACCATCTGGTGGGAGTCTCGCCAGGCGAGCAGAAGAGCTTTACCGTGACATTCGCTGAGGACTACGACGATGAGGATCTGGCTGGCCAGGAGGTTTCGCTGCAGGTGCACCTTCACACCCTGCAAGAGAAGAATCTCCCCGACATAGATGATGACCTGGCTAGAATGGTGGGCGGCTTCGCCAGTCTGGACGCACTGCGGGGGAAGGTCCGCGAAGATCTGCGGGCTAGGCGGGAAGCCAAGCAGAAGGATGACCTCGCCGAGGAACTCCTGGACTCCCTCGTTGAGCAGGCTACCGTAGACTCTCCGCCTGCGTTCGTGAATCGGGAGCTGGAGGCCATGGTCAGAACGTTCGCGCTTGACCTGCAAAATCAAGGTTTCACCTTGGAAGGATATCTAGCCACTGCGGACACGAGTGTGGAGGAGTTGCTAGACGAGTTCCGACCAACGGCGGAGAGGCGCGTGCAGAAATCCCTCATCCTAGCGAAACTCGTGGAAGAAGAGAGCATTGAGGTAGATGATTCAGAGATCGAGGCGGAAGTGACAAGGGTAACTGAGGCGTATGGCCAGGACACCCAAGCCTTGCGAGATGCACTCTTGAACAGCGAGCAAGTGAGGGAGGACATCCGAAGTCGACTTTACGGACGAAAGGTCGTCGAGCATCTTAGTGAGACCTCAGGCAAGATCGGAGAGGAGGAGCGTCCGGAGGTGGTGGACGAGAAGGAACCCTCAACTGACGACGAGGGGAGCGTCTCGTCTGCCGAGAACCTGTCTTCCTAGACAGGCTGCGCAGTATATGTGAACGGCGAGTTGCCGGGGAGGTGATTGGGTGCACAGTTTGATTCCGATGGTCATTGAGTCTACAGGCAGAGGAGAGCGTGCCTACGATATCTACTCACTACTTCTCAAGGAGCGGATAGTCTTTCTCGGTACTCCCATCGATGACAGCGTGGCCAACGTCATAATTGCGCAGTTGCTTTTCCTAGATCGGGAGGATCCGGACAAGGACATACACATGTACGTGAACAGTCCCGGCGGTCTGATGTACCCTGGCCTGGCGATCTACGACACTATGCAGCTGACCAAGGCTCCGGTGTCGACGATCTGCGTGGGGTCCACGGCAAGCTTGGCCACGGTACTCCTTGCTGCTGGCACACCGGGCAGGCGATACGGTCTACCCAATTGCACGATACACATGCACCCCGCCGGCGGGGGCGTTCGTGGCTACGCGCCCGATGTGGAGATCCAGGCGCGGGAACTGCTGAGAATGCAAAAGAAGATCCACGAGATATTATCCGAGCACACCGGGCAAACCGTTAAGAAGATCGCTCAGGACTTTGACCGTGACTACTACATGGACGCTGAAGGGGGCGTGGAGTACGGCATCATCGACGAGGTATTATCGGGGCCTTCCGAGGAGGAGTAGAAGGGGCCATGACGAGCACGACGTCGGAGCGGTTGCATTACTGCTCATTCTGCAACAGGCCACAGCATCAGGTGGGGCGCCTGATCGCTGGCCCAGGATCGGTCAACATTTGCGATCAGTGTGTTGATCTTTGTCAGGAAATCCTGGCGGAAGAGGAGCCATCTACTCCTAAGAGTCCGATGGCCGTGGGGAAGATACTGCCCCCCAAAGAGATCTACAAACGGCTGAATGAATATGTCATTGGGCAAGACCAGGCCAAGCGAGTGCTCTGTGTAGCGGTCTACAACCACTACAAGCGGGTTTTCGCTGGATCTTTTGTTGATGACGTGGAGCTGCAGAAGACAAACATATTGCTCATCGGCCCCACGGGCTGCGGCAAGACGCTGCTCGCCCAGACGCTGGCCAGGATCCTAGACGTCCCATTTACCATCAGCGATGCTACGTCGTTGACCGAGGCGGGCTACGTTGGCGAGGACGTGGAAAACATCCTCCTTCGTCTGATTCAGGCTGCGGACTACGATCTCGCCCGCGCCGAGAAAGGAATTGTGTACATAGACGAGATCGACAAGACGGCACGCAAGGCTGGCGACAATCCTTCCATTACCCGCGATGTGTCCGGAGAGGGTGTCCAGCAAGCACTGCTAAAAATCATCGAGGGCACTGTGGCCAACGTCCCACCGCAAGGCGGAAGGAAGCATCCTCACCAAGACTTCATCCAACTGGACACCACCGAGGTGCTGTTCATCTGTGGTGGAGCGTTCGAGGGGCTGGACACCATAGTTGCTGAGAGGGCAGGAGGCAAGAGACCCATAGGCTTCAAAGATAGGGAGGCGCGGGGAAAGGCGGAACTGACCTCGGCCGATCTCCTGCGGATGGTTATCGCCGACGATCTCTTGAAATACGGCCTCATACCGGAGTTCGTGGGACGCTTGCCGATGGTGGTGAGCGTCGAGCCCCTGGACCAAGAGATAATGGTCCGCATACTCACCGAACCCAAGAATGCCATCGTCAACCAGTTCAAGAAACTACTAGCCTTGGACAACGTGGAGCTGCTGTTCACGGACGACGCCCTGGAAGCGGCGGCCGAGAAGGCCCTGGAGTACAAGACAGGAGCGAGAGGGTTGCGTACTATCATCGAACAGGTGCTTCTGGATGTGATGTACGAGATACCCTCGTTGGGCAATGTCCGAAGGTGCGAGATCACCAGGGAGGCGATTACCGGAGAAGCGAAGCCAGAGCTTACGTACTGGTCTGAGACGGCCTAGTCAAATCATCGGCCCTAATGTGCAGAACCCCCTCAATTCCGAGGGGGTTCTTTGCTGATCCAATAGAGAGACGGGTGAGACGCGCCGGTCACTCACAGCAGCTTGCCCGTGTCGCGCTTCGCTCATCGCTATCTCTACAGCATACTTGGGCACGGGCCTGGGCCACGAGATTGCGATACGCGGCCACCACCTGAGATGCGACGACGGACCAGCTGTACCTTTGGGACAGTTGGATGGCCTGACGGCTCATGGCCCATCGTAGTTTCTCATCCGCCAAGAGCAGGCGCAATCTATCCGCCAAGGCGCTCCGATCATCACTGGGCACCAAGAAGCCGGTTTGTCCGTCTTTCACGGTGAAGGTAAGACCTCCCACTCTGGACGCGATAACTGGCGTACCACAGGCCATGGCCTCCAGTGCGACCATTCCGAATGACTCGTAGTGCGAAGGAACGACGCATACCTCGGCAGCAGAGTAGTGATAGGGTAGCGCGTCCTGCGCCTTCTTACCGAGGAAGGTGACCACGTCGGCAATGCCCAGCTGCTCTCGCATCTGCTGCAAGCGGGACATCTCCTGGTCCAGGCTGTCGGCGTCCACATCTGGATCACCGCCAATGATACACAGGCAGATTTCGTCGCGCAGCTCATCCATTTCCTCCAGAACTAGGGCCATGGCTTCCATTAACACGTCTATGCCCTTCAGGGGTTCGATCCGGCCCACGAAGAGCACCATTCTATTGTGCTGGGGCATGTCCAGGTAGGCCTTGGCTTCGTCCCGTGGGATACGGTGGAAAAGATCCACGTCGACTCCACACGGGATCACCTCAATCTTGGCTGGGTCTGCCCCGTAGAGCCAGATCATTTGCGCCTTCTCAAGGGGATTGGCGGCAATGAGCCGATCGGCAAAACTCATTATCTGGCGCTCTGTTTCCACACGATGGGGCGTCTCGCGCTGTTCTGTGCTCCTGGCTATCTGGTTCTTCAGCTTTCCCAGGGTGTGGAACATCTGCAATACCGGCGCGTTCCACTCAGCCTGCAGTTGTCGAGCCACGACTCCGGAGAGCCAGTAGTGACTGTGGATCAAGTCATACGCGATGTTCTCTCCCGCTACGAACTCCCTCAGGTTGCCGGTGAACTCCGGCAGATGCGAATAGACCAGGTTCTTGTCGTACGGGGCCTCAGGGCCGGCCTTGAGATGTATCACCCTGGCATTGGGTCCCAAATCGCCAACCTGTGGCATGTCCGGGTTCTGCGACCGGGTGAAGACGTCCACGTAGAAGCCTCGACGCCCCAGTTCGCGGCTGAGGTCTCGAACATAGACGTTCATCCCCCCAGTCTCCTTGCCCCCGAGCGTTGCCAGGGGGCAGGTGTGGACACTCAGCATAGCTAAGCGATACACTATCTTCGCCTCATCTACTGATTCTCAAATTATGTATCTCGGTTCGCGTGCCGCCAAAGCGATACTTGTACTCTTCGTCGCCACGCAGGAAGTCGAATGCTTTCCGCCCTTTCTCTATCGCGTCCTCAATACAGTAGGCAAGAAGAACAATACCCGTGCTCAAGGAAGAGTGCAAGCCCGGATGGTAGCCAGAATTGTAGACGAGAATGGTTTCGTCATAGTCGAAACAGAACATAGAGGCCACCTTTACATTGTTGACGAGCAGAAAGGCCAGTCTCAACCATCCTAGCTCCAAGGTGGCTCGAGCTATGGCATGGAAGAAGGACTGCATTCTCTGATCCATGAAAGCCATCTTCTGCCTATGGCTCTTCTGGTGAAGCCGGATGAAATCGTCCACCTCAGCTTCGAGTGATGTCTCGTTCAGCGCGTAGTACCAGGTGACTTCCGCCTCTCTGTTAGCCTTGCGAATCTTGCGACGCACTTCGTGGCGCTGCTTCCTGTTCAGGAGTGACAGATACTCTTCCCAGGTGGAGGGCAGGTTGAGGACAGGGCACACATCCTCGACCGCCGCTGTGATCTCAAATCCAGGTGTGTCCCCGACGAGGCCCCTCATCACCATCAAAGTCGGTGACGTAGCGGGCACGTTATGTAAGTCCAACACATCCCATGGATAGCGATGCTCGTCGGCCAGGAAGTGCCACAGCGCCGTGTAGACCGCTTCCTGCTTCTCGGTGCTGGCGATGATGTCCAGGTAGTCGGACACCTCAACTCCGCCAACAAGGCGCAGTGTCCTTGGGCCGTCGTTGGAACGCTGGACGTAGAACGGAGCGAGGCCGATTAGCTCTCCTTCCTCTCGGACGGTCAGTATAGTCAGTTGGGCGTCCTCGCCAAAGCGGTCCCACCAGATTCCCTGCCACTCCCAGGTTAGGAAAATGGTGTTCATCATACTCCGCCTGAGGAGCCTGTTCCATTCCCCCTCCAAATCGAGAAAGGCCCGGGGGCCGGCACAGATATCGACACTTACGTTGGGATGTGCAGACATCGTGGGCGCATTATAACAGATTGTCCGTCGCTGGGCTAGAGGATTTTTCTTCTGATGCCCAGCTTGCACTGGTTTGGATTATATGCTATAATATGAATGCGTCTCCTGTCATGCTCGTGATGCTGTGATCAGCGTTTTGAGCCAATACC
>CAZNMJ010000205.1:0-6136 GCA_964573815.1 uncultured Anaerolineales bacterium
GTGACGATAATCTCGATGGGGTCTTCCTCTTCCACGCTCACACGCGCCAGCTCGCGCAGGGCCCGTGCAGGGATGATTACGTCCAAGGGCTCTGGGACCTCCTCGCTCAAAGGCGCCTTGCGTAGCGAGAGACGAAAACCATCGGCGGCCACCATCGTCAACTCTGAATCCCGAAACTCGGCTAGGGTGCCGGTAAGCACCGGTCGGCTTTCGTCCGTTGCGGCGGCTAGAGTCACCTGCTCCACCATCTGGCGCAAGGTGGAGGGAGGTATGGTGATCTTGTGATCGGTGACATCGGAGGGTATGAGGGGAAAGTCCTGGGCGTCGATACCTCTGATATCGGCCTCGAACTGGGCACATTTGAGATGGAGACTCTTGGTCCTGGTGACGAGGGCCATTCCGATCTCGGCCGATGGCAGGGTGCTGACGAAGTCCGATAGCAGGCGGGCGGGGACGGTGATCTCCCCATCTTCCTCCACTTTTGCCCCGATCCAGCAGGTGATGCTGGTGGAGAGGTCAGTGGCCGCCAGCTTGAGCCGACCCTCATCGGTGGCGAGGAGAATGTTGTTGAGGACGGGCAGTACGGCGCGTGTGCTTACTACCCGGCTGACGATGGAGATACCTTTGGCCAGGTTCTCTTGTAGGCAAGAAACCTTCACGACACCCCTCCTTCTTTCATCCCAGACCCCAAGTATAGTGGGGCTGAGCGAGCTGCGATCCCATATCTAGTGGTGCGCGCAGTAAGTATACTATGGTTTGGCGAAGGTGTCAACCACAGAAAAGCCGCCCACGCGCGCTACTTGACGAGCGAGATAAATCCATTTATAATATAAGTGATATTAGCATATATAGTATGGACTAGCGATTGCGTGGGGTGATGGTGTATGCGTGGAGGTGGGAAGCGTAGGAGAAGACGAGGGGGGGGAGCGACCTATGCGCGCCGCACGAAGAGCTTCGTGCAGCCTTCGCTCCTCCTGCTGCTGCAACAGGGTGAGGGTCATGGGTATGCCCTGATGGAGGGCATGAAGAGACTGGGTTTGGCGGACGATTCACTCAATCCCAGCGTCGTCTACCGTGGGTTGCGGGAGATGGAGGACTGGGGTTGGGTGGTGTCTCGATGGGACACGGAGGGCTCGGGACCTCCGCGACGTGTGTATCGCATCACTAGGCAGGGAGAAGACTTTCTAAGTGGGTGGGCCAGCGACCTGCACGAGATGAGAGATACGCTGGACCGATTCCTTATAGCTTACAAAGATGTCCAAGGAGGCGAGCAAGGATCATGAGTCTGCTGGATGACCTCTTGGCATCGTTGAGGGAGGACGCACCGGTGCAGGAGGTTCGTACCTGCGTCCATTGGACCGCGGTGGTGAGCAAGCGTTGCGGTCTGGCTTCAACCACTCGCGAGGAGCGGCATCCTCACGGGCACGCTGCGGTGCGAGGCGTCGGGAGTCTGGACGAGCGGAGTGCGCTGGAACTGGCACAGTATGCCACGTCAGATAGCGCGCTGGAAGCGAGCATCGGAGTGGCAGCGGTCAATTCTCTGCTGGATGTGGATGAGGAACGGTGTGTGGAACTGAACGCTGCGGACTGGCTGGCGGAGCAGGGGCGCGACAGGAAGGTCGTCGTGGTGGGCAGCTTTCCTTTCATCCCGCGGCTGCGAGACGAAGTGGGGACCCTCTGGGTGCTGGAGAGGTACCCGGGGGAGGGGGAGCGGGACGCCAAGGAGGCTAGCGACCTAATCCCGCAGGCCGACGTGGTGGCCATCACAGGCACAGCGCTGATCAATCACACACTGGAGGGTCTGCTGGAGCTCTGCCGGCCCGACAGTTCTGTCATGGTGCTAGGGCCGAGCACCCCTCTATCACCTGTGTGGTTCGACTATGGCGTGCACGTTATCTCGGGAACCAAGGTGGTTGATCCGGAGTTGGTGTTGCGGCTCATCAGCCAAGGGGCAACCTTCAGGCAGGTCAAGGGGCCAGGAGTTAGGTTACTGACCATGACTTCTTCCAAGAGTGAATCATGATTGGGAAGGGAGGTGTCTAGGGTGCGGAGCTTCAGATGCTACGATTGCGGACACGCGTTTCAGGTAGCCCATGGGGTCGGGGGCCCAGGTTCGCAGATGGCCTGCCCCAATTGCCGTGGTCGCAACATCCATCGAGCCGAGAACGATAGGGGCTTCGCCCGAGTTGGTCGTGGGCGCGGGGCAAGAGGCGTAGGGCTTGGCGGCCGCTGGGTTCAATAGTGGTGAGTGGTGCGGCGGTGGCCCTCACGGGTTGGTTGTCCAGAAGAGTATTGTGAAGGAGGTGAGACTGGTGCCTCAGGGTGACGGTACAGGGCCGACAGGACAAGGACCGGGCACGGGCCGAGGAGCAGGCGTTGGCGGTGGCCGGGGACGCATGGGCGGCACCAAGCCTGGCGCGGGTCCGGGCGGGGTGTGCAAGTGCCCATCGTGCGGTGACACGGTGCCTCATCAAAGAGGTCGTCCTTGCTACAAGGTATCTTGTCCCAAGTGCGGCACAAAGATGGTCAGAGGGTAGCCTCTGTGGAGAAGAAGCTACAGAGGATGGGGGTCTATTCCCTCCTCGTGAACATCGGGCTGGTGGTCCTGAAGCTAGGGCTGGCTGTCCTCTCGGGCAGCCTGGCCCTTGCCGCCAGTGCGACCGACTCTGCGATTGACATTTTCGGTTCGGTGGCTCTGCTGGTTGGCCTGGCGATCTCCAAGCGAAAGACGAAGACCTTCCCCTTTGGCTTGTACAAGGTGGAGAACATGGTTTCTATCGTGATCGCCCTGCTCATCTTTCTCGCAGGTTACGAGATCGCCAAGGAGGCCCTATTCGGGCCTGGTGGTGCGGTGGTCACTGAGTGGTGGATGCTGGCTGGGGTGGGGCTGACGGTGCTTGTACCCTATCTCTTCAGCCGCTATGAGTTGAGGGTGGGGAGGGCGACCAATTCGCCCAGCCTCATGGCGGAGGCGCGCCACTTCCAGACGGACGTGTTGTCCTCCAGTATGGTCTTCGTGTCTCTCGTGGCCGCTGCTTTGGGCATCGCCGTTGATCGTATCGCCGCTTTGCTTATTCTGCCCTTCATCGCCAAGTCGGGTTGGGATCTGATGGTGGATGGCATGAAGGTGTTGTTGGATGCCTCTCTCGACACAGACACCCTGGCCCAGGTGCGAGCCATCATCCAGTCGTATCCTGGGGTGGCCGAGGTGAGTTCGGTCATAGGCCGAAACTCGGGGCGGTATCGCTTCCTGCAAGCCGACATCGAGGTGCGTACCACAAATCTGGAGAAAGCGCATCGCCTCAGTGACAAGTTGGAGGAGGCCATAAAGGAGCAGGTGAGCAACGTGGAGCGGGTCGTCATCCACTACGAGCCACAGGTCAGGACGAGTCTAGTCTACGGGGTGCCTCTGCAGGACTTGGCGGGTGGAGTGAGCGACCACTTGGGGAAGGCCCCCTACTTCGCCTTGGTTGAGGTGAGCGCCAACGAAGGGACTTTGCTTCGTCAGGAGATAGCGGCCAATCCACATCGGGACCTGGAGAAGCAGAAGGGGATTGAGGTGGCGAAGATGCTGGTGGGGCAAGGCGTGGATGTGCTTCTCGTCAAGGAGAGCCTCGAAGGCAAGGGGCCTTCGTTCGTGCTGGCAGATGCAGGGGTGGAGACGCGGCTAACTGAGGCCGGCACGCTTGAGGAGATTCTAGCCGAGGTGTGCCATCAGCGCGGTGAGGGGTGAGCACGACCCCTCGCCGGGGGCGATAGTGCGCTTCTTTGAAGATCAAGTAGTGCAGGTAAATCTGGGGGACCTTGGCCGCATGGCATGCCGAGCGGCTGCGGTGACATCAGGGGGCCCCGTAGTAGGCCGTTCTGTACACCCAGTAGTGTCCGTAGATCCTGTGGATGAAGGCTCGGGTCTGGGCGAAGTCCACTTCCTCGACGAAGAGGTCGATATCGGTCACCTCGCCATCTCTGTGCCAGCGAGCCACGTTTCCGGGGCCGGCGTTGTAGTGTGCTAGGCTCTGGAAAACGACACCGTCCTCGTGCTCCATGATCCACTCCAGGTACCAGCCCCCGAACTCGATGCTGACCACCGGTCGGTAGAGGTCGGTATGCTGGAAATCGGTGAGAGCCAACTCTTCAGCGACCCAATCTGCGGTTGGCTCGATGAACTGGGTCAGACCCCGAGCCGGGTACGAAGACGTGGCAAACGCGTCGTACCAACTCTCCTGCCAGATGAGGGCGGAGAACAACAAGGGCTCCAATCCCCTCTTCTCCGCCTGCGGCACGATGAGATCGGCGTAGTAGACTGGATAGTGGAGCTTTTGCAGAAAGCGCGGGACGTTGTAGATGGACTCCTCCGGCGAGAGGATGAGGATGCGCTGCGCACAGGCGATAGACTGATCGTAGAAACCCTCCCTGGCAAAGAAGAGCGCCAGCTGGTAGAGGGCCCAAGGATCGTCTTTGAACTTGGTGCGCAGTTCCCGGAAGCGCGCCTTGGCGCTATCGCGCTGCCCCACGCGTAGCAGCTCAAACCCCTTGGAGAAGAGCAGGTCATTCCTCACTCTGGGAGCGAGTTGCCAGATTGGCTGCCCCTCCTCATCTCCAGCCCAGCTGCGCAGCCACTCTTCTAGAGCCAGGCGCTCCCCTTCGTCCACCATGGTGTATAGATCCAGCTGGTACATATCTGGCGGGTCCTCAGGGGGGGCGCCTCTCAGCAGGTCGGCTGCCCGCAGCCCGTAGTACCCTGTGGGGTCACTGGCCAGAAGTTGGCTCAGATATCCCATGCCATCTTCGGTGTCCCCGTGCTCAAGGGAGGCCCTGCCCAGCCAGAAGAGTGTCCGCGACCGCTGTTCCGAGGTCCCATACTCTTCGAGGAGTTTCTCCCAGGTCTGTCGCCCTTCCTCATAGCGACCTTGGCGGTAGCGACCCAGCCCGGCGCGGAACAGGGCCTCGGGAGCGTACTCACCAGCAGGGAGCCGATCCGCCAGGCCCAGATATGCCGCGATCGCTTGTTCAAAATCGCCTTCGTCCTCCAACAGATTCGCCAGCTTCCATTGAGCATCATCCGCCAGAGGGTCGTGCGGCCGGGAGGCGAAGAACTGGCGGTAGGTGTCCATGGCGAAGGGTATGTTGTCGATGAGGATCCAGGACTTGGCGATCTCTAGCCAGGCCTCGCCCACGAGCTCGCTATTGGGAAAACTTTGGATGATGGTCTCCAGTTCGTCGATGGTGAGATAGTGCTGGTAGTATGCCCGATAAGCGAGGGCTGCGTAGTAGTGGGCTTCTGCTGTCTCCTCCACGTTCTCTATGTAGTCGTAGAAGGCCAGGACCGCGGGATCGTACAGGCCGTTGTAGTAATAGATCAGCCCGCGGTGGAAGTCGTCGACGGCGGTGCTCTCCAGCGCGTCTAGCGCCTCAAGGGCCTGGTAGGCGCGAAACGTACGAGGATAACCGTTGGCCAACTGAGCGAAGGTGGCCTGCGCCTGGGCGGTGTTCTCCCATTCCTGGTAGGTTAGGGCCATTTGGTACAATGTCTCGGCCCGAGTACCGTCGTTCTGGGCCTTATCGAGGAGTCGCTGATAATGCGCTATGGCGAGTTCGTACTCGTCCAGGCGGCGGGAGGAGAGGGCCAGCTGTTCTAGCGCTTGAAGCTCCAACGTGAGAGGCGGCGCCAGATTCAAGACCTGGGCGAATTCGTCTCGGGCCTCCTCGTATCTTTCCAACTCCATGAGGGCGTACCCGACGAAGAGGTGGGCGTAGTCGGAGATGGTGGTCTCCCCAGCACCGTATTCTCTATAGGCGGCGATGGCCTCGTCCCAGAAGCCCAACGCTTCGTAGGCGGTTGCGAGGCGGAAGGTGGCGAAATGGTAGCGTTCGTCGTCTGGATACCGCTGCCGGAACTGGTCAATCGCGTCGGCAGCTTCCACGAAGTCCTCGTTCAAGAGGTAGACCTCACCCAGGTGGTAGAGGGCGTCTCGGGCCAAGGGGCCATCGGGCTGGCTGGACAGGACGCTTTGATAGGCGGCAATGGCTCCGTCGTAGTCTCCGTTGAACTGGTGTCTCAGGCCAGTCTCCAAGGCCTCGTCAGCTGTGAGGACCGGGGTAGGAGTCGGGGTAGGCACCGGAGTAGGAACGGGCG
>CAZNMJ010000206.1:0-6127 GCA_964573815.1 uncultured Anaerolineales bacterium
TCAGAGGCCGTCCGAACACCAGGTAGCCGGTGTGGGCCACCATCCGGTCCTCGGGCCGCAGGCGAGCAGGTAAAGTTTTGTAGTGCCTAAGCAGTATCTCGCTCACCTCCAGATCCACAAAACTCTCATCCTGTAACCTGTCCAAGAGGGCCGATACCTGGTTAGCGGTGGGCACCAGAGCTCCAAAGAACCCTCCCCCTGCCAAGGCCTCCTTTGCCTGTCTAACGTAGAAGTGAGGCTCCCTCACATCCATGAATAGGGCGTCAATCTCCCTCTCGTCGAATCCCTCGGCGATGCCTCGACACTTCAGTTCTACCCACTGTAACAAATCCAACTCCGAGAGGTTACGTCTGGCCACCTCGATCATGTCCTCTCTCCGTTCATAGGAGTAGACCTTGCCGGTGGGCATCACCCCTTGTGCCAAAGCTATGGTCATCGCACCACTACCGGTACCGGCCTCGACAACCTTGGCGCCAGATACGATATTCATCTTCAGCAAGACGTACCCACTCTCCTTGGGGTAGATGATTTGACTTTCGCGCCGGACATTCATTATCAAATCGTGGATGGAAGGCCGCAGAAGGTAGAAGGCGTGCCCAAGATGGGAGGTCAACTGGCTTCCCAGCGGTCGTCCCAGGATGTCATCGTGTCTGATGAAGCCCCGGTGCGTGTGGAGCTCATCTCCGGGCCTAGGACGGACTATGAATCGCTTCCCATCTTTGCCCAGCAATAGCACCAGGTCTTCTTCTTTTGCCGCAGTCATTTCTCAGTCCATTCCTGTCCAGATACGAGAAGAATGGGCGGGACAGGACTCGAACCTGCGACCTCTTCCTTGTAAGGGAAGCGCTCTCCCAACTGAGCTACCCGCCCTGGTGGTTCACATTATATCATGAGGCGAGGAGGTAGTCAATCAGCCCGACCGCCCTCCGTTCCCGGCCTTCGCACCGCTCACATGGTCTCGGGCGCGCCTACACCCATTAGAGCCAGGACGCGCGCCAGCACGATCTTGGCGGCCGCCACGAGCTTCAACCGCGCTTTGTTGAGAGGCATGTCTTCGGGGATGGAGGAGACTACTCGACACTGTTTGTAGAAAGGATGGAAGGCGCCCGCCAGTTCCTGAGCATAGTGGGGCAGATAGTGGGGGCTCAGGCTCGTTACGCATTGCTCCGCTACCTCGGGCAGACGAAGCATCTGACGGATCAACGCCAACTCCGCGGGGTGACCCAACAGCGACACATCCCCGTCGCTGAAGTCTATTTCCTGGCCATAGCGCAGAATGCTCGCTATGCGGGCATGACCGTATTGCACATAGTATACGGGGTTCTCGGCGGATTGCTCTTTCGCCAGATCTAGGTCCAGATCCATCTGACTATCAGCAGCCCGGCCCAAGAGGAGGAAGCGCACGGCGTCGGCACCGATCTCCTCCAGAACCTCGCGCAGGGTGATGATGTCCCCAGTTCGCTTGGACAGCCGCACTATCTCGTCACCTCGTCTTAGGGTCACCAACTGATAGACGATGAGGATCAGGTTATCCGGATCTACGCCTATCGCTCTCATGGCCGCCTTCATCCGAGGCACGTGCCCCTGATGGTCGGCGCCCCAGACGTCCATCACTCGGTCGAAACCCCGCCCAATGAACTTGTCATAGTGATAGGCGATGTCCGAGGCCAGGTAGCCTGGTTCGCCGTCCGACCGGATGAGGACATTGTCCTTGTCATCACCCAGTTCGCTGGAGGTAAACCAAACCGCTCCCTCCCGCTCGGCCACATGGCCTTCCTCGCGCAGCATGGCCAAGACCTCATCAAAGAGCCCACTGCGATAGAGGCTCCGCTCAGAGAACCAGCGATCATAGGTGATGCCCATCAGGCCTAGATCATCCTTGATCGAAGCCAGCATCCTCTCCAGGCCTATCTCATAGAGCTCATCCACCGCCTGCTCGCGGGGCATCCCCAGGAACCTGTCACCTTCCTGGCGGGCAATGGCATCCCCCAACCCAACCATGTAGGCGCCGCGATAGCCATCGTCGGGAATCGGCTGGTCGCGACCCAGGGCTTGAGCATAGCGAGCATACAGTGTCTCGGCAAACAGCTTCATCTGCGTGCCGGCGTCGTTGACGTAGTATTCTCGCTGCACCTCGTAGCCCGCTGCCTCCAAGACATTGGCCAGGCTGTCGCCTATCACGGTGTTTCGTCCAAAGCCCACGTGCAAAGGTCCCGTGGGGTTGGCGCTTCCGTACTCAATCTGCACCTTCTGTCCTTCGCCCAGGCTCAGATTCCCATAGCTGTCCCCAGCTGCCAGTATCTCCTCCACCTGTCGCACCAACCACTGGCCGTCGAGAGTGAAGTTGACAAAGCCAGGTCTGGCCACCTCCACTTTGGAGAGGAAGTCAGTCTTGGGGATCCGAGTTGCAATGGCCTCCGCTATGCGCAGGGGGGGCATGCGGGCCATCCCAGCCAACTGCAAACCTGCGGTGGTCGCGTAGTCGCCATGCTCCTCGCGCTGCGGGCGCTCCACAGTCAAGGGCGGGAGCTCGAAGGGGAGCAAGTCTCCAGCTTCCTGAGCCGACACGATGGCCTCTCGAACCAGAGACTCGATTCTGTGTAATGGTTGCTCAAGCATGGCTAGGCCTGGTAGGCCTCCATCCGCTCCCAGTTCCTGCCGACTTTCAGATCCACCTTTAGCGGAGCGTCCAGAGCCCAGGCATTCTCCATGGTGGAACTTACCAGACGGGCCACCGGCTCTACCTCCTCGCGAGGAACCTCCAACACCAACTCATCATGGACCTGCAGAATCATACGCGCGGCGCGGTCCTTCTCCTTAAGGGCACGATGCAAGCGCACCATCGCTATCTTCAGGATATCAGCAGCCGAGCCTTGAATGGGCATGTTGATCGCCTCTCGCTCAGCAGCGCGCTTCACTCCAGAGTGGGCCCGGCTCGTGGATCGCAGTTCTGGGAAGTACCGCCGGCGCCCCAACAGGGTCGACACGTAGCCCTGCTCTCGGGCCTCCTCCTTGGTCCGTTCCACATACTCCTGCACGTGTTCGTAGCGGCCGAAGTAGTTGGCGATGAACTCGCGGGCCTCTTCCACAGACAGATCTGTTCTCTGGGCCAGCCCGTACTCGCCCATGCCGTAGATGATGCCGAAGTTGATGATTTTGGCGATGCGACGCATCGCCGGGGTCACCGCATCGAGAGCCACCTGGAAAACCGTGGAGGCAGTGCTGGCATGGATGTCCTCGCCACGAGCGAAGGCTGCGAGCAACTCCGGATCCTGTGACATGTGGGCCAGGATGCGCAATTCCACCTGAGAGTAGTCTGCCCCCAGCAGCATCCACCCCTCCTGAGCCACGAAGGCACCGCGCACGTGGCGACCCAACTCGGTCCGGACCGGGATGTTCTGCAGATTGGGGTCACTCGAAGAAACGCGCCCCGTCACCGTGCCTGTCTGGTTATAGGAGGTATGCACACGCCCGGTGTCCCTATTCACGAGTAGGGGCAAGGCATCCACGTAGGTGGACTTGATCTTGGTCAGTTGTCGATGCTCCAGAATCAGGTCGATGATGGGGTGTAGATCCTTGAGTTCTTCCAATACGCTCGCCCTCGTCGAATAGCCCGTCTTCGTCTTGGCCTTGCCAGGCAAACCCAACTCCTCAAAAAGGACCTCGCCCAGCTGCTGAGTGGAGCTAACGTTGAACGGATGGCCTGCCAGGCCGTGGATTTCCTTCTCCAGGGCTTGGATGCGCTGATGCATGCCCCTCGAGATCTGCATCAACTCGTCCGTGTCCAGGGCAACGCCCGCCATCTCCATGGCCATCAGCACTTCAACTATGGGCATCTCCACGTCACGGAACAGGTCCCACTGCTCACGTTGCCGCAACTCCTGCTCCAGTACCGACACCAGCCGCAGGGTCGCATCAGCGTCAGCCGCTGCGTAGGCAGCCGCATCACTGATGGACACCTGGGCCAATGTGATCTGATCGCGACCTTTGCCGATGAGGTCGGTGATAGGCTTCATCTCCAAACCGAGCTTGCTCCAGGCCAGGTCCTTCAGACCGAACCCTCGCCGCGAGGGCTCAATGAGATAGGCGGCAATCATGGTGTCGAAATCCAACCCTTTTACGGCAATGCCGTGGCGGGCCAAGACGGTGAGGTCATACTTACCATTGTGGGCCGCCTTGGAGATGTCCGGTTCCTCCAGCACGGGGCGTAGGCGTTCGACGACCAACCCCATGGGAAGTTGCCCCCCCACGTCCTGAGCCAGCAAGTGCCCAACAGGCACGTAGAACGCCCGCCCGGCCTCTGTCGCGAAGGAGAAGCCCACCAACTCTGCTTTCATGGCGTCCGGACTCGTGGTTTCCACATCGAGGGCGATTCGTTCGGACCGCGAGAGCTCATTCAGCAACGAGGTCAGTTGCTCTTCTGCGACCACGGCGGTGTGTTCTCCCGCTTCCAAGGGCGCCTGGGCGAAAAACGTCATCTGCCGAACCTGCTCTCTGTCGCTCTCAGGCAGCCGCTGCACGAGACTCCTGAACTCCAACTCTCGGAAGAGAGTCATCACCTTGTCCCGGTCATAATCGCTGGTACGGCACTTTTCCAGATCCAACTCGATGGGCACGTCGGTGACAATGGTCGCCAAACGCTTGCTCAGCAGCGCCTGCTCCTGCTGGCCGTCTAGCGCCTTTCTCACCCGGGTGAAGTCTATCTCATCCAGATGCGCGTATATGTCCTCGATACTGCCATACCTCTGAATCAGTTGACGGGCTGTCTTGTCTCCCACGCCTGCCACACCAGGGATGTTATCTGACTTGTCTCCCACCAGGCCCTTATAGTCCGTCAGGAGACGGGGATCTATGTCGAATTTCTCTTTGACGGCTTTCTCATCGTACAGCTTCGCGTCCGAGAACCTCTGCCGATGCCCTCCTGGGGTTACCACTCTCACCGTGGGTGACACCAACTGCAGGGTATCGTTGTCGCCGGTGATGATGACAGTGTCCAGATCCCGATCGGTGGCCTGTCGGGCCAGGGACCCTATGAGATCATCGGCCTCATAGCCGGGAACCTCGAAGATGGGGATGTTCATCACCCGGACGACCTCGCGGACGCGCTCCATCTGGCTGCGCATCTCCTCACGCATGGGCGGGCGATGGGCTTTGTACTCTTCGAACTCCTCGTGGCGGAAAGTCGCTGCCGGGGCATCGAAAGTGACAGCGATGAAATCTGGCTTCTCCTCCTGCAACGAGCGGAGGAGCATCATGGTGAAGCCATACACCGCGTTCGTCAATTCCCCCTTGGAAGTGGAGAACGCATCCACGGGCAAGGCAAAGAAGGCGCGATAGGCAAGAGCATGTCCGTCAACGAGCACCAGTTTCTTCGCCATCCGACCATCGCCTCCCGGGGGTCTGGACTGATTGTAACTGACTTAACGTTCAGAAGCCAATGAATGAGTGTCTACCGGGGTCCTTCCATCAACCCTCGGTTGTAGGCAAACAGCGCTGGGATGCCACCCGTGTGCCAGAACATCACCGTTTGCCCCCGCCCAAAGACGCCCTTACGTATCAGGTCGAGCAACCCAGCCATGGCCCGGCCGGTGTAGACCGGGTCCAGCAGGAGGCCCTCTGTGCTGGCCACTAGCCGGATGGCCTCGCGCTCCGGATCCCCCAGTACGCCATAGCCTCCGCCAACGTAGTCGTCGTAGACTACGATGTCCGTCTCATCGAAGCTCAGCTCCAGTCGCAGAAGCTCGGCCGTTTGAGGCGCGAGTTCTCCCAGGGTTTCTCTCAAGTCCCTTTTCGTCTTGGCCACGCTGATGCCGACCACCTGTCCTTTGAAGCCCAAGGCCTTGGCTCCCACCATAAGGCCCGCTTGGGTGCCTCCCGAGCTCGAAGCGAAGACGACGGCATCCACATCCAGCGCCAATTCCTCCAATTGCCGGAGTAGCTCCTCCATGGCCGCCACGTAGCCCACGGCACCCGTCGGGTTGGAGCCTCCCACAGGAATCACGTAGGGGCGGCGGCCAGCGGTTTCCTCTTCCGCCGCGATCTCTATCATCGTCTCGTGAAGAGGCCTGGCGCCTGCCCACCGGACCCGGGCACCCAGCAAGTCGTCGAGCAACAGATTTCCGTTCCA
>CAZNMJ010000207.1:0-6122 GCA_964573815.1 uncultured Anaerolineales bacterium
AAACCTGCCCCTACGCATGCGGCAAAGCGCACAGTACAAACAGCGTAGCTCCGCGTTGACCCGAGGGATTCGACAGCCAATCGGCCTCTCGAGCCTGCCCGATCCTACCCATGGCCGTTTCCTTACAACAACTCGTTGTAGTATAATCACCCCGTGGCTCGCACATACGTCTCCCTGGATCTGGAAACCACTGGACTGAGCCCCGATCGAGACGCTATCATCGAGGTGGGGGCGGTCAAGTTCCGTGGCGACAACGTGCTGGATACCTGGTCCAGCCTGGTCAGGCCAGAGCGCCCCATTCCCTACAGGATAACCCGTCTGACGGGAATCCAGCAGGACGAAGCAGACGTAGCCCCCTCGATATCGACCGTCATCGGACGCCTGGCTAGCTTCATCAAGGACCATCCCCTCGTAGGCCACAGTATCGACTTCGACCTCAGCTTCCTGCGCAGACGAGGCCTGCTCCTCCCAAATCCGGCCATCGACACCTTCGAACTCGCCAGCATCCTCGTGCCGCACGCCTCCCGCTACAGCCTGGCCAGATTAGCCGAGGAGTTGGGCGTACCGGCCAGTGGTGCGCACCGCGCTCTCACAGACGCCGAGACCACTAGCAAGCTCTTCCTCGCCCTCCTCGAGCGGGCCTCCCAGCTTGACATCAAGACCATCCAGGAGGTCAACAAGCTGGCAAAGAGGAGTGATTGGCCGCTGCGCCAGCTGTTCCTAGATCTCGAGGCGCAGAAAGCTCGCACGGCCTTCGCCGGCACCATTCGCGAGCAACTGGCGGCCAAAGGCGTCTTGACCGAAGACATGCCCGGGCCCATCTTCGCCCACGCTCGCGAAAGGCAACCTCTGGAGCCCTCGCCGGACATAGCGCCTCTGGATGTCGCTTCCCTTAGAGCGATGTTTGAGGAGGGCGGTGTAGTGGCCCAGCGGTTTGCCGGATACGAGTATCGCCCGCAACAGGTAGAGATGCTGCAACGGGTCAGCGAGGCTTTCAACGAGGGGCTATACCTGCTAGTAGAGGCGGGTACGGGAACCGGGAAATCCCTAGCTTATCTCTTGCCGGCCGCCCTCTGGGCCGTCAGCAACGGGCTACACGTGGTCATATCCACCAACACCATCAACCTACAGGACCAACTCTTTCTCAAGGACATCCCTGACCTCCAAGAACTCCTGTCCCTGGATGTGAAAGCTGCGTTGCTCAAGGGACGGGGCAACTATCTATGCCTGCGTCGTCTGGCCTCCCTTCGCCGCCAGCCTGATCTCACCGTGGACGAGATTCGAGTACTAGCTAAGATCCTCGTCTGGCTGCCAGGCACAACCACCGGCGACAAGGCCGAGTTCAACCTGATGCGTGAGGAGAACCTCATCTGGTCCAGGCTCTCCGCCGAGGATGAGTCCTGCAACCCCGATCTCTGTTCTCAGATCGGCAGATGCTTCTTCTACCGCGCTCGGCAGCAGGCGGAGGAAGCCCATCTCATCGTGGTCAATCACTCGCTTCTCCTCTCCGACATGCTCACTGATAACCGCATTCTGCCACCCTATCAGCACCTCATCATCGACGAAGCTCACCACCTGGAGGATGTGGCGACAAATCAGCTGAGCTTCGAGGTCAATCAAGGGCGGATTCTGGGCCTACTCAGCGGACTGACCCAGAGCACGGGTAGGAGAGACCACGGCCTCCTTCACGAGCTGCCGGGCCATCTACGGGGCAGCACTGTCCCGGCCAACATCCGGACAGAGGTCCAGAACTACCTGTCGGAGGCGATCCAAGCAGTGGAGAAGACTCGCAGGAGAGTGTACCACTTTTTCACCACCCTATCCCTCTTCCTGGATGAGTATCAGCGACCAGGCAGCCAATACGACCAGCGCATCCGGTTGACCAGTGGCGTGAGAGTGCAACCCGCATGGTCTGACGTGGAGATAGCGTGGGAGGATCTTTCCCAAAGACTGCGGGCCATAGGAGACCACCTCGAGTATCTCTACAGAGGCCTGGCGGATCTCGATGACGCTCGCATTCGGGAATATGAGGACCTGATGCACGAACTAGGCGGCAAACTGCGCCAGGTCAGGCAGTTGGGGGAAGAGATGGAGGCCATTATCGCGCAGCCAGTCGCTGACGGCATCTACTGGGCCTCCATCAGCGCCGACGATGCCACCATCAGCCTTCATGCGGCACCGTTACACGTGGGCCGGGAATTGGAGAGCGGGCTTTACACTGACAAACAGTGCATCGTTGTGACGTCCGCAACGCTCAGCACGGGATGGGATTTCGCCTACGTCAAAGAACGGCTCAACCTCTGGTCAGCAGAGGAGATGATCATCGGTTCTCCCTTCGACTACGAGAAGTCCACACTGCTCTACATGCCCACCAACATCCCGGAACCAGGCCAGTCCAACTTTCAGAAGTCCGTGGAAAAGGTCTTGGCAGATCTTGGCCGGGCCACGAGGGGGCGGACCATAGTTCTCTTCACTTCTCATAGCCAGCTGCGGGCCACGTACGGCGCGATCAGTCGCCCCCTGGGGGATGAGGGGATAGCGGTGTTGGGACAGGGCTTGGACGGTTCGCGCCGTAACCTGCTGGACGCACTCAAGGCCAACCCCGAGACTATCATCCTGGGCACCCGGAGCTACTGGGAAGGAATAGATGTCGTGGGTGAGGCGCTCAGCTGCCTGGTCATCGCCCGCCTGCCATTCCCAGTCCCCGATGACCCCATCTTCGCGGCGCGGAGTGAGACCTTCGACGATCCGTTCAACCAGTATGCTGTCCCTCAGGCGGTCTTGCGTTTCCGTCAGGGGTTCGGGCGCCTCATAAGGAGCAAGACCGACCGAGGAGTGGTCGTCGTACTGGACAAGCGGGTGCTGACGAAATCCTACGGCCCGGCGTTCCTTGAGGCCATACCCCAATGTACCGTCCGCCAAGGCCCACTGGGGGAATTGCCTGAGTTGGCTGCCGCCTGGATCGCTGGCGAGGTCGCTTACGAACGGGACAGAGGTTAGTAGGGAAGCTAGAGACAGTGGAAGATAGATTCGCCGGATGTTTGCTGGGCCTGGCTATCGGCGATGCCCTGGGGATGCCGTTTGAGTGCATGCCAGCCCAGACGATCCACGAGCGCTATGGATTGGTGACAGAGTTCATGGCAGGGCACGGGCTGGCGCCGGGCCAGTACACCGATGACACCAAGATGATGCTCTGCATCGCCGAGAGCATCGTGGAACGAGGCCACGTCGCCCCTGAGGACATCGCGCACCGCTTCGTCAATTGGTTCGATGGTGGTGACTTGCGAGGAATCGGCCACACGTGCGCTGAGAGCATCCTCAACCTCAAAAGGGGCATACCTTGGCGGGAAAGCGGTCGCCGGGGGAAGTGGGCCGCGGGCAACGGAACGGCCATGCGCATCGCCCCCGTGGGCCTCTTCGATTGTCACGACCTGGAGCGCCTCAGTCAGGACTGCTGGGCGACCAGCGTCATCACGCACCACAACTCCGAGGCCGTGGCTGGCGCCACGGCCGTCGCATACGCCATCGCTCGCCTGGTCACCGGAGACCTGGATGTGGAGGAACTCTTGACGGACGCAGTGGCCTTCGTTGGAGACTCCGAGGTGGCGCGCAACCTTGAAGTAGTTCAGGACCTATTGTCCGCCAACACTCCAACTGGAGAAGCTCTCGCCCACCTCGGCACCAGCGGCTACGTGGTGGAGACCGTTGCCAGCGCGCTCTACTGCTTCTTGAGGACACCGACTGACTTTCTGAGCACCGTCTCTTCCGCAGTCATGGGCGGTGGCGACACGGACACTACCGCTGCCATCGCCGGAGCTATCAGCGGCGCGTACAACGGGGTGGCGAATATCCCAGGGCATCTGGTGCAGCAAGTGGAGGACAGCAGGACGCTGCAGGACCTGGGGCGGGCTGTCTACCGCCTGGCCCAATGCCGCAGGAACAATCAATATGGCCCAACGCCGTAAGCTTCTCAGTATCATCGCACTTCTCCTCGGCAGCGCGCTGATCGCTGCGGGCGCAGTGTTCTCCCTACTGTACCTCTTCCTGCCCTTCGTCTACCCTGGGCAGGATGTCGTGGCAGCCAATGTCACCCTCGCTTCCGCCGCTGCTCTGACTCTCGGCTTGGGCTTCATACTGACCTATCACGCTCGCAACTCTCTCAAGGGGAAAACATCGGGTGTCTTCTTTCCCCCTTCCCCATGGCTGCTAACGGTGCTATTCGCCCTGTGTCTCATCGTCGGCCAGGCGATGATCTCCCTGCTTCCGTCGCCGGTCTTGACCGCGCTAGCTTTTCCGCCCCTTCACGTGCTTGCCGCCATCAGCCCTGCCCTGGCCATATTGGCCTTCGCCGGGCGGCGAACGAGGGCCGCGTCTTGGCGGACGGTCAGCCTTGAGCTATCCCACGGTGGACTTCTGGCACCCGCCGTGGCTCTGGCCGCTGAGATCGTCCTCTTGCTCATCGTGGTCCTGATGATCTCCTTCCTCGTCGCCCTGACACCAGGCGGGCTGGAGACACTGATGGAGTTGTCCCTCAAGCTCCAGGATCCAGGCTGGGTCGAAGATTCAGCAAACGTGGCACAACTACTCCTATCGCCGTGGGCGCTGACAGCCGTTGTCGCCATCTTCGTCATCATCGCCCCCCTGATTGAGGAATTCCTCAAAGGATCTGGGATTCTGCTGCTGTCCTTACTGGCCTACCGCCTGCCGGGGCATACAGAAGCCCTACTGTGGGGTGTGGCCTGCGGCGCTGGTTTCGCCCTGGGCGAGAGCCTTTTCAATGGCTCCATTGCCCTAGAAGGTTGGGGCGCCGTGATGATAGTGCGGTGCGGGGCTAGCCTGATGCATTGCGTCGCCAGCGGCGTGATGGGACTGGGCTGGTATCAGGCTCTTGTGAAGAGACGCCCTCTGAGGCTGCTGGCCGCCTATGGGGCCAGTGCTGGTATCCATGCCCTCTGGAACGGGGCCGCGATTGCGGTGGCCGTGCCTTCACTGCTGATGTTGACCAAGCCAGACGACATCCTGGCACAGGGTGTTGCCGGTTCTATCGTCATAGGCTCCCTCGGGTTCCTGCTGTTTCTGACCGCATCCATGTCAGCAGTCTTGCTCTATCTGACCAGACGGGTCAACCGTCCGTCGTCAGAGGCGCTTCCATCGGATGAAATGAACCGTTTCCCGGCCGATGTTGACTAGACGGTCCACAGTCCTTAGAGCGTGCTGAGAGGCAATTACTCGTGTGGAAGACAATGGAAGCAACTAGCCCACTTCGAGCTAGGCAAGCTAGCACGTTGGCTGCACAACCGCGCTGATCCACGTCCACAGCTACCCCACACAACCCCAACGCATGCGAAAATCAACATTCGAATCCGGAGGTATTGATGGAATTCTCTGAGATGGGTGACAAGGATGTGCGGGAGTATTTGGATTTTCTGCTCAGGCAGTACAGGCTTACCGATGCCTTCTGGTTCCTGGCGGTAGAGGACACCTTCGGCACCGAGGCCGCAGTCAAGCTGAACGAGGACATCTGGACCAGGATGGGCGGCCTAGCAGCGAAGGAGATCAAGGAAAGGTTCCAGCTGGAGGAACGGGGCGTACCTCGCATCCTGGAAGCGCTGTCCTACTTTCCTTGGACTGTCATCGTCGGCTACGACACGGAGGAGAGCGAAGACGGAGCCAGGA
Organism: uncultured Anaerolineales bacterium; assembly: GCA_964573815.1. Taxonomy (GTDB): domain Bacteria; phylum Chloroflexota; class Anaerolineae; order UBA7937; family B3-Chlor; genus CAYGAW01. The sequence continues at coordinate 5,677 of CAZNMJ010000207.1, forward strand.
TCCGCGTCCCGCATTGTCCCCCTCAAGCGGCGCGCCTGAGGGCGGGCAGAGGCGAATTCCCTTGCAAGTCGATGCACCTCGGGGAGTTCACCAGCTTTGCCAAGGAGATAGACGAGAGGGTTGAGGTGCGGTGCGTGATGGCTCCACCCGATCCCCATCCCGAGGATCTATTCTGCGAGTGGGAACTACGGCTGAAGAAGTAAGCGGGCCTGAGGCTGAGTCAGCTATTGCCAGGGAATGAATTCCCCCGCCACTGGCAGGCAATCCCTTGAGGCTCCAGAATCTTCCAAGGATGGAAAACCTCCCATGTACCACGCGCTCTCAGGCCACGTATCGCCCGCCACTACACGCCAGTCCCTTCGCACTCGCCAATGATGCCCACCGGAGCAGACGTGCTTAACCGCGCCCCACCAGGGAATGAATTCCCTGGCTCAGATCACCAAGTC
>CAZNMJ010000208.1:0-6099 GCA_964573815.1 uncultured Anaerolineales bacterium
CTACAGCAAAGGGTACAGCCCTCAGTTCATCGTGCAGTTGATCCCCTTTGTTATCCTGATGTTGCCCGACTTGAGGGGCGTAGGCTATGTCATTCTCCTGGACATCATCAACTTCGTAGAGGCGACTGTGTTGTTCATCATTCTGCCTGATGAACACTGGCTGCTGGTAGTCACCGTGCTCTTCAGGGCTCTACTCGTAGTGGCCCTCAGCGTTGAGTACGGCTTCACACTCTTTGATCTGCAGTTGCCGCGTCTGGTCACTCTGCAGCGGCGGGCCTCCGCCGGATTGCTGATTTGCCTCACCGTCGCCCTTCTCGTCCTGCTCTATCCGCTGGGACGCGCCTATCGCTCCAGCCGCTATGCTAGAGAGGAATATCGTCCCGTCATGGAGTTGTTGCAGGCACGGTCGACCCCCGGCCAGGCAGGCCTCATCCTTACCGATCAAGCCCTCTACCAACGCTTCTATCCGTTCCTGAGGGGATATGTAGGCATCTACCTCTCTCCAGAAGACGACAAGCTGTCTGCCCTGACGATGGCCCATGATGAGCTATGGGTATTCGGGGAAGATGCACTAACCGCCGAGCTTCACGCCTGGTTGGACGACCACACAGCAAGGACAGAAGTGTACGAGTTCGACAACGGGGATTTGTATCGCTATCATGTCCGTGAAGAGTAATGACAGGGCCATGGCCATGGCCCTCCTCGTATTCCTCCTTTCCGCCTACCTGCTCACCTACAGCGGCAGCCTTCATTCCAGCGACGGGCAGGCCATGTTCTCGGTGGCAGAGAGCCTTGTGCGGCGTGGAGACCTCGACATCAACCAGATACGCTGGATGGGACTACAGCAGGGAGACTTCGGCCTTGACGGGGACCTCTATTGCCACAAGGGCCTCCCCACGTCGCTATTGACGATTCCTCTGGTATGGCTGGGCATGGCGGTGCCGTTCTGGGGAGTGGTGCAGACTGGCATGCTCTTCAACGTTATCGTTACCGCCGCGACCGGAGTGCTGGTTTTCTTGTATGTCAGACGCCTGGGATACTCGCCTCGTACCTCCGTGATCAGCGGCCTGGTCTTCGGCTTGGCAACCATGGCCTGGCCCTACGCCAAGTATTTCTTCAGCGAGCCTTTGACCGGCTTCAGCTTGCTGGCGGCCGCCTACTTCCTTCTTCCACCGGCTTCCCAACAGGAGGCGGCACCAGACCTCAAGGCTGCCTCGCTCTCGGGGTTCTTCTTGGGCCTGGCCATGGCCGCCCGTTTCGCCAACCTCGTCATAGTGCCGCTCTACCTCGGCGCTCTGATGGCCTATCTGCTCCGCGCACAGGGTAGCACCACATGGTCGAAGGTGCGGGCCAACACCTCGGCCGTGCTTTCGAAGACTTGGGCCCACATAGTTGCTTTCGCGCTCCCCCTACTCGGGTGGGCTGTCCTCATCGCCGCCTACAACTACCTCCGCTTCGGCAATCCCCTCACTACCGGCTATCTGTCACTGGAGGAATCGTTCTCCACACCATGGGCAACGGGCATCCTTGGTCTGCTCGTAAGCCCCGGGCGCAGTATCCTTCTCTACTCTCCCGTTTTGCTGGCCTTGATACCCTCCTGGCCCCCTTTCTTCCGGCGCCACCGCCTCGAAGCCATACTCCTTGTGCTGGTCAGCCTCTCCTATCTGCTGATATATGCAAAATGGTTCATGTGGCACGGAGGCTTCGCCTGGGGACCGCGCTTTCTGGTACCCATTCTCCCATTGCTCGTCATTATGATGGCACCGCTGCTCGAGAGACTGAGCGGCAAGTGGATAGCGGCCTTCTCAGCGCTGTTCGCTTTGAGCATGGCGGTGCAAGTCCTGGGGCTGAGCGTTCATTTCATACACCACCAGCAGGCACTGCTGGACACGGGTCTCCCGCTCTTCGACCCCGTGACCTTCTTCCACCCCCGTTACGCACAGCTCTGGGGAACTCTGGCTTTCTTGCGCCCCGAGAACCTGGACTATGCCTGGATCCAGACATTCCCCCGTGTGCAAGTAGATTGGGTCGCCTTGACCATTAATGTGGCGCTGGTCATCCTGTGTGCAGGGGGACTGATCCTCGCCCTCCGCCAGCCCAAACTCGCCCCACGGCACAAGCTGTACCTGTTTGCCATCCTACCATTGCTGCTCGTCGGCAGTACGGCCGTCTCTCTGGCCCGCTACAAGAGTGACGGCCACGGGGACTACGTCAGCATGTTGGAATACCTGCAGACCAACTCCCAGGCGGGTGATGTGATCCTCCAGAACTCTCCGCCGGAGACTGTCGTCCTCCAGAACCACTATAAAGGCCATCTGCCATCGTATGGGCTTTTCGAAGGAGACCAGCCCCTGTCGGAAGACATACAATCCTTGCTCACAAGGCTGGCGGGTACCCACTCCCGCTTTTGGTTGATCGCCGACACTCTGCCCCCGCATCTGAGCTCGCTGGACCGGTGGTTTGCTGAGCGAGGGTACTCACCTACTCACTACAGCTTCGGCACCGAGCGCCTGGGACTCTACGAGAAGCCGTAGCACACTCCCGCTCCTTCTGACTGGGTTGCTGAGCCCCCCCAGGCTGTGATAACATTGGCTGCAATAAATCAGAGGCAAGGAGGGCCTTTGTGGCCAGGTTGCTCCGAAAGGGAGTTCTCACACATCTCTTGGTCATCGCTCTGTACGCGGTTCTCTCGCTCATCCTCACCTATCCCCTCGTTACTCACTTCAACACTCACGTCATGGGCACGGATATCTGGGCCTTCGATGAGTACACCTTCATCTGGAATATGTGGTGGTTCAAGCACGCCACTCTCAATCTCCATTCCAATCCGCTGTACTCCAGCCACATCTTCTACCCCCTGGGTATCAGCCTGGTGCTCTACACGTACAATCTCTTCAACGCCCTCATGTCTCTACCTCTGCAGGCCTTTCTGGGTCTGCCCACCATCGCCAATCTGCTGAATATCTTCGCCCTCACCTTCTCAGGGTACGGAACCTATCTGTTGCTGCGCTATCTACTGGCAAGTGACGATGCCGGGGCCCACGGAAGTACCCTCGCACTTCAGGCCGCAGCCTTCATCGGAGGGCTGGTCTACGCTTTCGGGTCATACCATCTCGTCTACGCGGCGTTGGGACACCACAACTTCGTGAGCACCCAGTGGATCCCCCTTTATACGCTCTTCCTGATCAAGACCGTGCGAGAACCGCGTTGGCAGCATGCGATCTTGGCGGGCGTGTTCGCCACTCTGTCTCTGCTATGCGATATGACTTTCGGTGTATTCCTGGCGTTCTTGACGATCACTATCGTGGCTTTGATAGGGCGACAGCGGATCCTGGATCTCGACTTTGTGAAACGGTTCGGGATGCTGCTGCTGACGGTCATGATCACGTATCTACCTGTTGGGCTTCCCATCCTCAGGGAGTTCTTCAGTGCTGAGTACGCCGTCGAGGGTTGGGGCCACTCCGAGAAGCTCCTGGTGGATGTGTTCGGTTTCACCACTCCCACGGCGCTGCATCCGCTCTTCGGTACCGACTGGACCGAAGAGTTGACCATGGTACGTGAAGGCACAGCCCGCTTTGTGGACGTCAATACGGTGTTTCTGGGCTGGGTGGTGCTCATCATGGCACTGTGGGGCGCTGTGAGATATTGGAGCCGCACGAAAGCCTGGGCCGTCGGTGCCCTTACGTCTGCGGTACTGGCCATGGGGCCCCTTCTGCACATCAACGGCCGTTCCACCTTCGACCTAGATGGTCTGCTGGTCAATGTGCCCCTCCCATTTATCGTGCTGCACTACATCCCCATAGTGAGAGCCAATCGCGTGCCCAATCGCTTCAGCGCCATGCTGATGCTTTGTTTGGCGGTGCTCGTAGGGTTCACAGCGTTGGCCATCTTGCGTCGCTTCAACAGACGACACGTTCTCCTCGGCGCGGGAGGCCTACTGGCGCTCCTGATCGTCTTCGAGCATCTGGCCGTCCCGGTGCCCCTCACCGAGGCCAAGGTCCCTGACTGGTACTACAGCCTGGCGGAGGAACCGGGGGACTTCGCCATCCTGGAGTTCCCCCTGGGCTGGCGCAACAGTTTCGGCGTTCTGGGGGTAGAGCGGACTCAGGCGCAGTACTACCAGAGCGTCCACCAGAAGCGGCTGCCGTCGGGCAACATCTCCCGCAACCCTCCTTTCAAGTTCGACTACTTCCGTCGCGTACCCATCTTCGACTCCATCGCCCGACTGGAGCTTTACGAGCAGCTGGATCCAGCACGCAGCGAGCAGGACCGGCTCCTGGCGGATGAGCTGGTCTACTTCTTTGACATCCGCTACTTGGTGTTCCAGCCGATCATCGCAGACCGCCCTCCCTACTCCCATACGCGGTCTCAGGTCGAGGATTATGTCCAGCGAGTATTTCCTCTGGAGGGCATTTACCAGGATGCGAGCGGCTTGACCGTCTACCGCGTGAGTCAGCCGGCACCGCAGACCCAATTGGGCATTGACTTCGGCACCGAGGACGCTAGGCTCTATCAAGGGGAGGGATGGAGCCGCGAGGAAACCATCGGCGATGCCAGCGCCAACTGGGCTGAGGGCCAACGGGCACGGGTTTTCGTTCCTTTGCGTGAGATGCGAGACTACGAGATGATCTTCCGTGCCCTGGCTTTCGCCTACGAAGGGTCACCGCAGCAGACCGCAAGGGTGACGATCAACGGCCACCGCCTACCGGAGATCGTATCCGTAGGTCCCTACTGGGAGAGTTACATCCTAACCCTCCCAGGTGAGTATCTGAAAGCCGGACTCAACGAAGTGGTGTTCGAGTTCGGATACGCTGCCTCGCCTCGCGATGTCCTACCCGCCAATTTCGCCGTTGGCAACACAGGGGTGACCTCGCCCGTGGAGATCACGGTCAACAGCGCCGGTTTGCACGCTGGCGACTTCGCCTACATCACCGTAGGCGGCCAGGATGCCTCCACCCATCGCCGGGGCTACAACCTGGCGGTTATCGATCCTCGGAGCGGAGCCGTGGTTGACAGAGCGGGTTTCGACACCTGGGCCAACGAGTACGAATCTCAAGACCTGGCCGATTTCGTGGCTCAGATACCAGATGGGCATATCGTCGCGGTGGCGGTCAAGGACGATGGCGCCGCGCATCTGACAACGGCGGCGGTAAGGTCGCTGCAGACACTGGGCGCAACGACTGACCTGCGGGGCACCGCACACCTCTCCCACGCCATCATCGGCGTCAAAGGCGCAGTGCCGGGCAGCGCCCTCGAGGCCTCAGGCCAGGGCAACTCGTACCTGCATGTCGGTCGCAACCCCGACGACCGCACCTTGTCCGTGGCTCTGGATTATGTCGACTTACAGCTCAAATGATCCCCTCCCACGCCGCACGCGCGAACCCTGACCTCATGATCCCGGTGGCCCTCGGCGGGAGCGCACTCGCGTTTTATGTCAAGACCCTGGCTCCTACCCTCCTCATGGCCGATGCGGCCGAGTTCCAGTTCGCGTCCTATCTGCTGGGCATCGCCCACCCGACCGGCTACCCTTTTTACCTTATGCTCGGCTGGCTGTGGTCGCATCTCTTCCCACTGGGCGACGCGGCTTTCCGCATCAACCTGCTCTCCGCCGTCTTCGCAGCTCTGGCCATAGGGCTTCTCTACGCTCTGATCCTGGAAGTGCTCCGAAGCACACTCCAGGGCGTTCGCACTTCTGTGGTACGAGCGACAGCCGCCATCGGCACGCTGACCATGGCCTTCTCGCGCACTTTCTGGTCGCAGGCGGTCAAGGCCGAGGTCTACGCCCTGAACAGCCTCTTCGTCGTGGCCATCCTCTTCCTTCTGGTCAGGTGGTCTCGGTCTGACTCCCACTCTCGGAAGGCCCTCCATCTCGCCGCTTTCATCTACGGCCTGAGCCTGACGCATCACCGGACGATGATCCTCTTCCTTCCCGCCTTCGCCCTTTTCATTTGGCTGGTGCACCGTCCGACACTGACCAACCTGCAATCGCTATGCAAGATGCTTGTTCTGATCGTCGTCCCTCAAATCCTGTACCTCTATATCCCTCTGCGCGCGGCCGCGACGCCCTACCTGCACATAGAACTGGCCCCAGATCGTACG
>CAZNMJ010000209.1:0-2508 GCA_964573815.1 uncultured Anaerolineales bacterium
TCAAGTACTCCTTGCGTTGAGGGTCGTAGTCGCTATGTGCAATGGCCGCCTGGAGTTGTCTCGCGTCGTCCGCCAGGGCCTCGACGGATTTGGAGTCGCCCTTCTCCACCTCAGCTTTCAGCTCCGGCGGGCCATAGTACGCATCCACGAAGCCCTCCACGTGCCTGTTGAGGTTGAGGGCCAGCGTCAGGTAGCCTCTTCCTATCTCATCCACCATTCACCCCCCGTCCGGACACACTTCGCCAGACATTACCGTATCACTTCGAAATCCTCGCCTCGCACAACAGCGAGGTTCACCACCACCTCCCGACCCCCGTAGCCGTGCACGAGGTCATGAGCGCGAACCCGTAGCTCGCTGACACCCTCAGGGATGACGATCCCGCTCTGGCTGCGAGTGAAGGGCTGTTCCTCTACATGGGGGTGCGCTAGCACACGGGTTGCCAGCACCTCTCTGTCGAGGGTCAGAACCTCCCAGCGATCGGCGTAGTGCCTCCAGCCTGTGTCCTCATGCTGCACGGTGACCTCGAAGGTCCAGGTCTCGTCGGCCTGCAAGCTGGCCCGGACGAACATGACGTCCGCAAGACTCACGGACTGCCCGGTCGGTTCAGACGTGGTCGTAGGAGGCGGCGTGGTGGCCGTCGCGCAACCCGCGGCCAAGAGCAGACCGAGCAGAGCTATCAGGCCCAAGGTACGCTTTCCCACGGTATACACCTCCCAGTCTAGTCACTGAAGGAGCGTGGACCGCAAGGATCCGTGCGTCAATCACCGCACACTACAAGTCGATGCCATGAACACAGGGCCATCGCCCATGACCACGCCCTCTTGGAGGGGCTTGACGTATAGGTGCATTCCAGTGTCAATGCGCATCAGTCCTTTGAGGGCTCTCAACAGAGCATGATCTCTCTCGCATGTGCAGCGGATGCTCCACAATCGCGTCCCAGAGGTCTTCGTGGGATTCCGCGTTCGCTAGGACGACTCCGCCCTTGGTATTGGCGGACGCATACGCACAATCCATCCTTCCTTCAGCCAGGGCAACGTTGGTCCGCAACTTGGAGGCTTCGAACAACGCGACTGCCTGTTCGATGTGCACCGGAGTAGTGTTTCGCCGGGATGTGATGAGATACTTCATCGATGCTGGCCTCCTTTCGCTGTGATACGGTCTGCTGCCGCCCTCTCGACGTGGGCACGGATCTGGCTTTTCGCGCTTGGCCATTAAAACGCGAAGACCCGCCCCGGTGTGCAAGGGCGAGCCTCCTTGTAGAACTAGTGATGCCGTGGGTGCTCCCCTTGCACCCTGCATCGAGACTATAGCACCGTTCAGCTAGTCAGTCAATAGTCTGCCCGAAGTGTACCCCGCGGGACTAGGCTACTCCACCTGGCGAGTTTCCGTTCTCCACCTCAGGTAGAACCCGATGGCAGCCACAGCGAACAAGACGGTCGTGACGGAGTACAGCCCGATCCCCACCAAGTCGTGGGGCATCCGGGACGCATACCTCACGGCACCTATACCCTGAAGCACGAAGCACACAGTGAAAAGGATGGCCCCCGTCCTCCATGCTCTCGGTCCCTTCATCTTCACACCTCCTGTGAATCCTAGCGTCCGCTCAGCTTCGGCAGTTGGTCCAGGCCTGCCGCCCTGGCATGCCCAGCGGCGATGGCCTTCAGTTCCCGCACCACGTCGTCGGCGAGCGGCAAAGGCTCGTAGGCGTCGATCAGTTCCTCGACCCGGCGATGGGCGCGGGCGTTGACGTCCAGCGCGCCTTTGTCGAACCAGGTCTGCCGGTAGTCGCGGTCGATGACCTCTGTGGGGATGTAGTCCTCCTTGCGGAAGTGCCGCCTGGTATGCTTGCTCCTCAGGAAGTTGCCTTCGTGGCCCACCTCCTGCATCACCTCCAACGCGAAAGGCGTCTCGGTGTCGGCGACGCCACGCACCAGACGCTTGGCCATGCCCACGATCTCAGCGTCGATTACGAGTTTCTCCAGGCTGAAACAGCTTTCGAAATCCATCATCCCCGGCCCGGACATCATGTTGATTCCCGTCAGTGCACCCAAGATGGCACCGGAGGCCGATTCCAGGCCGGTCTGGGCGTCCACGATCTTGGTGTCGCTCATGCCCAGGTAGGCATGGGTGGGCAGGCCGCCTGGCTTGATCATCTTCCCGATCTGAGAGTAGGTGCAGTCCAGCATTATCGTCGCTATGGCGCCCATGGGAGTCGTGCCAGTGCGCATGTCGAAGGAGGCCGGGGAGCCACCCCAGACGATGGGGCTGCCTGGCTTGGCTAGCTGGTGGATGGTGATGCCGCTCAGACACTCGGCGGCGTGCTGCACCGCCGAGCCGATGGTTGTGGCCGGGCCGGTGGCACCCATGAGAGGCATGGAGACCAGCTCGGCCGGCACCCCGGCGCGGGCGGCATCTATCAGATTGGCGCAGGTGATGGCGCTCCACAGCAACGGCGGCGATGGACAGACGTCGAAGACGGCGCGCGGCTTCTCCGCCAGGGCCTCGGC
>CAZNMJ010000209.1:2608-6080 GCA_964573815.1 uncultured Anaerolineales bacterium
TGCACGTCGTCGTCACCATAATGCACCACCGGTTGGCCATCAAGATCGTACAGGTAGAAGGAGCTTGGGGCCGTTTCAACCGCCTTCTCCACTAGAGAGCGAGGGATCTTGGCCACGCGAGATTCCTTGTCCACCTTGGCGCCGGCGTCGGCCAGCAACTCCAGCGCCTCGTCGTAATGGACGCGAACCCCAGGGTCTAGCAGCAGATCGTACGCTTCGTCGAGGGCGCGATCCACGGTCTCGCGCGATAGGAACTCCAACTTGGGTCGAATCATGGGCTCTCCTCCAGGGGAATGGTGCGAACGCTCAGCGCGTTGGGCGAACGACTCACTCGGCAGATTCGTCCGCCCACGTCCGCTAGTATATAGCACAGTCGTCCTCATTTGTCAACGAGCGGTGGCCCCACTCCGCCGGTGCGGTGCGGGTCAACAAGGCAATTCTCCAAGGGAGTTCGGACCCCTGCGCATCAGGTGGCAGGCCAGATAGCATCTGACTCGCACGAGTAGATGGACGTCTCTGCCTTTGCCGGCACTGGATGGCAAGAGACGTTCAGGGGGGAGAGGGCTGACTTCCATCGTCTGCCTCACTGCTCGTCGGCCTGCACCTCGAAAGCGCCGACCTCGCAGCGCCTCTCCGAAGGAGGAACCAGAAACGCAGCTTCGGCTCTTGGCGGGTCCGCCAGCTCACGATTGTCTAGCGAACTCGGCCATTGAGGGTCTCCAGGAAGAGAGTGTCAAAACGTGCGCCGTCCGCCCCTGTACACACGCGTATGCTGTTGCCGCCTTCAGCCGCCAGGGTGCGTCCGCTCTGCGGCCCTTCCTCCTCGATCACCTCCAACGTCCGATCTTCGATAGTCACGATGCTCTCATCGGTAGCCACAACGGCTGCCAGCGGATCCCAGAAGAAGTACCCACCAGACTTGATGAAGCCTTCCATTCGAGCAAGCACCTGGTAAACGAAGTCGGCCTCTGGCACTGCACGGTCTGCCTCAAGGCGCTCGTAGAAAGCCATCGTGATAGGTGCATCTCTGGTGGCGTCTAACGCCACCAGGGTGATGGGCGCTCCCGACTCGAAAACCACGGCCGCGGCGTGGGGATCAACGTAGATGTTCCATTCGGCCACCCTGTTTTCTATCTCGACGCCAGGCACCTGGAGATTGCCGGGCACATCTACGGCCCCGCCCATCACATAGATCATCTCCAGATTCTCCACGAGAGTGGGCTCATTCTGCAACGCCTCAGCCACGTTAGTCAGCGGTCCGAGCGTGACCAGAACCACCTTCTCCGGCGCCGCTTGAATGACGGATGTTAGCAGTTGAACCGCCGCCTGGCTCGAAGGAGGGTCCGGGTTTTCGGGAAGAGAAAGCCCCATCAGGTTATCCACGTTCTCCCGCCAGCTTGTGGGGAAGGTGTGATTGCTCTCCAAGGGAGTCTCGCGCCCGCAAGAGACTGGCGCATCTGCGTTGCCGGCCAGGCTCAGCAGACCCAAGGCATTCTGCGTCCCAGGCCCGCAGTGGGCTTCTCCGGTCCCAGTCACTGTGATCGCCTGCACACTAACGTCTGGTCGTTGCAGTAGGTAGAGGATGGCCATCCAGTCATCAGCCGCCATATCCGTGTCTATGACGATAGGCTTTGTCTCATGAGCTATGGAAGTCGGCGGCGCTGAGCGTACGGGCGTGAGTATGGGAGATGGTCCTGACTCACAACCGCTCATGGCGGGGGCAAGAACAACCAGCACAAGCATAGGTAATAGGAATTTCCTCACTTGTGCCCTCCTTTCTTGGGCGATCTTCACATCGCCCCTTGAGCCAGGAGGTGTCAGCGCAACTGGTAAGAGATGTGGTACGAGACGCCTTGGGCTTCGTCGGCTGTTACGCGGTACTCGCCTTCACCGAAGCCATCGGTGACCATGTAGCCGCTGCCGCTCGCCTTCTCGCCAGAGCTGGCCTCCAAAGTGAGGGTCACCTCGTCGCCCTCACCCAAGAACTCAAGCTTGAAGGAACCTTGCTCCACCTGCAAAGTGACATTCACGTCCACGATGCAATCGGCACAGTCGAACTCCAGGTCCTTGGTTATGCTGCCGTTGGCGCTATCGATGTGCACATCTACTTCGCCTCCCATCCCTACCTCGGTCATCGTGACCCGCTCACCTCTGGTGGTATATCCTCCTTCGCAAGCCGTCAGCGACAAGGTAAGCAAACTGACGAGCACAGCAGCAACGAGGGTCCTCCAGAGCAGCCTTGGCGCTGCAACCTCTTCGTAACGGCAGCCAGGCGGGTGCTGTCGCTCTACGAGAACAAGCCTTTTCTTCATCTTTCATCCTCACTTCTGTCGAAATCTTGCATTGGACCGGGCAACAATGGGGCAATCTCGAGCCCCAAGCGTACCCAGGCCCTACGTGTCTAGCTGATCCACGCTAGCGAGAGAAACTTAGAGCTTCGCTGAGATAACATTGTTGCCCCAATCAAGGAGTTTGTCAATCGTCAACGGTGCTTGCGCCACGACATCGTTACCAGGTGGTGACAAAGATAGTGGCCAAATCTGATACTCCCCTGGCAAAAGGGTGGTGGGAAGTCCTTACCCAGAAGGACGAGCCACTATGGCAGGCTTGGCCTATGGGGAAGTTCACGCCATGACCAGGACGAAGGCGAGATCCCGTCTTGTGGCTACCTATCACCAAACCGGCAGCAACCACTAGACAGGAGTGGAAGGCATGCCGTGAGGATGGGGCAGTCCCCCTCACTCCTCACTCGGCTGCAACTCGAAGGCGCCTATGTCGCAGGGGGTATCGGCGGACCTCAACTCAATCGGTCGAAAACTCCCGCGTTGGTCTGTGGTCAGAGTGCAGCTGATGGCCGATATGGCGTCGATCGCCGGGCTGCTTGGGAGCAGGGCGTGGGTTTCGGTGTCACCCCCGTTCTCGGCCAAAGGACCCACAAGGGCATCACCGGAGTAGTCCGGGCTGCAACTGCCGTCGCCAACGAAGTTGTTGTCGTTGATCCCGAGGGTGCTGTCGTCGCCGAGCATGCAGTCGTCACAACAGTACTCTCGGCCATCCGTGTTGTGAGCGATGATGGTGTTCTCTAAGTCCAGCCAGCCGCGGATGAGCCCTCGTTCGCCTGAACCCTCGACGTAGACGCCGCCCCCGGTCCCGGAGGCATGGTTGTTGGCGATGGTGCTATTGGTCAGCCGAGCCGCGCCCTTGAGGTAGATGCCGCCACCATTGCCTCCCGCGGCGTCATTGCCGCTCACGGTGCTATTGACGAGTTCCAACGTGCTCTTGCAGGCAATGAACATGCCGCCGCCGTTGTCTCGCGAGGAGTTGCCGCTGACAGTGCTGCCAATGAGCGTTAGCTCCCCTGTCAGACTCTTGATGCCACCTCCCGTTGTGCATTCTCGGTTGGGGTTGGCTGCCTTACCGGCGGTGTTGTCACTCACGGTGCTGTTGATGAGGGTCAGTTTGCCGTCGCTGT
>CAZNMJ010000210.1:0-3423 GCA_964573815.1 uncultured Anaerolineales bacterium
ACATCACTAGGGCCTGGTGCAAGGCTTCCGCGGTCTGTATCACGTCGTATGGCGAGATCACCAGAGCGGCCTCACCCAGCTCATGGGAAGCGCCAGCGCCTTCCGAGATGACGACAACGCCATCCTTCTGATTGACGATTGGCCCCTCTTTTGCCACCAGGTTCATGCCGTCGATTATTGGATTGACCAGCAGAACGTCGTAGAGTTGCATGGCGGCCACGGCTCGCACGTAGTCCTCGCCAACGAATAGCTCCACAGGTTCCCATTCACGGTCTCCATACTTGAGGTTCAGGTGTTGGCCAGCCACAATCACTTCGTCCAGATACTCTTGGTACTCATCTATTCTAAGGCGAGACGGTACCAGCAAGGCTAGCATCTGTACCTCGCCCAGGTGCTCGGGGTAGCGTTCAAGGAGGACATCCAGAGCTTCGAATCCACGAACGATGTTCTTGCTGGGGTCAATGCGATCGACACGGACGATCGTTTGCTGGACTGATGGCCTTACAAGATGCTCCCGCTCTCTGGCTGTACCTTTTGCCCTCGCTACTCTGCGCAGAGATCTGACATCAATGGAGATGGGGTAGATGCGCACGGAAAGGGTCTTCTCGCCGTGTGTGACAGTCTTGGCGGAGTAGTCGACCTCTGCGCCGGGCAACAAGCTCTCGCAGGTTCGCAGGAAACTGAGGGCATACCTCTTGGTGTGGAATCCCAGGATGTGATTGCAGCACAGGCTTGCCAGGATCTGCTGGCGGATGCTGGGGGGCAGGATCATCCAGTAATCGGGGCCCGGCCAGGGGACGTGTATGAACTGCGAGAGCAAACAGCCCTCCGGCAGCAGGGGATCCAGCGCCCCGGGGCAGAGGTAGAAGTGGTAGTCTTGTAGCATGACGATCGCGCGGTTGCCACTAGCTAGCACTTGCGTGGCAATGGCGTCGGCATAGGCCTGATTCACCTGCTGATATCCCCGCCACGCGGACCACAGCTCCGAGGAGAACGTGGGGACCCGAACCACGTCCCACATGTAGTGTTGCAGGAACCAGAGCAGCGGGTTGCTGACCGTCATATAGAAGAGGTCATAGGACTCTTTGTCCGTGAGGACGAAATGCAGGCGGAAGTCGTAGTCTTTGGTCGAGTAGGGTACTAGTTCCCCACGCTGCTCCACCGCCATCTGCCGGTCTGCCTGCGACATCGGGCTGCAGATCCACACCGGGTTAGCGTAACGGCTTATGGCACTGACAGCGCTTACCACGCCGCCTGTGCCGCGCCTTGGGCGCACGTTCCCTGACCTAGTTCGCTCGAAGGTCACAGGTCCTCGGTTGGAGGCAATGATGAGAGTACGATCCGAGAACAAATCGCGGACCAGTCGCCTCAAGCGCGACCTCCGCTTTCTGATGCTGAACGGCTGCGCTTGAGCGTTGCCCATCGAGAACCTCCACAGAGTAGGGTTGCTTCCGAGTGCCCATCAAGATGAGTTCTATGCGGCGCGGCACGCGCGCACCTGAGCTGCGGCGGGCGCCTGAACTCATCCTGACGAACGAGTGACTCGCGCTATTGCAAGAGGTCTTCTATGAGCTCTTGATACTCCTCGTGCACAAAATACCGCCTGATCTTGAGGGTAGCTGTGAGTTCCGCTCCTATCCTCGGCTCCTGAGGAATGAGCGCGAATCTCACAACTTCCTCCCAGGGCCTGATCCCCTGCTCCTCGGACACTCTCTCCCTGATCTCTCCTGCGATCAATGCCCTGATCTTGTCATGCTGCGACAGGAGCGTATTGGCGGTCGCTGGATCGCCGGCGGGGTAGTCTATGTTCTGCTCCTTGGCGTACCGTTTGAGATTGTCCCACTCAGGAAAGATCAGAGCGCCGACGAACTTCCGGTCCGCGCCCACGAGCATGGCATCGTTGATGTATTCACTGGTCCGAATCATGTCCTCGATAGGTTGCGGCGTCACCCACTCCCCATTCAGTAGCTTGAAGTCATCACGGACCCTGCCCAGGATCTTCAAGTCCCCGCTGGGCGTGATCAGGCCCAGGTCCCCAGTGTTGTACCACTTGTGAGGGTGTCCATCTGAAGACGGGGAGAGCACCTGACTGGTGAGCTCCTGGTTGGTGTAACCTTTCATGATCTGTGGCCCTCTGGCGTAGATCACCCCTTGCGTCCCTGGCTGGACCGGATTCAAGTACTGGTCGAGGATCTGAATCTCGGTTCCAGGAACAGGCTTTCCTGCCGTATAGAGCGTTCCGCCAAAGGCCCTGGCCGTGAGTACGGGTGCCGCCTCCGTCATGCCATACGCTTCCAGCACGTTCAGTCCAGCCGCGTCGAGGAAGTCTTCGACGTGCTCCGGAAGGTGCCCGCCGCCGAAGACGGCTCCTCGGAGTCGTCCGCCGAGGGCTTTCCTCAGTCTCGAGAAGATCAACCGATCTGCGAGTTTGTAGGAGGCGAAGTTCACGGCCGAATCTCTGAGTGCCCTCATCCGGTCGCCCACATGGTACGACGCATCTGGATACCTATCGTTCCTCGTGTTGACAGCCTTCTTGTATCTGATCGCATTCTCCAGGAGCGACGACAGCATGTCGTTGAGGGGGGATCTGCGCCGCCTAATCTCCCTGATCGCTCTCTCATAGAGGGCCGTCCAGACCCTGGGCACGGACGCTATGAAGGTAGGCTTTTCCAGCGTCAAATCCTTCAAGATGTCCTTCGTTGTGGTGTAGGACATGGAACCGCCGATGACGAGAACGAAATACTCCACGGTCCTCTCCAGCAGGTGCCAAGGCGGCAGAAAGCACAGTACACGGTCGTTCTCATTGAGGCCCCACAGTGGCGGAATGACTTCGAAGTGATGGGCGAAATTGGCATGCGTGAGAATAACGCCCTTGGGGATGCCCTGGGTTCCGGACGTATATACGACGGTGCACACATCGTCCGGCGATACTCTCTCTGCGGCTTCCAGGAAAGCGCTGTTCCCTTGTTTAAGCTGGGCTCTGCCCTCCGCGACGACATCATCGAGGGAGAACACATTCTCCCTTCTTTGCGATCCTCCTTCTATGATAATGGCCGCAGCGACGGAGGGAAAGGTGTTCATGATGGTTAGGACCTTCTGGAGGCCTTTCTCGTTCTCTACAATCACAAACCTGGGCTTGGAATCGTCAACTATGGCCTCGAGTTCGGGCAAAGGGACGTCGGAGTCGCGGGGAACGTCAGGGGCACCTATGCCCTGCAATGCCAGGTTGATCAGGATCCACTCGGGCCGGTTGTCGCAGATGAATCCAACCCTATCACCGCTGCCCACACCAAAGCTCATCAGGCCGGTTCCAATCTCCAGCACCGTCTGGTAGACCTCGCTGTAAGTGATGCCGTAAAAGGACGCGCCTCTCTTGATCCTTTGGAAATCCCTGTCAGGAACTCTCTGAGCCGTGCTGTGGAA
>CAZNMJ010000210.1:3523-6079 GCA_964573815.1 uncultured Anaerolineales bacterium
TCAGGCGACGAGCCAGACCAAGGTTGTGGCTCTGGATCTGGTCAACGCCAACGCCCATCAGATAGTCGATGGCTGTGGCCAGCCCAACGGTGCCACCATAGGCTATGGTGCCGAATTCGAAGCGTCTCGCCGCCGGTGCCCAGTCAATGTGTCTGCTGTCGAAGTCTATCCCAATCTGATCCGTGCTCCGCCAGCCCACCATGCCGGGCTCGAGCTTCTCGTGTAGCTCACGTCGGACGAACAGCGCCGCCGAGCCCAGAGGGCCACAGAGCCACTTGTAGCCCGACGTCACGAGCACGTCTATGTCGTTGGCCGCCACGTCTACGGGGATGGCTCCCGCCGATTGCGTGGCGTCCACGATCAGTATTGCGCCGTGACTGTGGGCCACTTCGGCGAGGGCAGCTAGGTCCAGTCGTTGCCCGGTGAGATACTGCACGTGACTGATGCAGATTGCCACCGTCTGGTCATCCACGAGACCGAAAAGTTCGTCAGGGTCTATGATATGGTCGGGGTCCCTGGTGAGCCGCACGTCGCAGCCGGTCAGCCCGGCTACCCTCAGCCACGGATAGACCACGCTGGGGAACTCCACAGTGCAGCTGACTACGTTGTTGTTGGGGCCCGGGCCCAGTCCCCAGGCCAGCGAGCAGATCAGCTCCGAGGCGTTGGACGCGCAGGCGATCTCATCGGGCTGTGCTCCCAGCAGGCGAGCCGTGGCTTCGCGGAGCGCATCGAAGACCTTGGCCTCTGCATCCTCATCCAGGTTGACGGTCCCCTTCGTGCCGATTTCCCGCTCCCAATTCATAGTGGCCTCAACGACCACCTCGGGCATCGGCGCGATTGCAGCGGCGTTGAGATAGACGTATTCTTGCGTTACCGGGAAATCTCCTGGGCTGACTAGGTCCGCCATGACGCTTTCTCCTTAAGGTCTTTGTGAGGACTGTGAGCCGGTCGTCTACTGCAGAGGAATTGTATCAGGGTGTTCCCCGACTGGCAATGAGGTGAGGGCCACATCTCCCATCACCCAGACCACCTGGTCCCCCGAGGAGAGGTCCACGCGACCCAGGCGTTCCTAGGATCGACATCGTGCTCCCACGCGGCCTGTACGATCTCCTTCCACTTGGCTTCGTGCGGCTGCGAATGATGGCTGAAGACGAGCACGTATCGGTGGTCCATGAACCGCCAGCCGTTCGACAGTTCGCCTGAGAGGAGCAGCTTGCGATAGTCCCGGCGGATGGCGTCGTAGTCTGCCTTTGTGGGTCGCTCGGTGCGGACGAGACGGATCTCTATGCCCGCCAGGCACAGGGGAGGATCATTCGTCTGGGACTTGTCCCTGATCTCGCGGCGGAAGACCTCAAGATCCTGGTTCCGAAGGGCCTCGAGAGGTGCTCTCTCCGTCCACCATGGGTTCAGAACCACGACATCATAGTGCCGTCTAGCGCCGAGGGATTCGTCGTCGAGTACTTCGAACCTCAAATCGCCCATGTGGCACTTGAATGGAGTTGCATACTCTTGACGCACGAGCGGGAGGGGGTCGCTGCTGCCCTTATGTGCGAACAGGGGATGGCTCTGTATCACACTCGCCAGATTCGTGCACAGGTGGGCTCTGGTTGAGAAACCTGAGGGGTCGGCCTTGAAGGCGCCGTTCAGCCGGTCGATCGCGCTTCTTATGCTCCTCTGTGTGGCGAGGTTCTCTGCTGGATTTTCTTTCAAGAAGGTCCTCGTTGGACGCGGCCGCTGACGGAAGCTGGCAGCAGGCGCGGTGCCATGCAACTGCGAGAACACAACGGCTGCGCACGGTCAACGGCCAGTGCTTTGATTTCGTGACTCGGGTGAAGGCCTACGCACACATGGAAGCTCGCCCTGATGAGCAAGGCGAGCCTGTCGAACACCAGGTCGTGTGAAGGTGCACCCCTTGTACCTCAAACGCAATTCTAGCACGCAGGGAGCGCCCTGCCAATGGCGGAACGGGAAGCCCAGACAGTCTAGTGCTGTTTGCCACCGCCTTGGTCGGCACTTCAATTCATGTTTGCCCACTGTGCTAGCGAAGCGGTGTCGGCTGCCACCCGCATACCCAAGGGCAGATAGATGCGAGATCCATTCAACACGCCGCTGACCCTGAGAGTGTATGGTCCGCCGCTGGCGTCATCACGGTAGGTCTCGAAGGAGACGAAGCCGAAATCCACGTGAACCAAGATGAAGGTGCTTCTTGCCCCGGTATCCCCCATGCCCCTGGAGTGACCGGCGTCCAACTGCCAGACGCCACCGATTTCGACGGCGCTGTAGTTGTGCGTGTGACCGCAGATGTACGCGACTACGTCTTTGTCTTTGAGCAGGTTCCACAAGCGATCGCGGTTCGCGGGATGCTGGTTGAGGCTATTCGCCATATGGCACTCACGGCCGTTGGCGGCGTCGGGCTCCCCACTCCGCGCGTGCCACAAGCGCCGGCCAGGCAGGCCGGCGCTCAAGCCGCGTACGGGTCACGGGCGCACCCTTCACAATCATGCCTCGTACAGGCGCTCTATGCACTCTTGGAAGCCGCTAGGTCGTCTGGCATCA
>CAZNMJ010000211.1:0-6075 GCA_964573815.1 uncultured Anaerolineales bacterium
TGCCGAGGGCGGGAGTCGAACCCGCACAGACTGTGAGGTCTAACGGATTTTAAGTCCGTCGCGTCTACCTGTTCCGCCACCTCGGCGTGCAGGGTTGCGGGCGAGTGCAGGCAAGCGTGGCGCTTGCCTGCATTCTACTTTAATTGCCTGGTGCCTTCAACGCCGCTGTTAGCCGAATGGCCGGGGCTGCTGCCTAGCGCTTTGTCATGTCCCACTCTTCCAGGATGCGGCTGATCCTGGTGCTCTTCTTCCTCCACCGGCCGTTCTCTTTGACGTACTCGTCGTCGTAGTACCCCCAGCCCATCATCCTGGTGTTCGGCTGTATGACTACCAGGTCGTTCAGCGCCCATACGCCCCTGGCCGTGGTCTCACCGGTTATCTCGATCTCGGCGTTGTGGCCGCCGTGGGCGGTGATCATGGACTCCTGCCCGGTGCTGTCCTTCAGGAACTGGATGATCGCCTTCCTGCCCTGGAACTGCATGTTGGGGCCGTAGTCGGCCGTGGCGTCCTCGGCGAAGACGTCCTCCATCTCGGTCCACAGGCTCCTGTCGACGCAGCGCCAGTACCTGGCCTTCAGCTTCTTGATGGCTTCGATATCCTCCAAAACCCTTATCCTTGCCTCCAGCTCTGCCAGATCAGCCATGATGGACTACCTCCTTTGAATACAGACTCCGGCCTCTCCCTGGCCGGTCCTGACACCCGCACGCCGACCGCTCCCTGTAGACATGCGGGGTACCGGGTGGCCGGGCCGCGTGCGCGCCTATAGCTTACCCCATGCGGGATTGAAGTGTGAAGCGCGGGTGCGGACCGTTCTGAGGTTGAGTGATCGAGTTGCCATGGCCGGCGCCGGTGATGGAGGCGGCGAGCGGATTCGAACCGCTGAATAGGGGTTTTGCAGACCCCCGCCTTAACCACTTGGCTACGCCGCCCTGGTGCCGAGGGCGAGATTTGAACTCGCACGGGCTTACGCCCACCACCCCCTCAAGATGGCGTGTCTACCGATTCCACCACCTCGGCCATCACTTGTGGGCAAACATATTGCAGGTCCCCTGGGCCATCACCTCCTGGCCGTAGCACTTGCCCCTGGAGGCATCGTCACCGGAAGGCTCGAAGAACTGGCAGTCCTGGCACTGCTGTCCCAAAGGCCCTTGCGGGTTGTACTCTACATCCATTTCCATGGGTGTCTCAACCGGGTATTATTCTGGCAGGGGTGGCAGGACTCGAACCCACGACCGGCGGTTTTGGAGACCGCTGCTCTACCTAACTGAGCTACACCCCTGCGCCTAACCTTCAAAGTACCGCTGGCGCGACTTGCAGTTCAGGGAGTTACCGCTGGAGCCTGGCTATGCCAACTGCCGTTGGCCGCAACGTGTTCAGTAGCCACTGGCGCGCCACACATATTGTACCTTTGCTGGGGGCCACCAAAGACATCTTCTTTGGCTTCGGGTGTCAACCTCCAGGCCAGTTGTGCCGATATTGTAGAGAAAGTTTCGGAGAATTGCAAGCCTGACGCCGGTCGGTAGCCTCAGGAATAGTGTGTGAATTCATGGAGGGGCATAACCGTCCATCACAGTCGGACAGGGTAGGAAGCCAGCCTCGTGGTACGCGCAAAAGACCTGACCGAACTCCCGCTTCTCTCCTCCCCTGGCGGGAGGAGAACATGAGGAGGGGGACTTCACCCTCACCCGGCCTCTCCCGTCGAGGGAGAGGGGGTGGTGCTGGCCTCCGGCAGTCCCAGGGCTCACCCAGACCCCGGTCTCTTCGGGAGAGTCCGCGGGCCAATCGATTCGCTGAGCGGCCCGTCCGTCCGGGCGGAGCTGTGCCTCGGTAGTCGGGGCCTCTCGACCTCGACCACTGCGTGGGTCTTTCACCTGGACGACGGGGCGTACCTCCTTCCTTATGTGCTGTTGGAAGGACACGCCCCTTTCCTTATCCCCTGAATCTACACACTTTCTGTTGCGCCAGCACGCCGGTCCAGCCAGGCTGATTCGGTCCTGTTTCAAGGTCCCGAGCGGCAGCAGCACGACACCACCAACGACGAGGGCAACCCCAGATCCGAACAGCCAGGGCAGCCATACCCCGTATGTCCCGGCCAGCTCCGCCCACGACCCTCTCGGCATCATCACCATGATCTTGAGAGGCAGAACGTCGGTGCTGTAGTAGCCAGAATCATTCTTGAAGTTGGCGTCGGCCCAGAGAATGAACCCGGCGGCCGATATCAGGACAACTGCACACACAAGGGCGATCGCCCCGACAATCAAGAGTATGGTCCTTGCTTCGCTCAAGGTTGAGCCTCTGGGGATCACCGCGCCCCTGCCCAGCTATTGCATCACGCCACTGATCCGGAAGACGTCAGGACGAGAGAGTTGATCGAGAAAGACCGCAGGCGTTGGCCGCCAGGTCGTCACGCGACGGTAGATGCGAGTTACCTCATAATCGGGTGGAAGGATTCGTTTCTCGCCTGCAAAGGGCGGAGCGGGCCAAGACGCCCGATCCGCTGCCCTTTCTGCTCTTCTCTCTGTTGCGACAAACGAATCGCATCCGTGGGCCTGCTGGCGGGGACGCCCACGGCAATCGACAACATCTCCCCGATGTCACTGCCCATGGCACCGTCCTTGGCGTACTAGCCTGCCCTTCTGATGGGCGGCGGCACCCAGCGGCCATCCAGCGCCTCCATTCTCGGTGCGTACAGGCGCATGGTGATGCTCAGCCGCCCTCGCGGAGCCGGGAGCCAGTTCGGCTCCTTTGCCGCGCCCGGTGACTCATGCTGGATGTATATGTCCAGCGAGCCGTCCGGATTGAAGACCAGGTCGTCGCGGTCCCCGAGGGCGAAGCGATCGAGGCGATTGGCGGCGTGGTAGCCGACCTCATCGTACATGGTAACCGACCAGAAAGCATCGGCAGGCGGCAGCTGGTCTCTCTCGAAGTGAAGGACATAGTCGTGCTCGCCGACGACCGGATTGCCTTCGCTGTCGGAGAAGTTTATGGGGTAGATCGCTTCCTCCGGAGGATTCGCGCCCAGCCCGACCATGGCGATGACGGCCCGATCCAGGTAGTTGTTGCCATACACGCCCATGCCCGTGCTTAGGCGCCAACCGTTGGCTTCACTACCGATTTTGGGGAACCTGGCCTGCATCGACTTCAGACCATCTGTCGGCGCCTGCTCCAGCGCCCGACGGACGGTCGGATCGAGGCCCTCGAAGTGGAGGCTCTGGCCAGCCTGGAAGCCGATCCGCTTCATTCTGGCGATGATAACATGGTCGGTTATGTGAGGTGGATGGACTTTCATTAGCTCGGCCGCACACTCGAAGTAGGCGCTGGCCGAAATCCTGCCTATCTGTTCCAGCGGTGGTGTCTCCATGTCCACATCTGGATCGATCTCTACCTTGACGGGTTGCCGCGTCTTGCCCCACTCGGAGAGCGGGCTCAGGCCGAGGGCGTCCTGTATTCTGTGTACGGCATCGTAGTCCTTGGGCCCGTTGGTCTGAGTCCGGCCGATAATCCAGACATAGGGCGTGGGCGCATTGATACGCGTGACTCCTGCTGGGAGCTGGCCGCTCCAGTCTGGCCTCGCAACTGCGTAGTGGCCGGCTTGGGTACCGGTGGCGCGCGTGCCGATTATGGCGAAGACGTCGGTCAACATGTCCAACAACGGGAGCATGTAGAACCGCCCTTGGATCTCCGGTACCGAGACTATCGCCGGCTCTTCGGTCAGATCGAGCCAGGCGAGCGAATACAACGTGTCGAAGTTGGGACGCACGACCTCGCGTTTGTCTGCGCCGGGAAAGGCGCGAACGTGGGTGAAGGTCATTGCCGGCCCCCGGTTCTCCACCTTCGCGGCCTCAATGTTCGTCATCTGCCTCCGTGTCAGGTCCATCAGTACCAGCGGGTAGGTGTAGACATACGCCTCCTGGGCGACCTGTCTGGCTTCGTCCGACCTGATAGTGGTGGTCATTCCTCCTCCTTCCACGTGTTCGCAGTTCTCTCTGCACACATGCCTGCGTATTGTAGCCGTGCCGATGTTACAGGGGCACGTGATCGAGGGCTGGAGCCAAGAACCGTTTGGTTACTGAAGATGCTGTAATAAAAACGCATTCAGCTCAGCAAAGGCATGCTGTGACTCTGGCGCGGCCAAATCCTGCACATAATCCGCATGGGCCATCCCTTCGTAGACGAGGATGTCGGCTACCACGCCCGTTTGACGGAGTTTGATGTGGGTGCGAACGGTGGCGCTCAAGAGCAAGTCGCGCGTCCCCGTTATCAGAAATGTGGGCGGGAAACCGTTGAAGTCCCCATACAGGGGGGAGACCAGCGGATCCTTCAGATCGCGACCATCCGCGTACAGCCGTACCGCGGCCTCGATGAAGCCGTCGTAGGTGACCAGGTTTCGGTCGATGCCGTCATTGATGTAGTAGGAGTCACCCGTCTTGCTCATGTCAGCCCCGGGCGTACCGAGGTACAGTGCGCCCGGTATGTTAGCGCCCAGCTCGATCAACTGCTGCACTATCCCCATGATGAGACAAGCACCCCCCGAGGATCCGCCCAGAGCCATCGACTGCGCCGGTCGCTGTTTCAGCAGGTGTCGATACACGGTCACCACATCGTCCCTCGCGGCCGGAGTGGGATACCGGGGCGGCATGCGGTAGTCTATGGACAGTACCCGTATCTTGGCCAGATGGGCAATCACGATGGCTTCGATCGTACCCGCCTCCCCACCGTTCAGGACAAATGCCCCCCCATGCACGTGGACGAACAACTTATCCTCCAGCCCGGGATCGACCTCGGCGGGCGTCACGTGATAGACGTTGACACCCTCGATCTTGTCGTGTTCAACTGAAACCGAAAACTGTTCACAGAGGTCCCGCGCGGTGTCGACCTTTCCTTCGTCCAACTGCGCGATGACCGCGAGCCACTCGGCTTCGCTCTGGGGTTTGAGCTGGAGATTCAGCGCGGGATCTGGTGCCGGGGTGTTGCTGATCGCGTCGCGCAACACGTCGCTCGCGCCGTCGGGCGGAGGCAATGTTCGGGGGCCGATACGCCAGGCCGTCTCTTGCGCTTTGTTGTCGGTTGATGATTCTTGGTTTGTCATTGCTTCATCCTTTATGGCACAAGTGATGTATCCATGACAGGACACACTATACTCTTTCGTCCAGGTTCCTCAACACCCATGCAGCATCGTGGTCGGTAGGCTGAGCTGGGGCAACTCGCTGGTAGTCTGGACATAATGTTCCCACCTCCTTCCCCAGCCACCCCATTGAGAGGTCCGACCACACCTGGAACCTTGGGCTCCTCTCCTAGGGCCAACACGCCGTGATCGCCGATGTTGACCCCCATGGTGGCATCATCCACACAGTTCTTGAGGTCTTCAACTCGACAGACGAACACATTGCCTGCCCTGTCATTGAGCCACGCCATTCCCTTTTCGGTGATGGCGTCCCTCCTTTGAACTTTGGTCTCTCTAGCATATGGGGTACGCCGTTACATAGTCATGAAATTTGTCGTCGATTCCTTACATTTTCGTCAAATCTGGATCGCCAGGGAGCAATCGTTCCTTTGTCTGAACCTGCTCTATGTCGGCCCACATAGCTGGCATGAAAAAGGGTCGCGCGTTTCCACGAGTGGCCCCTAGCTTCGCGAGGTCAAGGCAACGAGCCCCCAACTCGCCCGATTGTCCCCAGCCGATGTGGTACAATGCACCAACGATTGGAGATGGCATCAGGCCTACGCTCCAATACGGCACAAGCCACTTTGGGGCAAGTCTGTAGGTAGGGAAACAGCATTCGTACTCTGGCCCGTGGACCGGAATAGGGAGGAGTGGGGCCTCCGAGTCTACCCTGGTGCTCAATACCCGTACCAAAGACTATCCAGACAGAGTCAAGACAGGGCCAGTGTTGGCGGAGGAGAAGCAGGTCGGCGACGCAGTAGAGCCCCAGCGACTATGTGGTACCCCTGGTGCGACTCGAACGCACGACACGCGGTTTAGGAAACCGCTGCTCTATCCTCTGAGCTACAGGGGCATATGGAGATAGGGGGATTCGAACCCCCGACCTCTGCGATGCGAACGCAGCGCTCTCC
>CAZNMJ010000212.1:0-3663 GCA_964573815.1 uncultured Anaerolineales bacterium
CCTCATAACTCGCCAAAGCAAACTCCTCCCCACATCGAGGACCAAGTCCTTGAGGCTTGGCAGAAGACCCACTACGGACGACATCGATTGGCTCTCTACTTGCGTGCCCACGGACTCTCCCTGTCCCCTCACACCATTCCCCACATCTTCCGACGACGAAGACCGCCCCAGAAACGCAAGCCTCGCAAGCCCCTCTACCCCGCCATCTGGGCCTGGGAGGAGGATAAACCTTTCTCCCTCCTGCAAACAGATGTGAAAGACGTTCATGACCCAACGCTATCTGAGACAGAACATGCTGGAAGCATGTTCTACAACCAGCTGAAGTCGGACTCCCAACCCGTGGCGCTGGACTTCCAGTCCGGCGCTACACGGCTGTGTTTCCGTCATCCCCCATCAGGAGGGAAACATCCCAGGACGCCCCTCGATGGGGCAGGCGGAGGTGAGGGTGAACAGAGGTTTATGAAAGCCGGTGGAGCTCACTCGCCGGGCAGATTGTGCTCCGCGTAGTCGCCCTCGAATTCAGTAGGGATAGTGCGCAGAACCTTAACCCAGCGGATGATGCGGTCGGATCTCTGCAGCAGCTGCAAAAAGGGCCCCTGCGTCTTGAGCTTGCGCATGGCGATGGCTTTGTTGGGACCCATTTTGCCCCGCAGGACATCCACCCACACGCCGTAAGGACCGGTGATGGTGAAGTCGGTCGGACGCTCGCCCAGCCACACTTCGTTCATCTCGCCGTCCACCATGTCGAAACCGACGACGACTTGCCCACCGACGCCCTTGTCGGGCTCCTCTTGCAGCACCAGCGTGTACGATTCAGTGTCGCCTTTGGCCAGTTTGAGGTATTCGGGATCGCTGTTGGACCTCTTCTTGGCTTCCTGCAGATATTCCAGCGACGCGAGTTTCATACCTCCCCTCCTATACGAACGAGTATCTTGACCGCTTCGGAATCAACAGCACTCAATCGGTCGAATCCCTCGGTGACGACCTGGTCCAACGTGATCTCGTGACTGATCAGCGCTTCCACGTCCACCCTGCCCTGCGCGACGAAGTCAATCGCCGCAGGGAACTCAGCCCGCCCGGCCAGACTGCCCTCCAGACTCAGTTCCCTCAGGACAGCGCTGAGAAAGTCGAACTCTACCGGCTCCACACAGAGGCCCAGTACCATGATCTGCCCGCCACCCCGGACGAGGGACATGGCATCGCCAAACGGCTCCGGTTCGCCAGTACAGATGTAGACCACATCGGGGCTTTGGGGTCCCATGACGTTCGACAACGCCGCGCCGACGTTGTCGCGGGTCGGATCCAGCACGGCCGCGGCGCCCAACTCTGCTGCCAGCTCTCGGCGAGTCGGGTTCACCTCGGTGACGACCACTGCTCGTGCGCCCCCCAGCAAGGCACACTGGAGAGTCAGCAGGCCGATGGGACCCGCACCCATCACCAGTGCACAATCGCCCACCTCGAGTCGCGACCGCCGCACGCCCTGGAGGGCCACCGCCAGCGGCTCCACCAGCGCAGCATGGCGCAACGTCAACCCTTCAGCGAGGCTGTGCAGCCCCCTGGCGGGCACTTCGACGTACTCTGCCAGGCCGCCGTCGTGCGTAACACCAACCATGGTCAGGCTGTCGCAGTTGTCCAATCTGCCCTCGCGGCAGGGGACACAGTCGGTGCATGGGATGGCGTCGTTGATAACGACGCGGTCCCCTTCATGCCACCGTTTCACTTCCGGGCCCACCTGCGCGATGGTGCCGGAGAACTCGTGCCCCATGATCACGTCCGGCGCGTAGAAGCCAGTGTGCAAGGCCTCAACGTCCGATCCGCAAAGGCCGCAGTAGCCAACGCGAATCACCACCTCGTGGGGCCCGGGTGTGGGCTCCGGTACCTCAGCGACCTCGACAAGCCCGATCCGCCGGAACACAGCAGCTTTCATAGCCACCCTCCACCTCAATCCCGTTGACCACACTCACCACGGTAGCTCGCATCCCTCCATCCACAAAGCGTCCAGATTGGCCAGGTCGGGCGGGGTCAGATTGGCCCACTCGTCTATCACCACGTCCAGGACGGCTGGCTTGCCGGAAGCCACGGCCCTCTCCAGTGCAGGGGTGATCTCCTCTGGATCCTCCACCCTCTCCCCATGGCAGCCGAAAGCCTCCGCCGTCAGGTCGTATCGCACGTCGTCGAAGTCCACACCGATGTAGCGAGAGTCGTAGGCCTCCATCTGCACGGCCTTGATCATGCCCCACTGACGGTCGTTGGCAATGATGGCCACCAGGGGCAACTTCAGCCTCGCGGCGGTTTCCAACTCCTGGATATGCATCGCGAAGGCACCGTCGCCGCAGATGGCGTAGACCATTCGATCGGGCCGCGCTAGCTTGGCGCCGATGGCGTAGGGGAGGCCCGTCCCTAGGTGGCCCGAATCTGCGGCCGTCACAAACGACCGAGGGACATAGATGCGATTCAGGTAGTGCGCCCACACGGCTGTGTTGCCACCGTCCACCACCGAGATGGCCTCCCTGGGGAAGAAGGCGCGCACGTCCCGTATGAGGCGTAGAGGGTGAATGGGCTTCTTGTCCGAGGACGCATCCTTCTCGAACTGCTGGAGCCAGGTCTCTTCGGTGAGGCGGTATTCCGCCAACTCGGGCCGTTCAGGGATGGGAGGTGTCATCCCTTTCACCGCCTCGATGAGGGCGCTCAGCACTGCCTTGGCATCGCCGACCAGCGCCAGGTTCACGGGGCGGTTGAGGGCCACGTTCTCTGGGTCGATGTCGATCTGGATCAGCTTTTGCTCCTCGGGCTCGCCCCAGAAGGGGGGCAGGCCCCAGAAATCCAGGTCCCCCATGCGCCCTCCCACCAGCAGGACCACATCGGCCTCAGCCTGGGCGCCCAGGGCACCGTACCCGCCGGCGATCAGGCAGAGCGGGTGATCCTCAGGGATCACGCCCGCCGCGCCGATGCTCGTCGTTACTGGAGCCGAGAGGTATTCTGCCAGTTTCCGAACCTCGTCCCACGCCCCAGAGCGGAGCACGCCCCCACCAGGGTGGAGCAGCGGTCGCTCCGCCTCCACGAGCATCTGTGCAGCTTGCTCGACCAGTTCCGGCTGCGCCGCAGGCCCCCGGTCTGCCCGGTACCGCTCCGGTGACTTGACCTGAAAGTCAAGCGACTCCTCTTCGCCCATCTCCACCATCACGTCCACGTGCAGGTCCAGGTGCACCGGCCCCGGACGGCCCGACACCGCGACGCGAAAGGCGCGTTGCACTAGCTCGGGGATCCTCCGCCAATTGGTGATCCTGGCGCTCCACTTGGTGATGGGCTCGAAAAGCCTGACCTGGTCCAGCGACTGCATGGACCCGCGCTCGGGATAGCTCTTCCACGTTTGGTTCTGGCCGGTGAGAATGACCATGGGGATAGAATCGGCCCAGGCTGGGTAAACGCCTGGCACGAGGTTGGCCGCGCCCGGGCCCACTGTGCCCGTGCATACCGCAGGTTTGCCAGTGACGCGGGCGTACGCATCTGCCATGTGGGCTGCCGCCTGCTCGTGGCGGGTCATGATGAACTGCAGGCCTGTTTCGGCGCCGAAGCGGCGGATGGCATCCAGCATGGGGCAGGTCTGGTCGCCGGGTATGCCGAAGATGAACTCCACGTTCTCCTGGATCAGGCACTTGACCA
>CAZNMJ010000212.1:3763-6074 GCA_964573815.1 uncultured Anaerolineales bacterium
GCCGTGAGGCGGAGGATCAGCTCCCGATGGGCAGGGTACTGCGCCAGAAGCTCTTCCCTGGAACCCGCCTCGTAGTCCTCGTATTCGAACCCCGGCGATACCGTGCATCCCAGCAGCGCGAACTCGCCCCCTTCATTGAGGAACGAACCCTGCCATGTCCCTCTGGGCACCACCTCCTGCAACTGCTGGCCCGCGAAGATGTCCTGCCCCAACGTCACCACCTCAGAACAACCATCAGGATGAAGCTGGAGCATAGTGACCGGATCCCCAAGGTAGAAATGGAATATCTCGTCCGAGGTCAGCCGGTGCAGCGCGGAGAAGGTGTCTGGCGTCAGCAGGTAGAAGATGGCCGTGCCGAAAGCCCTCGCCGAGCGATACCTCTTCGGCAGGCCAGCCTTGGAGATCACTTCCTCGGACTTGTACGTCTCGACAAAGTATCCACCCTCTTCCGGGTGTCGCTGCATACCTAGCCGTTCGATGATTTCGTCTGCAGAGATCATGACACCCTCACACCACCGCTATGGTAGTTCCTGGTGATCATGAAGACAAGAGCCCTATTGAACGATGTGCCGACCATCACGGAGAATGGAGGGCACATCCCGGTCATCAGCCTGTGGGTTTGCTCAACCTACCTAGTCCGGCCGGACGTTGACCATCAACACCAGTTCGTTGTTAGTCTCGTCGGCCTCTGCGACGTCGTCATCCACATCGACGACGGCGGTGGTGGTGTAGTTGGGGTTCCACCCACCATAGGTGAACTCGTCCTGGAGCCACCGTGCCTCACCTGCGGCGAGAGAAGACACATTCCACTGGAGACCGATGGTCGGCCCTGCTGCTCTCCATATCACCTTGAAGGGGCCAGCGTCGGTGCCTCCTCTGTTGCGGATGCGGACCCCGACCATCACTGGCGACCCCTGCTGAGGCGAGGCCGGCTCCAATCTGATTTCCATGACGTGGAGGTCCACCCCAGCTGGCCCCACGGTGACCATGAACTGCTCCTGGTTGTTGCCTTCGTCGCTCTCCTCTACCTCGTTCAATGGGTCAACTGCGGCCACCGTGTTGTACGAGGCGTAGATGTTGG
Organism: uncultured Anaerolineales bacterium; assembly: GCA_964573815.1. Taxonomy (GTDB): domain Bacteria; phylum Chloroflexota; class Anaerolineae; order UBA7937; family B3-Chlor; genus CAYGAW01. Next base: position 4,845 of record CAZNMJ010000212.1, read on the forward strand.
GCAAGGTCCAATTGACGGTTCCCCCGCTCCCAGGCGGCAGGGAGGGCTTGTTCTCCTCGATGACGTCTGAGCCTCCGGTGCCGTACCTCCAAACAATCTTGTACGGCCCGGAAGGTCCAGCGCCCAGATTCGCAACGTCGAAGCGCACCTGGACCGAGCCGCCCCAGGCGGCGTCAGACGGTGTCACCAACAACCCGCTCACCGCTAGATCTGGTAGTTGCGACACTTCCACGGTGACGCTCGCTTCATCGGTGCCCACGGAGTTGATCGCCCTCAGCGTGTAGGTCGTGCTCGACCCAGGAGACACGTTGTAGGTGCAGGGCATGGACGGGCAGCCCAGGGGGATGTTGCCCGGATCCAGGTAGCCCTCATCCACCCGTTCCCACTCCCAGCTCAAGGTCACGGTGGTGCCGGCATCCACGGTGATGGTGCCCTCCGACCCGTTGGCACGGAAATAGGTAATCGAGGGCGCCTCGGAGGGGCCACTGGGTTCAGTGGGTGTGGGAGGTGGTGGGGTGGCCGTGTCCGCCGGGGGAGGCAGCGGAGTCGCCGTAGCTGGTGGTGGCGGGCCCGTGGTCGAAGTAGGGGTGGCGGTGGGCACCGGTACGCCCTCTTCCAGAACCTGCACCGTCACCGCCCACGGATCGCTCTCCACACCATCGACGTTGTAGGCTATCACCTTGAGGGTGTGTGTGCCAGGCTCGGTGGCGGTCCAGGTTTGCATCAGCGCCCAGGAGGGCTGCCCCTCAGGGTCGGGGTTGGCATCGGTGCGATAGAGCTCTCCGTCGACGTACAGTTCCACTTTCGTTACGCCCTTGGGGTCGCTGGCACTGACCAGCACGTTGACGTCCCCCAGCTCGAGTTGTGCGTCGCTGGTGGGGGCGGTGATGGCCACCTCCGGCTTGGCGGGCTCTCCCCCGCCGATCTCGCAGGCCAGTATGCTGCCTACCAGGAGGACCACAAGCATCAGCAGAGCCACGTTACGCAAGCGTGCGGTATCCATACTCTCCTCCTACTTGGAGATAGGTAGCCGAATTGTAGCGCACGCCGTTCAGGGGCGCAAACGCGTGGCCCGGTCTTGCCTCCCGGGGCTGCGCCTCCCTCCCGTCCCTCGATGGCAGGCCTGTCCTGAGCGTCCTGAGTAGTCCTGAGAGATCCTGAGCCGCCGCGTCCGGTTCAAAACCCGACGCTACGTCACACAAGACATGCTACACTCATGTTCTCTAACCG
>CAZNMJ010000213.1:0-5975 GCA_964573815.1 uncultured Anaerolineales bacterium
CTCGGTAAACGGCACGGCGCATGACCACATATCCTTCGTTTGCGCGGCGATTGGGCTGGTCGGCCGCAACCCGTTGCAGGGCTGCTCACCACCTAGAGAAGCTGTAGGTGTCACACCGCCGCTGAACGATCCCGTTGCCACCCAACACGCACTACGGAATCGTAGCTCGATAATCACAGGGTCCCTCGCCCGTCCCATAGCTTTGACAAGCTCCACTTCTACAGCGCGCTGCAGCACTATTTCGAGTACTTCCCTGGCCCTTCCCGTCGTGCAATAGCTAATGTGCCGAAGAGGGCATTTGCTTTCTGACAGAGCACGTGCATTTCTCATAGAAGCCAACGATGACGGTGCTGCCTCGCTGTAAGTTGCAGCCCAGGAGTTGAATTTGCGGCAATCTTCCGTAGAATGGCCCCATGTGCGCCCTTTTGCGCAAGATGCGGTGATGCCGCGCGAACGTATTCTATGATAAGGGCCGGAAAGAGTCAACCCATGTCGCAAGGGACAGCAACGGAACGAGCCTGTGTGGAGCTTGGACTTGGTGAAGGCCGACGTGCCGATTCCCTCTCCCGTCAGCGGTGTCATTGAGGAGATCAACGAAGAGTTGATGACCGACCTGTGGCTGCTGGATAGTGATCCGTACGACAGGGGCTGGTTGGCCTGAATCTCTAGCCGACTTCGCAGCGGGCCCCCAGAATCTCCTCGACGCGCTTTCTTTCCGGGACATGCCGGAGTCTGCGGCGCAACCCTCCATCGCCAGCGAGCGCTGACCGTCCGTTGTCCGCTGCGAGCCAGGTGAGGGTAAGAATCAAGACGCTGAATTGCTGACTAGCTCCAGCTTCTTCTCGCGAGATAACCTGCGTATCTCGGCCTCGTGCTGTCGAGCCTCTCGAGATGTGGGATATTCCTTGTGATATGCCAGAGTCACGGGCAGGCGGGCTCTAGTATACCTACTCGCTTTTCCAGCCAGATGCGCTCGAAGCCTGCGCTCAATGTTCGTGGTCCAGCCGGTGTAGAGAGTCCCATCGGCACATTGCAGGATGTAGGTGTACGCCATCTCACTTGGGCTCTCGTTGTTCGAGTTTCTTTCTGAGATCTCGGAACTGGCTAAGGCCGAACATTGCGCCAAAGGTCCTCGTGCCCCGGAGTTCATCTATCTCCGCCCTCGCTGCTTCCTCCTCCGGTGTGCCTCTGCCTGCCATCCAGCGTGCTCGAGTGTCCATCAACACTGTGAACAGTTCTTCCCACGTGTCATCGTCCGCATCGGCGAGTTTCTGCTGGAGGTCTCTCAAACTGTCGATGTAGGGGTCAATCCAGCGAGAGATGTTCTCGCGATTCGCGACGCAGATGCTTCGATTAACAGCTGGATCTGGTGAAGGGAATTGAGTCGCACGCCAGAAGGCAGATCCGGACAGCCGCTGCAGGTCCCTCCACGAAGGGGCCTCAGTGGTAGTCATCAGCAGGGCCGTGGCGAGCATCAGCGGAAGATGTGCGATCCCGGCCACCTGACCGTCATGCTCAGCAACATCGAGGAAGAAGGGCTCTGCCCCCAGCGTACGAACCATGCTGGTTACGAGTTCGATGGCCGCCGGATGGGCCCTGCCGGACGGCACAAGGCAGTACGTCGAGCCAACGAAGAGGTCCGGCGTGGCATCATCTCCGTCTGTGGCACTCACACCAATCATGGGGTGACCACCTACGAAGTGGGCGGTGTCTGGCAGAAGTTCGTCGGCCCACTTGAGAACCTGGCCCTTTACGTTCGCCGTATCGGTGAGTACGCAATCCGGCTTCAGGTAGGGACCCGTGGCCTCAAGTATCTCCCTGATAGCCATCAGTGGTGTGGTGATGATCACCAGATCAGCCTCCTCGATGGTGGAGATCAGGTTCCCTTCCCACTTGACAACGGCGCCCAGTTTGTGGGCCTCCTTGGAGACGGCGCGGTCCTTGTCATGGCCCACAATCTCGAACTGTGGCTCGGCTCTCCGCAGGGCCAATCCCATGGAGGAGCCGGTGCGACCCAATCCGATGATGGCAACTTTGGGTTCAGTCATTTGGACCTCCTACACAGATGACACTGGAATCTAGTTTGCTGCATCGGCGGCCTGGAGGGCCGCCAAGAGTCTTTTCTTCTTACTACCGCTCCCATCCTGTCGCGGTTCATCCTCATGATGCGCGATGAGCCACACCACTTCAGGCGAGCAGCCCCCCTCTTCTGCGAGTGCCGCGCCCAAGACAGCGTGCTGGTGGTGTACGTAGAGAGGATACCGCCAGGTCCCGGGTTTCTCATCGACCGCTTCCCAGAAACGCGGGGCCAGAGCATTGGTCAGGACGGCGATCACTCGATGCCAGATGCGCACCGGGCCGACGGTTTTACCTACGTCATGGAGCAGTGCAGCCGTCAGCAGAGAGGGGTCCGTCTCCCCATCTTCGAGAAGGCTCCGGCAAACGGCCAGACAGTGGTGCTGATCGATGGAGGACATACTACGAAACAACTCCAGCTGCGCTCCATCCAGGTACTCGCTTGCGGCATCTTGCTCCTGGGGATTAATGGTGGTTCCCAGGGCCAGGGCAAACTGGCGCACGCGATAGCCGACCCCCAAGTTTCTTACACTCCCAGCAACAACCGTCTGATCAGCAGGTAGGGTGGGTAGATGATCCAGCTGAACAGCGGGATGTATCGATTCGCTATGATCACCAGGAGTAGTATCATGGGCCCATAGCGTTCGTACCGTGCAAGAGTGGATGACCAACGGTAGGCCCAGGGAGCCCTGATACTGGACAAGATTCCCATCAGCACCCCGTAGCCATCCAAGGGCGGCACAGGCAGCAGATTGAAGATCGCCAAACCGATATTGACCATAGAGACGATGAACAGGAACTCCACCAGCAAGTCGGGAAGTATGCCCAATCCCAATCTGAACGGTATGGCCAGCACAGTGGCCGTGGTCAGGTTAGCTAAAGGCCCGGCAAGAGACACAATACCCATCCCTGTCCGAGGCCCGTATCGCAACCTGTAGGGATCGACAGGGACTGGCTTTCCCCAACCGATGCCAAAACCCGTGAGGGCGGTGAGGAATATCATCAGCGTGCCCAGCGGGTCCAGGTGCACTATGGGGTTCAAAGACACTCTCCCGAGATCCCTTGCGGTGGGGTCGCCCATCTGAGCTGCCATCCAGGCGTGACAGCACTCGTGCACATCGATGGCGATCAGAACCGCGACGATCACGGCGATGAAGCTTGTCAAATCGAGACCGAACATGGACCACCAACTTTCCTTGACACAAAGATTTCTAACATAATATGATACCTGATAACCGAGGTAAGGTAAAGAATTCGCCCTCAGAGGGCTTGTGTGGTATAATGGAAGGTTGTTGAGGAGAGACCACCCCTATGGTGATGGACGTTCACTTGAACGACGTCGTCAGACTTCGCAAGAAACACCCCTGCGGTAGCTACGAATGGCGTGTGGTGCGTGTGGGCGCTGACATCGGCATCCAATGCCTGAAGTGTGGCCGCAGGGTGCTTCTGCCAAGACGCGAGTTCGAGAAGCGAGTCAAGACTTTCGTGTCCCAACCGAGGGCATTCCCTGCTATGGGGCACGACGTATGAGACAAGACAGAACCTTCGCCGGCGTCATCCGGAACCAGAACTTCTTCACGCTCTGGATGGCACAGATCGCCTCCCAGACGGCGCAGAACGGAATCCACTTCGTTCAGATCGTCCTCATCGAGACGCTCACACGTTCCACCGCCCATATGGCCATCATGATTCTGTCCTTCAGCCTGCCAGCCGTGTTGCTCAGTTCTGTGGCCGGCATCGCGGTTGATCGTCTGTCCAACAAGCTGGTCATGCTGGCCAGTAACGCCATACGAGTGCTCACCGTTACGACGTACATCCTGGTGCTGGACAGACTCGGCGGATGGTCGCTGCTGCTGGTGATCTACGCCGTCACCTTCGTCTCCTCGGCCATTGGCCAGTTCTTCGCTCCCGCCGAGGCCACTACCATCCCCTTGCTGGTGGGAGAAGAGCGGCTTCTGACCGCCAACGCCCTTTTCAACCTCACTCTCATCGGCACCCAGGTCCTCGGTTTGGTGATTTTGGCTCCCCTGACGGTGAAGCTGCTGGGAATCAAAGGTGCCTTTGGGATAGTCGCTCTCATGTATCTGATGGCTTCGGTGCTGGTATCTCGCATACCGCGTGACAAGCCGAAATTGGTCGTTGAGGCTGGGGCCTCCATGTTGAAGAGGGTGTGGGAAGAGTTGCGCGAGGGGTGGCGCTACGTGGCTAGTAGGAGACCGATACAGATCGCCCTGGCCCAGCTGACCATGACTACGACACTGTTGTTGATGATGGCCATGATCGCTCCAGGCTACGCCACTCGGGTACTGGGCATGCTGCCGGAAGACGCGATCTTCGTATTTGCACCTGCCGGTGTCGGCATGCTGGCAAGTACGTTCTTGATAGGGCGCTTTGGGTACAAGTTCCGCAGGGAGGTGATGTCAAGCGTCGGATTCTCGGCCATGGTTCTGACCCTGTTTGGGTTTGGTCTGGCGGGCTTCGATCTTCCCTTTTGGTTGACCGTTCCCAAGGTACCCGCAGTCATGCTCCTATCTCTGGCATTGGGAGCGGAGATCGCTCTGGTGGCCATACCCTCGGAGACTCTTCTTCAGGAGAAATCGCCGCCCGAGCTCAGGGGGCGCGTTATTGCTGTCTACTTCCTGCTGGCGAACATGGTGGCTATACCAATCATGCTCTTAGTGGGGACTGTGGCGGACCAGGTAGGCATTGCACAGGTCGTGATGGGAGTGGTGGCTTTTCTCTTGATCATCGCTGCCACCACCACCTACCAGGCCTTTAGGTTCCGAGAGGTAGGAGGGGGCATTTTCGACACTGGCACGGCCATCGAGTACTATTCCCATGCGAGCGACGAGTAATCGAGGAGAGTATGGGTTCTGACGCGAAGGTGCTGGTCATAGGTCTGGATGGTGTTCCTTTGAACATCATACAGTCATGGGCCGCGGAGGGTAGGCTCCCCAATCTGAGCGACCTCATGGAACGAGGAGCGGTGGGCCAGCTCAGATCGACGATACCTCCTACTTCGGGCCCTTCATGGTCCACCTTCATGACCGGCAAAAATCCCGGCAAGACCGGCATCTACGATTTCCTATACCGCGAGGAGGACAGCTACGTCTTTCCCCCCGTCAACGCCAGCAGACGAGACGGCCTTGCCATCTGGAAGCTCCTTTCCGATCAGGGTAAGAGAGTGGGGATAGTCAATGCGCCCATGTCCTACCCTGTGGAGGAAGTCGATGGTTTCATGATCAGCGGCTGGATGACACCCTACTCAGCGCAGGATTTCAGCTATCCGCCAGAGCTATCGCAGGAACTGAGGGACGAGATTGGCTACTACACCATCTATCCGACCGAGACCTTTGCCGAGTCCCGCCGTGATGATTTCTGGAAGGCGTGCGATGAGCTGCTGGACCTGCGATCCAGGACTGTGTCGTACCTGATGGACACCCACCCCTCCGACTTGTTCATGGTCGTCATCTTCGACACGGACCGCGTTCTACACCAGCTGTGGCACTATCTTGACCCCGGCCATCCGTGGCGAGAAGCTGGAGACGGGACTGACAAGAGCGGCCCGGTGGGGCGATACTTCCAGAAAGTGGACGAAAAGGTCGGCGAGTTTGTCGACAGAGTCGATGAGGATACGCTGGTCATCGTGCTTTCCGACCACGGGATGGGACCAGCCCACAACTTCATCGTGCTCAATAACTGGCTCCTGGACGTGGGGCTGCTGCGGCTGAGGCGCGATCCCTGGAGAACTCTCAAGTATCGGCTGTTCAAGAGAGGGTTCACACTGCGCAACGTCCATCGTGTCGCCGACAGAATCGGGCTGGCCAAGCATGCCGAGTACAAAGGTTTGTACTCGATGGATTACCTGATGAAGCTGGTTTTCCTTTCCTTCCTGGACG
>CAZNMJ010000214.1:0-5943 GCA_964573815.1 uncultured Anaerolineales bacterium
TAGCCGATGTCGCCCGTATACAGCCAGCCCTCGCGCAACGCATCGGCTGTCTCCTCCGGCAAGTTGTGGTAGCCGAGCATCATGGTGGGGCTCTTGATCAGTATCTCACCCAACTCTCCGGGCGGAAGGTCCTCCCCATCTTCGATGCCGACGATCTTGGCCTCTACGTCAGAGAAGGGGATACCGATGCTAGCGAGCTTGTGTTTTCCCTTGTAGGGGTTGGCCATGATGGCCGTGACCACTTCGGTGAGCCCGTAACCCTCGATCATGCGCCCGCCGGTCTTAGCCTCGAAATCGTCCTTGATGGCCTGGGTCAGCGGCGCGGCTCCCACGAAGATGCCTTTCAGACTGCTGAAGTCGTAGCGGTCGATGTCAGGCAGGTTGCTGAGCGCCACGAACATGGTGGGCACCCCGATGAAGAAGGTGGGCTTCTGCTTCTCGATGGCCTTGGCGACCTCCTTTGACTGGAAGCGGGGAAGCACGATGATCTCCCCACCCACGAGGATGGGAGCGTTCATATTGACGCACATCCCGAAACCGTGGAAGAAGGGAAGCACAGCCAGCAGGCGATCATTCTCATCGATACCACCCCAGGCGGCAACCTGCCAGGCGTTGGCCACGATGGCGAAGTGGGAGAGCATGATCCCCTTGGCGATCCCAGTGGTGCCCCCGCTGTAGATCAGCACCGCCATCTCCTTAGGATCGACAGTTTCCGGCTCAAACCCAGGAGGGAGCGCTTGGGCCAGCATATCTTTCATATTCACAATGGTCAGACCGTCAGGGACCGTGCCAGCCCCCGTCCTCTGGCGCCGCTCACGCAATCCCATAGCCAGGCTAATCGGGAAGGGCATGAAGTCGGCGAGGCCGGTGTAGATGACCCGCTGGAGAGGGGTCTGACTCCACAATTCAACCGCCTTCTCCAGAAACATGGGAATGGTGACCACTGTCTCGGTGCCTGAGTCTTCGAAGTGAAAGGCGAGTTCGCGGGCGGTGTAGAGAGGGTTGAGGGGCACGATGACCGCGCCGGCCTTCAGGAGGCCGTAGTAGGCGATGACGAATTGCGGGGAATTGGGCAACAGCAATGCCACCCTGTCACCTTTCTGGACGCCACGACCGCGAATGGCGGCGGCAAACCGGTCCGAGAGGTCCTTGATCTCGCGGTACGTCAGCTCTCTTCCGAAGAACCGAGTGCAGGGTCGCTCGGGGTGCTTGCCGGCACTATCTTCGAGAAGTTGATAGAGCGGTATGCGCGGGTAATCGATGTGAGCGGGAACGCCTTCATCATAGTGCTTCAGCCAACGCTTTTCCATTCTTCCGCTCCTTTCTTTCGCGTACGCTCCCACGTCAATCCCTGAGGCCCTGATCCGCTGCATACCTACACACCGAGCATCTCTACAAAGGCATCCAACCGGTTGGCCGCCTGCTCCTCCGAGAACGCGCGTGGGTCGTTGTGGTCGGCCTCAAGCAGGAGCGCAGGAACGCCGGCCTCCTTGATCAGCCTGTCCCGCTGCCCCATCTGGCCCACCGAGTATGGCTTGCAGGAGCGATCAGAGTGCAGGATGACGCCGTCCAAGTGATAGTCTTCAATCATCCGCTTCATTGTAGCCAACTTGTCCCCGGTGCCCCTGTTGAGAATGGGATGGATGTAGGTGCGGGCCATGGATTCGATGGGTCGTGCAGGATCGATCAGGTGATGCAACTCTCCCCAGGCGTTGGTGTAGGTCGACGCGGCAATCACGATTCCGTGTTGCCCCAAGAACTCGCCCAGCCAGCGCATCCGGTACCAGATGGGCAGGTTGTCCCAGAGCAGGCGCCTCCGCTCTTCCTTCACCGCCCCTACCCCGGCGCCAATCCGTTCGTCCACCTCTTCCAGCATCGCCGCGTAGAAGTCCACCGTGGCCGGGACGCCCCGCATCTCGACGATGGGGCCCATGTGGATGAACTGGTCGAAGACAGAAATCGGGGCCGGCCTGTCCTGGCAGCGTTCCAGTATCGTCATCCAGAGTTCGGCAGCTGTCTTGCTCAGGCGACCCACCTCCTCCAGTTTCCCAGCGTCGAGGGATGTGCCCGCGACCTCCTCGGCCACAGGAATCGCCTCCTCCAGCTGGCGCCTCACAAAGGCTAGGCCGTGCTCTGTGACCTCGCTGTAGACGAAGGGAGTGTCGATCAGGATCAAAGGGACCTCAAAATGATGGGCCAGTACCCGGTACCAGTAGAGGACAGTCTGGCAGATGTTGGTGCAGGCCAGCAGCAGGTCGGGCCTGGGAAGGCTGCCCACGGGCGTCTTCCCCGAGAGCACCGATCCGATGTCGGTCCGGGCATAGGAACATATGTCGCGGGAATAGCCAGCGTCCTCAGCTTTGGAGGCGAGGTCCTCAGCCACGCGCACGGTGCCGCAGATGGCCGCGTGGTTCTCTGGATAGAGCACGTAGTACCCCAGCGCAACGAGGAACTCTACGGGCGCGCCCGAGGTGACCCATGCCACCTTCTCGTGCAGGTTGGCGTACCGCCCCTTCAGATAGTGGCGCCCCACAAGCTCCTTGGTCCGAGGCGAGATCCTGAGCGGGCGGGCCAGGACCTCGCTCTTCCAGCCAACGCCACTGCGGGCCCTGCGCTCGCCTTGCCAGCGCGCCCAGCCAAGCGCCGCCCGACCAAGCACGTTCACATTCCAGTGATACCAAAGACTGCCACCAATACTCATCGAATCATCTCTAGGAAAGCTTCCATCCGGGTGAGCACCTGATAAGGCAGCGGATCACTGATGTCCACCTCCACGGCCAGCGACGCAATCCCTGCCTGATTCAAGCCTTCGCTGAGGATAGGCAGGTCGAACAACTCCGGGTCGCAGAATTTGACGTCATAGAACACGACCCCCTTTGCTCCGGACATCTCCGCCAAATCCTTGAGGTGCTTCAGCCGCTCACCGATGGGACTGCCGCGCGTGGGGTCGGGTGGGGCGTGGATGAGGCGCTCCGCCATGCGGCGGAAGGGCTCCTCGCCAGTGCCGGGAGGATACAGCCGGCGGCCGCAGCAGGCCAGGTCGTCTGCCACCACAGTGGCTCCCATGTCAGAAATGGAGTGTAAGAGATCCATCGGTTCGGGTACAATGCCCGAAAGGACTATGGGAGTGCGTCCGTCGGCTCCTCCTTCCCCTTCCGTAGACGACCTGCTGGTCCCTGGCCGTGCTGCCTGTGGGGAAGAGAGAAATCCCACTTGCTTCAACGCCTTCCGCGCCAACTCACTGAAGGTCTCAGCCGGCAGGTGCTCGCGCGCTCGGATGAGTCGATAGAAGTCGCCATCGGCCAAGGCTATACTCGAGCGATTCCGGTGGAGGTCGGACAAGAGGGAGTCGGCCTCCTCCTCGCGCGTAATGCACGCCCGCAACTGGTCGTCCGTGGGCGTACGACCGGTGATTGTCTCCAGGCGATGGTAGACGGAACGGAACTCCTCGGCAAGGAAATCTACGTCGCTCTCTCGCCGCCCCCGAGGGAGATAGATGGGTACGACGGGCTGTCGGGTGGTGATGAGATCGGTGAGGATGCTGCCCAGCCCCTGCAGCGAGTCGCACGCGTGGGGCACCACGAGGACGTCAGCAACCTCAAGGCCACCCGACAGCAGAAAGGACAGCCCGTTGCGAACGACGGAGCAGATGTTGGCCTGCAAGTGTGCCGCTCCGTAGCTGGTATCCACCCGGGGCGGGCCCCACACCTCCACCGGGAGGATGTCAAAGGCGCGGAGCAAGGCACGCGGGTAGTGGATGGGAAAGACCGCCCCTATGGAGCCTCCCTGCCTCTTGAAATCCCCTATGACGTCTGAACGACGAGGAACAGCCATCGGTGCCTTCACGTGACAGTTGCTCGCTGCTGATCAAGATGCATGGCTAGTGGCCGAAAACAAAACGGAAACGCCCAGCCCACACTGTTGGATGAGCGCCTATGTCTTCAGGGGCCGTGGCTTGGCCAACCTTCCTGGCTAATCTGTGGCCTTTGGGCCACAGTGCCACATCACAAAACAGCCCCCGCCTCACCCACACACCGTGATCTTGAACGCTCCACTACGGCCTAAAGGCCGTAGCTTGGTCAACCTTGCTGGATAAACCTGTGGCCTTCACGACACAGTGCCACATCACAAGACAGCCCCCGCCTGACCCACACACCGTGATCTTGAACGCTCCACTACGGCCTAAAGGCCGTAGCTTGGCCAACCTTGCTGGCTAATCTGTGGCCTTCAGGCCACAGTGCCACATCACAAAACAGCCCCCGCCTCACCCACACACCGTGATCTTGAACGCTCCACTACGGCCTAAAGGCCGTAGCTTGGTCAACCTTGCTGGATAAACCTGTGGCCTTCACGACACAGTGCCACATCACAAGACAGCCCCCGCCTGACCCACACACCGTGATCTTGAACGCTCCACTACGGCCTAAAGGCTGTAGCCTGGTCAACCTTGCTGGATAAAGCTGTGGCCTTCACGACACAGTGCCACATCACAAAACAGCCCCCGCCTCACCCAGACACCGTGATCTCGAACGCTCCACTAGGGCCTAAAGACTGTAGCTTGGTCAACCTTGCTGGATAAGCTGTGACCTTTAGGCCACAGTCCCACAACACAGGAGGGCAACAGTACAACCCAAGAAAACGACGTCTGGGCCCTAGCGTGGCAATGTCAAGTCAGGTCAACGAATTGTCAGAGTTCAAGATCAACCTAGTGCGGCTCGATGACGACATCCTTCCAGAACCATTGCTTTGCTGATGATGACGGGTACCTACTCACCCATGGCTTCACCAGCAGATGGAAACGTCCATAGTACAGAAGCAGGATAGGCGCCTCCTCCATCAGGATCCTGTCTGCGCGCTGGTACATCCTCATCCGCTCCTTCTGGTCCTCCAGTCGCCGGGCGCCCTCAACCAGCTCATCATAGACTCTGTTCTCCCACGCGCTAATAACCCTCCATATGCTGGCCCGGAGAAAGCTATCGGGATCGGGATAGTCAGCTAACCACCTGAGCGACCACAGATGCGGTGTTCTCCTCAACACCCTGTCGCCAAACTTCTCCCATTCCATCGTCTTCCAGGCGATCCGTACTCCGAGGTTCTCATGCCATTGACCGGCCAGGTGCTCGAGCGCTGGACGAGCGAGGTACCAGTCGGGCGCCAGGGACTCAAGGGCCGGAAAGCCGCGGCCGCCTGGATAGCCAGCGTCAGCCAGAAGTTGCCGCGCCGTTTCGGGAGCGTACCGCAAGCCAATCTCCGGAGAGTGGCCTGGCATCCTCGGAGGCACCAAGCCTCCGGAGGCTGGGAAAACGTAACCTCTCAGGCTCACGTGGGCCAGCGCCTCCCTATCGGTGGCTAGGGTGAAAGCCTGCCGGACTCGCCGGTCATCGAAAGGCGGACGGCTGACATCGAATCCGACGTAGTAGGTCCCCAACTCAGCGCCGGAGACGTATTCCTCGACGTATCGCTGTCGTATTCGGTCCCACTCCGCCTGAGGAACGTGTTCGAAGAATATGGCCTCCAGACGATCCTCCTCATACAGCTGGAGTGCCCTGGCCGATTGCCCAGAGATGAGTGAGCATTCCACCCGCTCCACATTTCCTGCCACCCGGCCGTGATAGTCCGGGTTGCGCTCGAGAATCAAGGACTCACCCCTCTCGTAGGCCGCGAGCTTGAAGGGTCCGTTGCTCACAATCTTTCCAAAGTCGGTCCAGCCCGGCCCATGTGGCTGCACCACGTGCCGAGGGACGGCAAAAGTGGGAACGTAAGTCAGAAGATAGGGAAAATAGCTGGTTGGCTCGTCCAGTTGCACCTCGAGCTTGAGATCATGCAAGGCGCGTACGCCCACGCTGTCTGGGTCGGCCTCCTCGGCCTGATGGTAGGCCTTGGCGCCCTGAATGTCGTACAAGAGGTGGGGTAGGGGTGAGCCGGCGGTCGGGTCCAACACCC
>CAZNMJ010000215.1:0-5936 GCA_964573815.1 uncultured Anaerolineales bacterium
GCGACGTAGTAAGACCAGAAGAGGACAACCGCGAAGCATCGCAGGGAGTGCCTTATGGAGAAAGGTTGCCGACCTCGTACCGCTTTCCATCTTGATGGGACTGATCGTGGCTACCCTGGGCTTCGACCTCATCATCGCCGGTACTGACCCGGTAGCCACGGGGTTTAGCATTCCCTGGTTGCTGGCGTTGACCTGGCTCTCGGGCGGAGCCATTATTATGTTTGAGAGGGGGAGAGAACCGTCAGAGCGGGCGCAAGGTGGGGTGCTGATTGCTCTTGTGACATATGTCATCATCACCCTGGCCATCTTCATCCCCTTCATGCTTGTCCAGCACAGCATAGTGAGCCATCAACCCGTAGTAAGAAGCATCGATGATGTGGTGAGCTACTCTCAACTCCTCTCCAACACCATTCTTCTTTACTATGCCACTGTCTTCACATGCATCTTCCTCGTTGCCTTGGCGCTCATCAGAGAGAGTAGGCTTCCGAGGGCGTTTGGTCATTGGCCAAGCATGGCAATTCTCATCGTCCTGATGGCTAGCGCCGCTGTTCTCATACTCAGCACCAACGTCAACATTGTGAGGGCTGACATCCACTACAAACAGGGGCTGAACTGGGACGAGGCCGAACAGTGGGACGCCAGTATAGCCCTCTACGAGGAGGCCATACGTCTGGCCCCCGAACAGGACTGGTACCATCTGTTCACAGCGCGAGCGATCCTGGAGAAGGCCAGGACCCTCAGAGGACAAGAGGGGGGAGTCGCCTTCGAACCCGACACCATGGAGGATTTCCTACGCCTGGCCCCTCAAGAAGTCGCTGCCCTCAGCACCGACGGGCTCTTCAGCAGCGGCTTGGTCGTGTTGAATAGAGCCAAGGATCTCAACCTCCTGAACACGGATCACTCGGCCAACCTCGGTCGCATGTACCGTATGTGGGCCGAGTCCAGTACAGATCCCGAGAACCTTCAGCGAAGATGGGAGCAGGCGGTGAGCTACTACGAAGATGCCACCACCTTGAGTCCACATAACGCTGTCCTGTTCAACGAGTGGGGCCTGGTGTACTCCATCGTCGGAAAACACGAAGAGGCCATCGAGAAGTACCAGCAGTCTCTGGCCCTCGATGCCCAGTTTGCACAGACTTATATCTTGCTGGCAGACGCTTATACGATGCTGGGCGACACAGAGGCGGCAGCGGAGGCCTATCAGCAAGTCTTGGAGATTACTCCGAGAGAGGTCAAGCCCCACATCCAACTTTGCACCTTCCTGGCCCAACAGGGGAAAGTGGAAGAGGCCGTGGAGCACTGTCAACGGGCCATAGAACTCGCCCCCAACAACTACCAGGCTCACCGGAACCTGGCCATCATCTACCGGGATCTGGTGCGCATCGAAGAGGCTTTGCAGGAAGCGCTGATTGCCCGGGAACTGGCAAGCCAGGAAGAGAGACCTGCCTGGGACAGCTTCATCGCTGGACTGGAGGAGTTGAGTCGGTGATCAACTTGCTGCTCATCTTTGCCAGCGCGCTATTCCTGGTTCTCGGTGCCACGCCCATCGTACGCCGGCTGGCCAACGGCTTGGGAATCGTCGATGAACCTCATGCTCGCAAACTCCACCAAGCCCCGGTACCGCTGCTGGGTGGGATCGCTATCTATCTAGCCTTCATTGCCGCCCTGCTGCTCTTCGGAGAGCGGTGGGTGGTTTCCCAGTTGATCAGCATTCTCGTTGGCGCCACCATCGTCTCCTTTCTGGGTATCTGGGACGACCGTTGGGGGCTGCGGCCCATACTGAAGCTCCTGGGCCAGGCCGCAGCCGCTGCCATCGTGATCATTTCTGGCGTGCAGGTGAGTTTCTTGCCCTACCCCGCGCTCAATGTGGCGATTACCTTCCTGTGGATGCTGGGCATTACCAACGCCTTGAACCTCTTGGACAACATGGACGGGCTCTCTGGGGGGGTAGGAGCTGTTGCCGCCGGCTTCTTCCTCTTGTTCGCAGCCATGAACGGACAGTATTTGGTGGCGAGCATGGCGGCGGCCCTCATGGGGGCCTGCGTCGGGTTCCTATACTACAACTTCAATCCGGCTACCATCTTCATGGGCGATGCGGGCAGTATGTTCCTGGGCTTCATCCTGGCGGTAGTGGGCATCAAGCTCCGTTTCCCAGGCCGACCAGCCATGGTGACCTGGATGATCCCTGTGGTAGTCTTGGGTCTGCCCATCTTCGACACGACACTGGTGGTCATCTCGCGTCTGCGCCAGGGCATGAACCCCCTCACCCGTCCCGGTAAAGACCACGTCTCGCACCGTCTGGTAGGGATGGGCCTATCCCAGAGGCAGGCGGTCGTGTTCCTTTATCTGGTCTGCTGTACTTTGGGCCTTGCCGCCCTCTTCGTCATGGTAGCCAACCCGCTGCAAGCCTACCTGATGGGAGCGGCGTTGCTGGTACTGGGGCTGATAAGTCTGATCGTCCTGGAAAGGGTGCCGCCGGTTGGAGGGCGAGATGGACCTAGAGCATAACATCAACCAAAGGGAAGCTCGCATCTGCGTGATCGGCCTGGGGTACGTGGGACTGCCCTTGGCGGTAGAGTTCGCCCGCCTTGGCTTTTCCGTAGCAGGGCTGGATGTGGATGAGACGAAGGTTGCGGTCATCAATGAAGGTCAGAGCTACATTCAGGACGTCGATAGCGCCGACGTGGCAGAAGTGGTACAGGCAGGGTATCTGAGCGCCACCGCTGACTATGATGTGCTCAAAGATGTGGACGTCATCTTCATCTGCGTTCCAACGCCCTTCACGAAGTCCAAGACTCCCGACCTGTCCTACGTGGTGGCGGCCACGCAGGAGATAGCGCCGCGCCTGAAGCAGGGGCAATTGATCGTCCTGCAGAGCACCACACACCCTGGCACGACAGAGGAGGATGTGCTGCCCATTCTAGAAAGCTCAGGCCTGCTGGCGGGCCAGGATTTCCACCTGGCTTTCTCACCGGAGCGCATCAATCCAGGCGACAGGAAATACACCGTCACAAACACCCCTAAAGTGGTCGGCGGTGTCTCTCCTAGGTGCGGAGAGTTGGCCCAACAGCTGCTGAGCCAACTGATGCCTGACGTGCATCTCGTGTCCTCGCCTCGGGCCGCCGAGATGACCAAGCTGCTGGAGAACATCTACCGCAGCGTCAACATCGCTCTGATCAACGAGTTGGCGAAGCTCAGCGAACGGATGGGTATCGACATCTGGGAGGTGATCGAGGCCGCCTCGACCAAGCCCTTCGGCTTTATGCCCTTCTATCCAGGGCCAGGCGTAGGGGGACATTGTGTGCCCGTGGATCCCTACTATCTGTTCTGGAAGGCCCGAGAATACGACTTCTACCCCCGATTCATCGAGTTGGCGGCCGAGCTGAACCAGAGCATGCCTTACCACGTCTTGACCAAGATAAGCGAGGCTCTCAACGCTCGCGGCAAGACACTGCAGGGCGCCAACGTGCTCGTGCTGGGAGTATCGTTCAAGCCCGACGTGGACGATGCCCGCAACTCCCCGGCACAGCGTGTCATCGAACTGTTGCTGAGTGGAGGCGCCCACGTCTCCTATAACGATCCCCACATCCCTCAGTTCACCGTTGGAAGAGACGTGTTCTACTCCGAGGAAACCACCCTCAACTCCACTCCTCTCACAGAAGACCTTCTGGAGGGCCAGGATTGCGTCGTCATCGCGGCGGGCCACAGTTCCTATGACTATGAGTCGATCGTGGCCCACGCCCCCCTGGTGATTGACACCATGAACGCCACCAAGGAGGTCAAAAGCCATCGGGAGAAGATCTTCCGGGTTGGCGCTCCCGTACCTGGACAATGAAAGGATGATCCGTCCAAGCATCGCAGCGCTCATACGCGAGGTGTCAGAGGACAACACCTCGGGTGCCGTCGAGTTGACGAAGAAGGCAACCCAGGCGCTGCTTCTTCTCTCGGACGAGACCAGAGCCCAAGACCTCTCCCCATTCCTCTCAGAATTCATGACCGCCGGGAGAGAGTTGATCCAGGCCCAACCCTCCATGGCGCCGCTTTTCAATCTGGTGAACTCGGTGCTCTCGAGCTTCGACACGGCGGAGAATGTGGGTGAGGCCAAGCGGATCGTCAAAGCTGCCGCCAGCACCTTCGCCGAGGACCTCGATGTCAGCGGTGACAAGATTGCCGTGCAAGCCCTTCCCCTCGTCTCCGACGGTGCCACCATCATGACGCACTCCCGGAGTTCCACGGTGTTGAGAGCTCTCTTCCTGGCAAAGGAGAGGGGTCGTAACTTCGCCATCCTGTGCACGGAATCGAGGCCGATATACGAAGGGCGAGAGTCAGCGAGACAACTGGCCCAACAGGGCATCGACGTTACATTGGTCACGGACGCCGCAGTGGCCCATTTTGCGAGCCAGGTTGACCTGGTGATGGTGGGAGGTGACAGCCTCTCCGGACAGGGACTGGTGAACAAGATGGGCACCCACGCGCTGGCACTGGCGGCGAAAGCCGATGGAATCCCCTTCTACGCTCTGTGCGGGACACAGAAGTTCTTGCCTTCGGACTACCCTCATCTGGAGATCGAGTTGAAGGATCCTCGTGAGGTATGGGAGGATTCTCCAGGCGGGGTCACGGTGCTCAACTACTACTTCGACGTGACGCCTCTGGATTTCGTCAGCGGCGTGGTGACGGAGAAGGGGCTACTGCAGCGGGCTGAGGTCTTGAAGATGCTGAGCCAACTTCAGACACACAAGCTGCTCATCTGATTGATACCAGGCCAAAAGGAAACCCAGCCATGGCAGAGCAAGTGAACGTGGAGATCATCGCCGTGGGCAACGAGTTGCTCCTGGGCGATGTGCTGGATACCAACACCAACTGGCTGTGCAAGAGGATCACGGGCGTTGGTGGTCTGGTGACCAGAGCGGCGATGATCAGAGACGAGCACGACGCAATTGTCGCCGAGATCACAGCAGCACTGGAGAGAGGGCCGCAGCTGATCATCACCACGGGAGGCCTGGGGCCCACCGGCGATGACATCACCCTTCAAGCAGTGGCTGAGGCCACCGCCCGGCCTCTCCACCTGGACCCAGAGGCACGGTCCATGGTAGAGGCCAGGTACCAAGACCTGGCGGAGAAAGGATACGTTGAGGACGCTATCCTGACCAAGGCTAGGGAGAAAATGGCCTACCTGCCTGAGGGAGCAATACCCGTGGCCAACCCCGTAGGTACTGCCCCAGCCGTCATCCTCAAGATCGACGATTCGACCCTCATCTCCCTGCCTGGCGTGCCCGAGGAGTTGAAGGGTATCTACGAGGAAACCTTGCAGCCGACTCTGAAGGCGATATTCGGTGACAGTTACTACCAGGAGAAGGCCGTCGTCGCCCACTGCGGGGACGAGTCGATGTTGGTTCCCATTCTCAAAGAGGTAGTAGAAGCACACCCACACGTCTACGTCAAGTCGAGGGCCAGGCGCTTCGGGCCAGAGGTTAAGATCCTCATCACCCTCTCTTCCGCCGGCGAGGACAGAGAGGAAGTGGAGCGCAAGATAGACCATGCCTCAGAACATCTCACCACGGATCTGACAGGAGCGGGAATCGGAGTCGAAGTAGAGCACAACACGTGATCCTACTTGGCGGCAATGGCCGTGGCACCAGGACTCAGTTCAGAATCGCCGCCTGACCCGCGCCTCCTTCATCCGCTTGGAGGCTGGCCGAGCCCAATGGGTGTCCGTGTGGGTAGGTTGCTGATAGGGCCCGTCTCGCGCTGGCGCTACTCTCGGCCCACGACGCCTATCAATACCCTTGCGAGGTCGTGTAGGACAAGTTGCCAACTTGTCCTACGGTTCGCTCTCTGCCTCCACTCTCCGCACCCGATCGTAGTCCGTTCGCAGGCGCGCCAACTCAGCGCGGCTCACTGGCTGGTCGCCGTAGTGCACCCGCATGTAAGCGGTC
>CAZNMJ010000216.1:0-5933 GCA_964573815.1 uncultured Anaerolineales bacterium
CCCCTTCCTGTCCCCTCGCCACTCTCATACGGCCTGTAACATACCAACATAATCGCGTGATCTCATGTCGGGGTTCGTACACGGACACGACTCAGTTGCCGTGGATTGGTTTACGATGAAAGGTTGTCTCCGCATTGTCTTGATCCTCGTAGGCCTGTCCCTGCTTGTTGTGGTGATCGGGCCTCTTGTTTTCCCTCTACCGCCGCTAGAGGACACGGTGCCACCGCAAGAATTGGCCGATCCCGACAGCTTGTTCGCCGAGGTGGATGGCCTGGAGGTGCATTACAAACTGGCTGGCGAGGGGGAGCCTGCCCTCGTGTTGTTGCATGGGTTTGCGGCCAGCGCCTTCTCCTGGCGGAAGGTAACGGAGCCGCTGGGCGAGCTGGGGAACGTCATGGCCTTCGACCGGGCCGCCTTCGGCCTGACTGAAAGACCTATGCCTGATGAGTGGAGCGGCCAGAACCCATACAGCCCTGAAGCACAGGCCGATCTGACGGTTGCACTGATGGACGAACTGGGTGTGGAGAAGGCGGTGCTGGTTGGCCACTCCGCCGGAGGTACGATAGCCGCACTCACGGCGCTGCGCCATCCAGAGCGGGTGGAGGCCTTGATCTTGGAGGATGCGGCGATCTATACGCAAGGAGGCACGCCCAGCTGGCTGCGGCCTCTGCTGCTCACGCCGCCGATGCGCCGGCTCGGGCCTGTCCTTGTGCGTTCCATCGCCACATGGGGCGAGGGCGTGATCGAGACAGCGTGGGATGATCCAGAGAAGATCACCTTAGAGCTTCTGTCGGGCTACAAGAAGCCTCTTGAGGCGGAGAACTGGGACCGGGCACTGTGGGAGTTCACTCTGGCCAGCCATCCCCTGGGCCTGGAAGCGAGACTCCAGGAGATCACAGTGCCAGTGCTGGTCATCACCGGCGACAACGACCGCATCGTGCCCACTCAAGAGAGCGTGCGGTTGGCAGAAGAGCTACCCCATGCCGAGTTGGTGGTGATACCCCACTGCGGGCATGTGCCCCATGAGGAGTGTCCGGAAGCGTTTCTGGATGCAGTGACTGATTTCGTGGGGCGCTTGCCCTGAGAGTCGAGGGCGAGTGGAGCCGGTTGGTGAGCAAATCGGTGATGGCTGAACAACCTGGTGTGGTGATCCTTTTCGGCTCTGGAGAAACCTCACCCAGGGGTCGCAAAGTCCACGATTGGGTGATGCAGCGTATCACGCCACCCATCAGAGTGGCTGTGCTGGAGACCCCTGCTGGCTTTCAGCCCAACTCGGCACTGGTGGCGGAGAAAATGGCGGATTTCGTGCGCGACCACCTTCAGAACTACGAACCTCAGGTGACGGTGGTGCCAGCCCGCAAGAAGGGTACTCCCTTCAGCCCCGATGACCCAGAGATAGTGGCTCCGCTACTTGAAGCCAACGTCTTTTTCTGGGGCCCCGGCAGCCCGACATATGCTGTCCGGCAGCTGAGCGACAGCCTGGCCTGGCAGATCATGATCGCCCGGCATCGCCTTGGCGCGGCCATGGTCATGGCCAGTGCCGCTGTCATCGCGGCCAGCGCCCAGGCCCTGCCGGTGTACGAGATTTACAAGGTGGGGGCAGATCTGCACTGGTGCGAGGGGCTGGACTTCTTCGGCGCCTACGGCCTCTCGCTGATCCTGGTCACCCACTGGAACAACACTGAGGGTGGGGAGGAACTGGACACCAGTCATGGCTTCGTGGGACGAGCCCGGTTTGAGGAACTGCTGACGTTGTTGCCTAGCCCGGCTACTGTGATCGGCATCGACGAGCACACCGCCCTGGTGATGGACCTGGAAGCCAGGAGCTGCCAGGTCATGGGATTGGGCGGCGTCACACTGCTGGGAAAAGGCGGTGCACGCCGGTCTCCCGCGGGAGAGAGCTTCCCCATGACTGAGTTAGGGCCCTTCCGGATGGCAGAGCCCGACGCGGGCATACCTCGTGACGTCTGGGAGCGCGTTCTGGCAGGCCGAGGCCAAGCCCAACTTGAAGCTGCCTCTCAACCTCCACCGGAGGTGCTGGCTCTGGTGGAGCAGCGCGAGGCAGCTCGCGCGCGGCGAGATTGGGCAACCTCCGATGATCTGCGGGAACAAATCGCCGCCCTGGGTTGGGAGGTCCGGGATACTCCCACTGGCCCCGAACTTGCAGCACTCTAGGCGGCTCGGTTCCCAGCGGCGAGATCGAGATCGATTCTACGGCCACAGCGCTTCTACGCGGTCAGTGGCCGAACCCCGGTCGAAGTGTGACGCTTGGCACAGCACACTGTTCGTGATGTGCCGCACTGAGCCGCTTGCCTGTCCTGATCAGACGCCGGCGACGGTGATCCGTGAGACGCCTGGATGATGGGGACTAGCTTTGACATTCAGCCGGCTCTGGAGCCCACACCGGGCGATTCCCTGGAGTCGCGCAAGCCTATGGCGAAAGGAGATCACGACAGATGCTTCCCTTGTTTGAGCACTACCCGCGTCTCCAAGACGAGCTTCCTCACGTGGTCTTGGGGCAGTTCCCGACCCCCGTACAGAAGCTCGACAGGTTCGGCGAAGAGGTCGGAGTCCATCAGCTATACATCAAGAGGGACGACCTGAGCGGCGAGGTCTACGGCGGAAACAAGGTCCGCAAGCTGGAGTTCCTATTGGGGGATGCGTTGCGTGCCCAGGTGAAGGAGGTGCTGACCTTTGGCTGTGCCGGGTCCAATCATGCGCTGGCGACGTCGATCTATGCCCACCAATTGGGGCTGCGGAGCATAGATATGCTCTTGCCTCAGCCCAACGCTCGCTACGTCGGGCGCAATCTGCTGATGGGTCACCGCAGTAATGCCGAGCTTCACCATATTCGCAACATGCTGGAGGGGTACGCAGGAACCTTCTACCAGCTTGTGCGGCACCGGTTGATAACTGGCCGTTTTCCACAGATGATCCCTCCTGGCGGCTCTTCGCCCCTGGGGACCGCGGGCTACGTAAATGCGGCCTTCGAACTCAAGCAGCAAATCAGCGCAGGAGAGCTACCTGAGCCAGATCAAGTCTACGTGGCTGCGGGAACGATGGGTACTGCTGTGGGCCTGATGTTGGGTCTCAAAGCAGCGGGCTTCAGGACCGAAGTCATCCCCGTGCGGGTCGCTAGCGAAGCGTTTGCCAACTCCAGGAAGGCCCTCACGCTGTTTCAGGAGACCAATTCCCTTCTGTTCTCAGCTGATCCCTCGTTTCCCAGGTTCGAGTTCTCGGAGAGCGAAGTAGGCCTCAGACAGGAGTTCATAGGAGGAGGATACGCCTACTTCACGAAGGAAGGAATGGAAGCCGCGAGGCTCATGAAGAAGTGCGAGGGGATCAAGCTGGAGGGAACCTACACCGGAAAGACCCTGGCTGCCCTGATGCATGACGCCAAGAGACAGGGGGTCGGGGATGAGGTAGTCCTGTTCTGGAACACCTACAACTCTATGGACTTCTCCGACGCCATAGCAGACATGGACTACCGGCAGCTGCCAGGATCGTTTCACCAGTACTTTGAGGAAGATGTGCAGCCTTTGGACAGAGATATCTAGGTCATGGGCGCGAATCTAAGTTCCTCTGCCCGGGGGATTCGACCCCAACGGCGCCGGTGAAGCGGGGGGGAGAGGTCAGGCCAAACCTGACGCTGATGCTGACAGTCTGAGCTCACCCAGCGTGATCGGGGAGCAGGTCTGGCTGCTGAGGCCAGAGGTTGTGCGGGTCGGTGGTGGGGAAGCCCAGAAGCTCCCGCAGTCGCTGCACGGTCGCTGGCGCGTAACCCTCGTAGTGGTTGTTCACATACACGTAGACGCGTTCCACACGCCTCGCCAGATCTCTGACGGTGACCGCCCACGATTCAAGATCCTCCCAGCGGTCTCTTTGCACCCGGCCGAGGTACTTGAACTGCTGGTGGAAGCCGACCAGGCGCAGATAGGCGAAATCGGCGGTGGTTTCGATGACCGGCGGTAGGTCTTGCCAATCATTGATACACCAGGCCACGTCGAACTGCCTCAAGAGCTCGAAGACCTCCTCGTCGTGCCACGACTGACTGCGAAACTCGATGGCGAAGGGGACATCTTTGGGCAAGAGGGGCAGGAAGCCTCGCAGGTTCTCCTCGTAGCGCCTGGTGAAGGACTGTGGAAACTGGATCACGATAGGCCCTAGCTTGTCCCCGAGGAGCCTCATCTGGTCGAGAAAGATGGAGAGTCTCTCCTCCGCACCCAGCAAGCGCTTGTCGTGGGTGATCTCCTGGGGCATCTTGCAAGCGAAGGTGAAGTCGGGCGGCGTTCGCACAGCCCACGACTTGACCGTAGAAGCGGAAGGGATGGCATAGAAGGTGGAGTTCACCTCCACCGTGTCGAAGACCTGGGCGTAGAAGGGAAGGAATTGTCTGACCGAGAAACCGGGCGGATAGAACACGCCTACCCAGTCCTTGGGGCTGAAGCCCTGGACTCCGACGCGGATCTTGTCAGCCGGGAGCTCCATGAGCGATTACTCTCCTCGTAGGAAGCGCTTTCTGCCTTGTCATGTCTGCCTGGAGCCGCCGGGCCGCGCAGGGCGTGGATTGTGAACTGTTACTGAGCGGGATTGCTGCGACAAGACCGGTGGCCCTCAAAGGTACGGCGCCCGGGGCCCGGTCGGGCTCTGCAAGAGGTCCACACGGGGGCCGAAAGGCAGCGCTGGACGATCTCCGGCTGGAAGGAGAGGTCTCGACTCGCTCAAAGCCTGCCAGGTGGGCAACGAGGGCGAGTCAGTCGCCCACCTGGCGGAAAGCGCGACGCTAGTCGCTGGTCAGGAACTTGACTTGACGAACCTCGTCATATTGGTTCCACAGACGGGACACGTCCCCTTCATGGCGTGCCGTCCGTTCTTCAATACCACCTTATTGGCGTTCTGCATCGGCCGCTTGGTCTTGCACTTCACACAATACGCTTCCATGATAGTTACTCTCCTTTCTTTCCTTTGTGATAGCACAAAACGGGCTCATTCACAAGCTGTGCGGAATGAGCCCCAAAATCCAATCTGCCGGTTCGAAAGGCTCTTCTCTCGCCCTAGTCATCGCCCCGTAGGCCCTCGTCGGGCCAGCACGCACTGAGACGGGCCTCCAGATCCGGTTTGGGCAAGCCATGGTAGTGGTCCCCACAGCGCGTTGTGCAACGAATATACCACAACCTGCCTCGTGGTGCAAGCAGGAGTTATGTCACGTTCGCAGCAAGAAACGGCGCTGGTACTGACCGTTCGTCAGGGTGTCTTCATCGGCTCTGTGGCACGTTGCTGGCGTTAGTGTGCCTCAGCGAGGGACTCAGCCCGAGGACTTGGCCGTGCTTGCTCCTATGGCTTGCTGGTCACACTGTCTTCCCAACCCTTGGGCATGATGGTTGAGGAGTCCAACTTTGCTCCTTTGAGATGGGCACCTTCCAGCCTCGCCTCCTTGAGATTGGCTCCGTTCAGCTTGGCACCTTGGAGTTTGGCCCCAGTCAGGTTGACTTCCTTCAGGCTCGCCTGCGCCAGGTTGGTGTGTCGGAAGTCGGCTTCTGCCAGATCGGCCTCTTTGAGGTCAGCACTCTCCAAGCTCGCTCCCTGGAGGTCGGCCCACTGCAGGCTGGCACCCTTCATGATGGTGTCATCCAGCTGAGCGGCTCTGAGATTGGCTCCCCCGAGATTGGCCCCCGAGAGCCGGGCGGATCGGAGGTTGGCACCCTGCATGTTGGCATCACCCAGGGCAGCCTTGGCGAGGCTGGCGCCCGCCAGATTCGCCCCCTGCAGATCGGCACCGATCAAGTTGGCCT
The DNA here is from genome assembly GCA_964573815.1 of uncultured Anaerolineales bacterium. Classification (GTDB taxonomy): domain Bacteria; phylum Chloroflexota; class Anaerolineae; order UBA7937; family B3-Chlor; genus CAYGAW01. The sequence continues at coordinate 5,793 of CAZNMJ010000216.1, forward strand.
CCTCGAGGTTCGAATTCGACAGGTCTGCGTTGCTCAGGTTGGCTCGCTGGAGATCGGCCTTGGCCAGGTATACGCCTCCGAGGTCCTGTCCAGCCAGGTCACAACCCCGCAGCCTCTCTCTGGTCTTTTGGTATCCCAGTG
>CAZNMJ010000217.1:0-5917 GCA_964573815.1 uncultured Anaerolineales bacterium
GAGCGCCGTGTTCTTCCTTCAGCTTCAGCGCCTCCTCCAGTGCGTACCTGTCGCGAGGATTCATCATCAACTCCGCATTGCGAGTGTCCAGAATGCCGCGCGAGCGGCTCACCCGCACCGTCCTGGGATCATAGACTTGCTTGATGGGCACTATTACCTTCATATGCTGATGCTCCTTCTATGGCTCGATCCTCACTCCCACGTTTCGGAACGCCTCCATGGCGATGATGACGCGCTGGATTTCGCTAGTGCCTTCGAATATCTCGGTAATGCGGGCATCGCGATACATCTGCTCCACCGGATAGTCTCTCATGTAGCCCATGGCACCATGGATCTGCACGGCTCTGTCCACCGCCCGAGCCAGCACCTCCGACCCGAAAAGTTTGCAGATTCCTCCCAGCTGCCGGTAGGGTCTCCCCGAATCGGCCAGCCAGGCCACCCTATACACCAATGAACGCAGAGCTTCGATCTCAGTGATGATGTCGGCGATCATGAATTGGATGGCCTGCTTCTGGGCTATAGGCACCCCAAACTGCTCGCGGTACTTCGCATACTCCAGGCACGCCTTCAATACCCCCTGAGCCCCTCCCAGGCATCCCGCGCCCAGCCCATGCCGCCCGTGATCGAGGGTCCGCATCGCGGTCAGGAAGCCCATGCCCACTTGCCCAATCACGTTCTCCGCCGGCACACGACAACCCTCGAACACCAGCTCGGCCGTAGACGAGCCGACGATCCCCATCTTCTCGTCAATCGTACCCAGCGACAAGCCCGGAAAGCCTTTCTCCACAACGAAGGCGGTGTGCCCTCCCCGATAGCCCATCGTCTTGTCGGTCACCGCGAAGACGCTGAAGATTTCCGCATCCGCCCCGTTCGTGATCCAGATCTTGCTGCCATCCAAGATGTAGCTGTCGCCCTCTCGCACCGCTGAGAGGCCGATGGAAGCAGCATCTGAGCCAGCATTGGGCTCGGTAAGGGCAAAGGCGGCTATCTTCTCACCACGGCAGAGGGGAGGGAGGTACTTCTGCTTCAGCCTCTCGCTGCCATCAAGGTGGATGGCGGTTGTACCGATGCTGGTGTGGGCGCCCAACAGTACGGCAACCGAGGGGTTGCCCTGCATCAACTCCTCCATGAGGATGCAGTAGCCCGTTTCCCCTGCACCGGCACCACCGTACTTGGTAGGGAAGGGAACGCCAAAGAACCCCAGGTCTGCCATCTGCCGCCGCAGATCATCAGGGATGGTGTGCGTCTCCTCTATCTCCGCCGTCCGGGGCGCGATTTCCTGCTGGGCGAACTCTCTGACCGCATGGCGCAGCAGTTCATGCTTCCTCTCGAAAGTGAAATCCATGTTCCGCCTCCGTCTCGCACTGACGCTTGACCATCCGCCGTCTAGCTGACCGCAAAGGTGGCGATACGTTCAAGATGACCATCCAAGTAGATCTCGACGCGGTATCCACCTTGAGGCCATCGATTGGGGCTGCTCAGTTCGAAACCGACGCAGCCCTGCCCGCCCTGCTGAACCTGATAGCTGATCTCCTCGATGAACCGTTCGCCGAAGTACCAGCGACTCGCCACCATGGCTCCGGCGCGGAGATTGGACACCTCCACGGAGCAGTAGAAGGGCTGGTCAGGGTCGAACGTTGTGACCTCGTCAGTGGGGCAATAGTCAGCATCTAGGGCCGTGGTAAGCGCGATGTCGTCAACTGAGGAAGCGCCGCCTAGAACGTCACACGCTGAGAGCAGGAACACGAGGGCCGTGAGCGTGAGAAGCAGCCGGCCCGTCCTCGAGATCACGCTACGTCTCCCCTTTGGTCACCCTTCGCAAAGCAGAATAAGGATACCATCAATGACCAACACAGTCAAGGTATCAGCAAGACGTTTGCAGGTCACTAGCCAGGATGCTATAATGGCCTTTGCGTTCGACGCGACTGATGCGCTTCACATATGGAGCACCGTATCTCCGCTCGACCTCGCCCATGTTGCCGGGCGTCAGACGTTCATCCTTGTGGAACAGGGTTCTGGAAGTGAGCGAGCCTACTTGGAAGAAGTACCTCACGGATTACAATGAGGGCCTAGGCCTGGTCTATGAGCGATTGGTGCTCAACGACTATCTAGATCACCTCCTAAAGCAGTACCACGTCGACACAGTGCTGGAAGCACCCCTGTTCGGCATGGCTGGGGTCTCGGGCATCAACAGCGTTCATCTGGCAAAGCAGGGATGCGACGTCACCTTGGTGGATGTCAACGCCGAACGGTTATTGGGCATCGAAAGGATCTGGGGAGAGCTGGGCCTTCCCTGCCGCTTCGTTCTCCAGGAGGACCTAGCGCACTTGCCTTTCGACGATGATTCCTTTGACCTCGCCTGGGAATGGGCTGGGCTTTGGTACCTTCCGGACGCTTCCGCCCTTGTCAGCGAGCTGGCGCGGGTCTGTAGACACCTGGTCTTCCTAGCCATGCCCAACCGGCTACAGCCAGGCTATTGGTTGCGCAAACTCATGGTGGACAGAGAATTCTTCGAGACGGTTGATGAGCGATGGGCCAACATGGCACTAATCAAGCGCACAATTGAGCAACGAGGCGTGAGAATCCTTGAGCAGGGAGTTCTTGACGTACCGCCCTGGCCGGACACAGTGATGCCGGCCGCCGAGCTGTTGCGACGCCTCCGCATCAGGTCCAAGAAGCTGGAAGGACGGTTCAGCGGTGACGATTGGCAATGGAGTACAATGGACTACTACAAGGGCAAGAGACCAGAGCTGAGAGACATCGTCGACCGCTACTCCTTCCTGGAACGGATGCCATTGCCTTGGCGTCTCAAGGTGATCTGGGCCCATCACCGCTACGTGCTGGGCAGTAAGAGGTAGACCCACCATGAAGATCTTGGTCACAGGAGGAGCAGGCTTCATCGGCAGTCATACCATCGATGCGCTGTTGGCTCGTGGCGACGAGGTAGTCTGCATAGACAACTTCAACGACTACTACAGCCCCAGACGCAAGCACAAGAACCTCACGAGCGCCAGCACTTCTTCCTCCTTCAAGCTTCATGAAAGCGACATCCGACATTTCGAGGAGATGGAGCGTATCTTCTCCAACGAGAAGCCTCAAAAGGTGGTCCACCTCGCCGCCATGGCAGGCGTGCGCAACTCCGTGGAGTTTCCGCTCCTGTACGAGGAGGTCAATGTCAGAGGGACGCTGAATCTCCTGGAGTTGGCTTCTCGATACGGGGTCACGAATTTCGTGCTTGCTTCCACCTCCTCGGTCTATGGAGCCAGCAAACAGATACCGTTCAGAGAGGACAGTGCGGCCATCAAACCTCTGGCGCCATACCCTGCGACGAAGAGGGCCTGTGAGTTGCTGGCTCACGTGTATCACAATCTTCACAGCCTGCGCTGCACCGCCCTGCGATTCTTCACGGCGTATGGCCCCCGAGGAAGGCCGGACATGACACCGTACCTTTTCACCGCGGCCATATCGCAGGGTAGAGAGATAACCCTGTACGACCAGGGACGGCCGCAACGCGATTTCACCTATATCGCAGATATTGTTGACGGAGTCCTGGCCGCGGTCGATGCCGACTTCGACTATGAGATCATCAATCTGGGGAACTCCAAGCCGGTGGTGATGCGGGACTTCGTCAGCATCATCGAGGACTTGCTGGGCCGGAAGGCGAAGATCAACGCCCGTCCTCTTCCCCCCAGCGAACCTCCACTCACCTACGCCGATATCTCCAAGGCCCGTCGCCTGCTGGGGTACAATCCCACCACCGAAATCGAGAAGGGGATGCGCTCCTTCATCGAGTGGTACCAGCAGGAGGCAGCCTGAGATGCTCGAACTCCTGCCTCGACTGCCCCAGTACATGGCCTTTCGCAAACTGGGCACGCCCAAGCCGTATCCTTTCAACCTGGTGGTCAGCGTCACCTACCGGTGCAATTCTCGGTGCAAGACCTGCAACGTGTGGCGGAGATCCGCCGATGAACTGACCACAGACGAATGGCGTCACGTATTCTCCGCGCTGGGGACGACTCCCTACTATCTCACCTTCAGCGGGGGAGAGCCCTTCCTACGGGAGGACATAGTGGAGATCGTGACTGCCGCTTGTCAGTCGTGTCAACCCTCGATAGTCACCATTCCCACCAACGCGTTGTTGACGCGGGTGGTGCCTCAGAAGGTCGAAGAGATCCTCCAGGCTGCACAGGGCATTCAGGTAGGAGTCAACGTGTCGCTAGATGGTGTTGGCGAGGAGCACGACACGATCAGAGGCGTCGAAGGCAACTACCAAAAGGCCCTCGAAACCTATCGAGCTCTGCGCGACCTGGTCTATCCCAATCTCACTCTGGGCGTGCACACCGTTGTCTCCCGCTTCAACGTGGACCGCATTCCCGAGATCTACGAAGAACTGCGGAAGCTGGAGGCTGATTCCTACATCAGCGAGATAGCAGAGGAGCGAGTGGAACTGGGGACCACAGGCATGGACATTACCCCCTCACCCCAAGAATATGCCGAAATCGCGGAGTTCCTCACGGCGGAGATCAAGAACGGCACCTTGTCAGGTCTGGCCAGGATAACACAGGCCTTCAGGATGCGCTATTACGACTTGGCCAAGAGGATACTGTTCGAGGAGAGGCAAGTCATCCCTTGCTATGCGGCCTTCGCCTCAGCGCACATTGCTCCAGATGGGGACGTCTGGGCCTGCTGCACTCGGGCTGAGCCTCTGGGCAACCTCAGGGAGACTGAATACGATCTCGAACCCATTTGGCGGGGTGAGCGAGCGGAGGCCATGCGTCGCAGCATCGCTGCGGGCGAATGCTACTGTCCCATGGCCAACGTCGCCTATTCCAACATGCTCCTCCACCCCCCAACCTTGCTGCGGGTGGGCCGCCGGGTCCTGCTCCCTTGAGTACGAGGTAAGAGCCACGAAGTTGCCAATGCTTCAGAGAGTCCAACAGACCTACCGCGAGCACCAGAGCTTCGTGCTCTTTTCTGTGCTCTTCGTCGCTTTTCGTTTGATGACCCTCCTCTTGTATCGCCCCGGCGGCTTCATCGCCGACTACTCCGACTACAACACCAGCTACCTGCCCTTCGCCCAATGGTCAGACAGGGGCCTCTATCCCTTCATTCACTACTGGCTGGAATGGCCACCCCTATTCTCGTGGCTTGTGGTCATAGTATACCGGCTCAGCCTTTTCATCCCAGCGTGGACCGATCCACGACTCTGGTACAACACGCTTCTCGGCCTGTCCCTGTTCCCCTTCGAAGTGGGCAACTTCGTCCTCATCTACCTCATAGCTCTGGAACTGTACGACAAAACGAAGGCGCTCACATGCGCGTTGATCTACGCCTGCCTTTTCGCGCCTCTCTACGTCTGGACTGGCTGGAGCGACTCTATGCCTCTCTTCTTCCTCCTGCTAGGCCTCTACCTGCTGCTCAGACGCAAGGGAATAGCCGCCGGCATGGCGGCCGGTGTGGGCTTCTGGGTGAAAGTGTTCCCGGTTTTGCTGGTGCCCATAGGACTCAGAGTGCTGGCGGGCATCCGACGGAAGGCCGCCTTCCTCGTTGCAACGTGCGCAACCGTGCTGCTGATAGCTTTGCCGTTTCTGTGGCTCAATGCCCGCTTCCTCTGGGCTTTCTTCGCCAACATGTTGGGTCGCTCTTCGTGGGAGACGGTGTGGGCGCTACTCGACGGCTACTACTCGTATGGCGTGGTGAGCGCAGATCGGCTGAGCCTCCCCACTGATTTCAGCACTCACCCCACATCGGTTCCGTGGCCCGTCGTCACCATCGTTTTCGCCCTGATCCTCCTGTGGTTGTACACCCGTCGTATTGATTATGAGAACAATCTGAAGACCGTGGCCTTGACAGGACTTACAGTCAACCTCTTCATCCTCTACAGCAAAGGGTACAGCCCTCAGTTCATCGTGCAGTT
>CAZNMJ010000218.1:0-5854 GCA_964573815.1 uncultured Anaerolineales bacterium
CACCTGGAGAATGGACTTCGGATACCAGATGGTATCGAAATCCGTGGTGTTCCAGTTGGTGAAGCGGTCGCTGCGATAGGCCGCAACAGTAACGTCGTAGGCGTAGGTGATGTAGGCGCGGGACTCGTAGAACATCTCCTGCATCTCCCAGATCATGTCGCGGCGCTCCTCATAACTCAGGGTGGGATCCTGAACCTGCTCGTACAGGGCGTCGTATTCCGGGTTGCAGTAACCGCAGTCATTCCAACCGTCAGGTACCTCAGCGCAGGTATAGGCCCGCAAGGACTCTTCGATGGTTGGATCCCAGCCCCAGCTCCAGAGAGCCAGGTCGAAGTCGTAATCGGGATACAAGGCGGCCATGTCGTCGATCTGCTGGGGCGTACCCTTGATGCCCATCTGGGCCAGGCCGTCAGCGATGATCTCCAGCTTCCGGATTCCGGTGGCCCCCTCATCGGAGAACATGCGGTAGTCCATCGGGCTGCCGTCGGACCACTCACGGATCCCGTCGCCGTCGGTGTCCAGGTACCCGGCCTCATCCAGAATGCGGTTGCCCTCGTCCGGGTCGAAGGGGAGAGGCTGGATGTTGGGGTTGTGAAGGTCGCCAAAGCCCGGAGGGGCCGGTATCGTGCCGATCTCAGCGTAGCCCAGGTAGACCACGTCGATGATCTTCTGCCTGTCTGTGGCGTACTCAATCGCCTTGCGCACCACCGGGTCAAACAGGCTCTCCGGTTGGGTGCCGCCCTCGTAGGAGTTGATCATCATATACGCAGTAGACAGCGCTGGTAGGGTCACCACCTCGATGTTCTCTGCCGCCTCCAGGACCTCTATGGCGTGCCAAGGAACGTAGGCGATTACATCTATCTCCCCGGCCAGCATGGCCTCCACCATGGCGTCCTCGGTGGCGTATTCCTGGAAGACGAGGCGGTCAACCGGCGGCTTACCCCGCCAGTAGTCCTCGAAGGCCTCGAGGATCATGTACTCGTCTTCGACGTAGTCCACCACCTTGTAGGGGCCGGTGCCGTAGCCGGCCTCGATCTCCTCGAACGAGGTGGCCTGTTCGTAGGTCATGCCTTCCCAGACGCTGGGCGGCAGGAGCCAGAGGAAGATCAGCTTGGCCTCGGCCACGGTCCACGACGGTTCCTCAAGAGTGAGCTGAAGAGTGGTAGAGTCCAGAGCCACCGCCTCTTTGAACCCGCCGATGTAGGCGCCCATGGCCGGAAACTCGTTCTCGATCATCCAGTTGATGCACCAAGCGATCTCCTCAGCGGTGCAGGGCTCGCCGGTGTGGAACTTGACCCCCTCGCGGATCTTGAAGGTCCAGACCGACATATCCTCGTTGGTTTCGTAGCTCTCAGCGAGACCGGGCCCTATTGTGGTCAGATTCTCCAGCCTGAATATCCGGTCGTACATTAGGGGACGAGGGCCCCACCCCCAGCCGGTGAGCGAGTTGATGGTGTCAAAGATGTCCGTCTCACCGATGTACATGGTGACCGGCTCGGCTTCGGCTGGCGTTGGCTCCTCCGGCAGTGGCGTTGGCTCCTCCGGCAGTAGCGTTGGCTCCTCGGGCACCGGTGTCGGCGTCCCGCAGGCCCCCAGCACAAGAGCCACTGTCACCAGCACGCTGGGGATCGTGAACCATCGCATATTCCTAAACATTGTATTCCTCCTTCAGTTTGTGATCATTCTCGAAGCTCGTGCCGATACCGTGCCGGGGTGTCAAAGCGTGTCCTCACCTCCTTTCCCATCCGGACTGTCGCAGCGTACGATGCTCGTTACGTGGGAGGCGAGTGCGCCACAAGTCTACCATGGCAGTCGCCACGATGCCACTTGGCGCCGTCTACCACGCCATTGAGCGTCACGCTTTTCTGTTTGAGGCAGCTACCGTTCAAGCACACGATGGTTGTTCTCAGATGACCTTGTAGAGCTACTCCCACAGCCACTGAAGCTGACAACTGTTGTGGTCAGGAACATACTGCTGTCTTTGCAAGACTCGCTCGGCTACAAAATCGCCGCTTCCTGCAAGAGGCGCTTGGCGATCTCCTCCACTCCCCATCCCTGACCGCTGTTTGTAAACACAATCACACCCACCCCATCGGCAGGGCGGAACAGCATCCGAGTCGTGATACCGGGGTCACCACCAGTGTGTCCCCAACGCAAGTCACAGCTGTCTGCCCCCCAGTGGTACCACGCCAATCCTAGGCCTCTGCCCTCATCGGGCAGCATAGACTGATCAAGTTGACTTGTCAGGATTCGCCGAACCGTCGTCTCCTGTAACAGTCGCCTGTCTTCGTAGGAACCGTTATTGATGTAGGTCCTCAGGAAATGAGCCAGCTGATGGACACTTGTGCGCAACAAGCCATCGGGGAGATTGGGGAAACTGTACAAGCAATTGCGGAGGTATCCCTCCCCTATTGGGGCTCCTCGCGCCTCCCCATCTTCTTGCACAAGTCTGCCCCGCATTTCGCCGTTCGATACGTACGTGTAGGGCACTGCGTGTTTCGCGGTGTTCAGATTGGCAAGGTACCAGGATGTCTCTTTCATGCCCAACGGCTCAAATATGTTGGCTCTACAGTAATCGCCAAATGAGGACCCAGACATGGCTTCAACAAGATAGCCAAGCAAGCCAAAGGCTACGTTGCAGTAGTCAAACTCCTCTCCCGGCTTCCAATCGTGGAAGTTCCCCGCCTCATCGTAGTGGGCTCCACCAGGCGTCAGGTATTCTTCGACCCAGGTTCGCAGAGAGATCTTGGGATCCCCGCAGGAGTAACTTTGGCGGTAGGAAGGACCGTCGTCCAGGGAGGACGTATGGGTAAGCAGTTGCCTGAAAGTGATGGGCTCGCTCGGGTGGAAGGGATTCCTCACTGTAAATGGAAGATGGCTGTTGATGTTGTCATCCAACCGGAATCTCCCCTCCTCCCAAAGCTGCATGATGGCGGTGGCTGTGACGGTCTTCGAGATGGACCCGATGTTCATCAGCGTATCGGGACTCATTGGGATCTGCTGCTCGATATCCGCCCACCCGTACCCTTCTGACCACGCGATGTCGTTGTTCTTGACGACGCAAGCAGCAAGACCTGGAAGATGACCCTTTTCCATCGTGATCCTAATGAACTCATCGAGGCTGGGCCGTTCGAGCTTCCCCGAATCGATGAGAGCATCTTTGATCAGAAAGACCGCCTTGTGAACAGCCATTTCTAAGCCGCTGTAGAGATAGTCCGGAATGAATACCGGCAGTTCGACGTCCACGGGGATGCCGATGCCTTCATAGCAGTTTCCATCAGCAGCTGTGTATACCTCGTTGGAGATGCCCACCTTCCAACCATTCGGCAGTTGCCTGCCCAAAACATCGGACAGTACGCCCTGCGTGCTCTCGCCAGCGCGAGTGACATGAGGATAAACCATCATGCAGAGGGTGAAGATCTCAGCGGCACTTATGGTAGCATCACTGGTTAAGAGGACAGTTGGCCCCGTGAACCGGAAGTCACCTTCGGGATAGACGTAGATCTCTTGCGTTTCGGTGAATGTATCACCATGAACGGCCTTCTTAGTGAATGCCAAGCGCTTTTCGTCGGCAAAGCGATTGGCGATCAGCAGCGATGCAGCGTCCTCGCCTCCCGGGTTGAAGCGGACGTCAACCACCAGCGCATCGACATCCCTGAAGTCCTCCATGACCTGGTCCATCGCCTTCTCCAGGACGCCCAAATCATCTACCAGCGGCGCATCGGGCCCTGCATAACCAGACATTCCAAGGATGTTGAGATAGCCTATGTTTGGCTCGATCCTCCCCCATAATACTAGGTTGTTTGCGGCCTGCTTACTGTCGCCATTCAAGAGAACTTTCGCAATCACCGGATACAGCCTTCCAAAACCAGCAAGGTACAGTTCGTCTTCTCCTTGGATCTCAAACTCCTGTTGCCAGTGCCTGAGCAAGGCATGGGGCTTTGCACTTTCGATCACCCGATCACCAGCAGTTAGACTGACATGGAGATCGTCAAGAGAGCCGAGTACTCCCGAAAAGATCTCAAGCAGTTCGTCATCGGTGGTCTTGGAGTTCACCTGAGGGCGGTAGGTATTGTAGACCTGGTTCCAATCCACATTGCGGAGATGGAAAAATGCGTAGTTTTCGTCGAAATAGTGCCAGAACACCTCAAAGTTCAGTTGCGGACCGTTCACTCTGGCGGTGCCGCCATCTTGACAATGCTGGGGCAAACTCGTCTGTCTCACAAATGCGTAGCGGGTAATCCCTCCTCTGCGGAACATTGTGAATCGATCTTCGTGTTGACGCTCAAAGCGATCAAAGCGGCTCTCGAAATCACTCAATGAGCCCGTTTGCACTTCGCTGCAGCTCACTTTGCTAACGTCATACATAACGAAGCCATCCGCAGAAATGTCCAGAATCTTGTTGTAGCCCTCAGAGCGCCACGTACCTTCGAGTTCTCTAATCATTGGCATCGGACACCTCTTCTGTCTCTGGTGCTGATATCCCAATATCCTTCGGACAGGGAAGCGGGGCTTCACGCAGAGCAGTTACTCACAGTCGGCTACCGACTTCTCCGTGCCACGAATATCGGCGAGCTTCGTCTTCCTCTGGACGAATTGGTCCAGGCGCCTGGATGCTTCGTCGAAATAGCTAGTCGCGCTACTTTCTGCGCGGCGCTAGCCAGGCGCTGTCATGCCTACTACCTCGACTATGAGCGATCTCCAACAGCAACGGGAGATCTACATTGCCTCCACTAATAACCACCAAGACATTGCGCCCAATGTCTCTCACCCGCCCGTACAGAAGGGCTGCTATACCTACCGCCCCAGCCCCCTCCACAACAAGATGATGCTCCTCCAAAGCAAGAACCATAGCCCTCGCTATCTCCTCCTCCGATACCAATACCGTATCGTCAACATATTCCTGCACCATGCGAAAGGTGTATCGATTGTCCAGACCGATACCACCTACTAGGCCGTCGGCCATCGTCTCCTCCTCCTCCATCTTTACGGGCTTGCCGGCCCTCAGGCTGTGGTACATGACCGGTGCACGTTCCATAGAAACGCCGATCACGCGAATCGCACGGTCCGCGGATTTCAAGGCCAGCGCGATACCCGATATCAGCCCACCACCTGAGAGGGGCACGATCACCGTATCGATCTCGGGGAGGTCCTCCAGCAACTCCAAGCCGATCGTACCCTGTCCCGCGATGACAAAGGGATCGTCGGAAGGAGGAATCATGGTCAATCCTCGCTCCTCTTGTATCCGAAACGAATGCTCCTCGGCTTCGTCTTGACTCTTGCCGTACAGCACAACCTCGGCGTCAAGACGTTTGATAGCATCTACCTTGGTGCTCGGAACCCGTTCCGAGATGCAGATCACGGCATTGATGTCCAATTGTCTGGCCACGGTTGTGACGGCCAAGCCATGGTTCCCGCTGGAGAAGGCGATGACCCCTCGTTCCTTCTCATCCGCCGTGAGGCTGAGTATCTTGTTCGCTGCACCCCTAAGCTTAAAAGCACCCGTCTCCTGGATGTTCTCCAGCTTCAAGTAGACAGGCGCCCCAATGTGCTCCCCTAGCAAGGGCGATGCGATCAAAGGAGTCCTTCTAACTGTGGGGGCGATCCTCCGCCTTGCCACGTAGATGTCGCGCACTGTCACATCGCAGGTCGACATCAATCTCTCATCCCTTGAGCGACGCTACCTCCATCTAGAGCGAGGGTTTGTCTAGAGTAGCTCATGTCTCCCCGAAGATGTTGCGGTACAGGGCTCTGACTGCATGTGGCTAGTTGAGACCGGTGATGACATACGTGCTCCGTTGATCCGAGAGCTCATGATACATTACTTCGAGACCCGGACGCTCCAAGACTTCCC
>CAZNMJ010000219.1:0-5795 GCA_964573815.1 uncultured Anaerolineales bacterium
GCTGCCCATGATAGGGTTCAGACCGAGAACCATCACCAGACAGAGCCGCTGGTTGCGCTCCTTCACCAATCGCGGTGCCAGGAATAGCACAGCGATGAAGAGTAGCAGGTAGACCAAGCGCTGATCGTACCAGCCCACGGCGGTCTGGCTCAGCAGATAGAAAGGTGCCGAGAAGAGAGAAGTCCAAGGCAGATACGGATAATGATACAGGGCGGTTCGATACTCGATACCCCATTCGGCCATGGGGGTATCCACGTAGTCTTCGACGTACGGGTTCTTGCCAGACAGCAAGTACTTGATCGTCTCCTCGGTCTGGATGACACCGCCATCGTGGCAGAAGCTAGCTGGCCCTGTCACATGGCGCAAGAGAACGGAGAAGGCCGACAGCGCTACCACTGTGGCGAAGACGATGGAGAGCACTATCGCCAGCTTGGCGTGGTACCGCCGCTCGTCTCCGATCCGTGGCCAGAGGTCGAAGAAGATATAAAGGATCAGCAGGCCGAAAGTGATGCTGATCAAGAGCAAGCTGATGGGATCGGTCATCCAGTGGTGGAGCAGTTCCAGGCTCCTCTGCGGGAGAAGCGAACCAAGGACAGGGATACGCTGGATCAGCTCTAGCCTTCGGGGAGCCACCAGGCGATCCGCCAAGGTGTCTATCCTCACCCGGGCGATGACCAAGACGAAAAGCAATAGAACATCGAAGGACTTGATCTTCACTGCGACGCCCTCACCGGAGCCTATTATACAGTAGGCGGAGGGGCACGGCTACCGAGCTCCAGAAACATCCGAAAGGTAACACCACATGCCCGTCACTCTTAGAAGATACACCGCGTTCCTCGTCAGGATCGCTCTATTGGTGGTCATACTGTTTGGCTCCAACCTGTGGCTGGTCCGCATGCGAGACTCCATACTCAGCCACCGCTCGGTCCTACGAGGTCAACCCAGCTTGGAAGGACCGAGTAGTCCCCTTGTGCAACAGGTGGTACTGATCGTGATCAGCGGGTTGAGATACGATGCGTCTTTCCAGATGCCGTTTCTCAACAGCCTCCGCGAGCAAGGGCTCGACGCCCCATGCCGGGGCTACTTCCCATCTCACACGCAGACCGCGTGGACAACCATTGTTAGCGGCGCAGGACCGGAGATCAACGATGCTCCGCTGCTGGATCTTCCTGCTGAGGAGCTACGTTTCTTCACCGTAGACGACCTTTTTACGGAGGCGAAACGAGCTGATCTCACCACCGCGCTGGTCGGCCTTCACTGGTGGGAGAGCATGATCCCTGCCCGGCTATTGGACGGAAGTCTCTTCGTGCCGGAGGCTGGTGCCGAAGCCGACGATCTTGTCGTGGACGCCGCCCTGCACCTCATGGACAGCTTGCGACCCAACTTTCTCCTCGTCCATCTCACCGACGTGGACCGTGCCGCCCGGACCTTCGGCGCAAATAGCCCGGAGTATCGCGCCGCAGTCCGCCGCGCCGACTCTCACGCCCAAGAAATCGCACAGCACATGAGCCTGACCAGGCACGTCCTCATAATAACCTCCGATCATGGGTATCTCGACAGTGGGGGCCACGGGGGAGGAGAGGGCGAAGTCCTCTTCACGCCCTTTGTCATGGTTGGGGGTCGTGTGACACCAGGGGATTACGAACAGATAGGCGAAGCCGACATAGCCCCTACCATCTCCGCGCTGCTGGGACTGGCCGTGCCCAGCGCCGCGCAGGGAGAGATTCTATTCGACGCCTTGCTCTTGGACGAAGCAGAGAGCACGGAGAAGTGGGTATCCTGGGCGCGACAGCGAGTGGAACTGGCCGACCTCTATCTGGAGAGCATCGGCCAGGAACCCTTGGGTGAGGCGGCCAAGGGCGACGCCGAGATAGCTTACAGCTCCCTGCTGGTGCGGAACTACGGAAGCGCTCGCCGGCTGGCTGAATTCGCGGTGCGAGGCGCCGACGAGGAGATGATAAGTGGTCGCGCCTCGCGGATCAGGACGGAGCAACAGCGCCGGTTGCCCCTGGCCCTGCTGCCCATCGGGCTTGCCGCGTACCTCCTCTGGCGCCGCTGGAGCAAGGTGACGGCCGTGCTGCTCGTTTCTGCACTGGCCACCGTCGTGATCTACAATCTGCTCTACGTCTGGGGAGGGTATCCTTACTCATTCAGTGGCATGGGCGACTGGGACGCCTTCATGGCCGATACCCTCACACGGATGGGTACAGCTTTGATACCGGGTCTATGGATCGTCGCCTGGGCAGTGTGGCGGGGGCGAAGGAAACCACCACTGGAAGTAGCCGCCACATACTACAGCTTCGCCCTCATCCTGGCATTGCTGCTGGCCCTCCCCCTGACAGCGGGCTTTGTTGTCAATGGGGCTGAGTTGACGTGGTACATCCCCGATCCCCTTTTCGCCTTCCTACAAGTCTCTGCACTGGCGCAGTTGGCAGCGGCAGCGTTGTTGTGCCTCGTTATCCCTCTCGTGACCATTCCCATCGATAGGATAGCCCGGCGGGCCTTGGCCAAGGCCCGTTCCGTATAGACACCACAGGCATGACAAGGTTACCACTTTGGCGACGACTTTGATATAATGGACGTACCTGCTCCCTCATGGTGGCGAGGAGAATCCTTTGAAAGTCCTGCTGATCAACCCCAAAGTCAACTTGCCCATAGATGTGAGAACCAGTCCCCCCCTGGGACTGGCCTATCTTGCTGCCATGTCCGAGAGGCGCGGCGATACCGCCCGCGTGCTGGACATGGAGGTGGAGGACACTCCGCTGCAGCAACTCCTCAAGGAGTACCCCCCTAACGTAGTCGGCATCACCGCCAATACCATCCAGATCGAGAGCGCTTGGCAGGTGGCCCAGGAACTGAAGCAGATGACACAGGTCACCATCGTTCTTGGAGGCCCACACCCCACATTTCTGGCTGCTGAGTCGGTGGAAAGGCCGGAAGTAGACGTTGTGGTACGGGGTGAAGGGGAACTCACGTGGGTAGATCTGTGCGGACATTTGGAGAAGGGCGAATCTCTGGAGGGAGTCGAGGGCATCACCTATCAGCGCGATGGGCAAGTCGTCAGCAATCCTGACCGGCCTGTGATTGACGATGTCGATTCGTTGCCCTTCCCCGCCTATCATCTGTTCAGGATGGACGGTTACACCAATCTGCAGCCCACTCTCGACGACGTCGAAGGGGCGAGTTATCCTATCCTCACTTCTCGGGGCTGCCCCTACCGTTGCACCTATTGCTCACAGATTCTTCCCCGCAAATGGCGTGCACGATCGCCAGAGAATGTGGTCTCCGAGTGGCGTTGGCTGGTCAGAGACCTGGGCGCAAAGGAGATAGGCGTCCTCGACGACTCCTTCAACATAGATCGTCAGCGAGTGTTGGACATCTGTGATCTGATCATCGCCGAGGGGCTGAATCACGTGCCCTGGATCATGATCAACGGCATCCGTGCCAACCTCGTGGACGAAGAACTGCTGGGCAGGATGCGTGAGGCAGGCTGCATTCGCACCGCCTTTGGTGTAGAAAGCGGGAACCAGCGAATCCTGGACACCGTGATAGGCAAGCGCCTGACTTTGGATCAAGTGCGCGCCGCCTTCAAGGCGGCGAAGGCGGTAGGGATGGAGACCATCGGCTTCTTCATCATCGGGCTTCCAGGCGAAACGGAAGAGACGATGGAGGATACCATCCATTTCGCCTGCGAACTGGACCCTGTGGTGGCCAACTTCTCCATGGCCACCCCCTTCCCGGGCACGGAGATGTACAAACAGGTGGTGGAAAGCGGAAGGCTACTGGTGAAAGACTGGGGTGAGTTCGCCTTCTTCGAAAACAAAGCCCAGTTCGAGACAGACGAGATGCCAGCGGAGTTAGTGGAGCGCAAGTGGCAGGAAGCGTATCGCCGTTTCTACCTGAGGCCCAGTCGGGTAGCCCACACCCTGTTGCGCAAGCGAACCTGGCTGGAACTGCCCCGCACCGTCCGTATCGCCTGGAAAACGGTGGTGAGTTCGTGACGATCCTGTGTTGTGAGCTAGCGCACATTGCGGCGACGCTACTTCTGAGAGGCATCCGTGAGTCAGACTGACAAGATGCGCTGCAGCGTGGGCATCACAGCCCACAACGAGGAGGCCAACATCGCCAGGCTCCTCGACGCGATGCTGACCCAGCAACTGGATGAGGTGGAGATCACCGAGATCATCGTGGTCGCCAGCGGTTGCACCGACAACACCTGCGACATAGTAGGAGACTTCGAGGCCAGGGAACCGCGCATCAAGCTGCTCGTTCAGGAAGAGCGCGAAGGCAAGGTCTCCGCGGTCAATCTCTTCCTCAAGCATGCTCAAGAGGAAATCTGCGTCCTCGAAAGCGGCGACACCTTGCCCGGCGAGGATAGCGTGGAGAGCCTGGTCAAGATGTTCCGCGACCCTCAGGTGGGCATGACCGGGGCCCACAAGGTGCCGGTGAACGTCCCTGACCAAGTCGTGGGCTACCTCTCCCACTTGCGGCTTACTCTGGAGCACTCGCTATGCCTGGAGATCCCACGACTGGGAGAGATGATCGCCTTTCGCAAGGTGTTCGACGAGATACCGCCCGATGTGGCCATGGACGAGGCCTTCGTCGAGGCGCTAATGATCGAACGTGGCTTGCAGGTGCGATATGCGCCCGACGCCATGGTGTACAACATGGGCCCCGAGACCTTCAGCGACTTCGTGCGACAGAGGCGCAGGAACTATGCCGGGCATCTACACCTGAAACGCAAGTACGGCTACCGCGTCTCCAGCCTGGACAACGTGCGGGTAGTGCGCCTGGCATTCACAGAGATCTGGCGGGCTACGAGTCACACTGCACGCTTGTTCTACGTGCTGACCGCCCTGGCCGCCATCGAAATCTACTCCCGCATCTTGGGCAGTTACGATTACTACGTCAAAGGAGACAGACACGTTGTCTGGGACATGGCCTGGACGACCAAGGAGGTGGACGAAGCCAGGGTGCAAGCCACCGAGAAGTCGGTGAAGGCATCATCGGAGAAGTAGCTTGCGAGACAAGTTGATCACTGCCCTGAAGATCGTGGTCAGCCTGGGGCTGATCGCGTATCTGTTGAGCCGTGTGGGCTTACAGCAAGTGGTCGAGGCGATGCGCTCAGCCTCGACCAATTACTTATACCTGCTCATAGCGCTGGGCCTGTACTTCGGGGCGATTACGGTAGGCGCCGTCAAATGGCGGATACTCCTTGGAGCCCAGGAGATTCGGGTTCCTCTTGGCAATCTGCTCTCCTACACCTTCGTCGGCCTCTTCTTTGGCAATTTTCTGCCCACCAACGTAGGGGGAGACCTGGTACGTGGCTACGATCTTGCCCGTGAAACTCGGCTTCCTGCGGAGGCCGCCATCTCGGTTCTGGTGGATCGCATGGTGGGCCTCATCGCTTTCGTCTTCGTGGCCGTGGTGATGGCGCTGCTGGTAGTGTACTCCGCCGGGCAGGTTGCGCTGTGGGAGGTCGCCCTGCTCGCCGCGATAGCTCTGCTGGGCCTGTGTGGGGTCTTCGCCGTCCTGCTCAGCGGTCGAGTGCGCGCCCAGGTAGGCCGTCTCTTCCATCTGGGTCTACTCTCTTCCCTGGCCCCCCTCTACGATAGGTTGTCGACCGCACTGTCAGCCTATAGGCGCAGTTACCGGGCCTTGGCGCAAGGCTTTCTAATCTCCATCCTGGTGCTGACCATCGGCAGTGTGGTGAACTACCTCATCAGCCTGGCCCTGGGAGGCGGCATATCGCTGCTGCACATCTTCCTCTTCACCCCCCTGATCACCTTTGTCCT
>CAZNMJ010000220.1:0-5753 GCA_964573815.1 uncultured Anaerolineales bacterium
CAGCCCTCTAGTCTCCGTGAGGTGGTTTGTGGCACTGTGGCCTAAAGGCCACAGCTTGCATGGAAGAAGCAGCGGCCTTCAGGCTGCATAACTGAGTCGAGGAGCGGGAGTGGACCACATCCTGGTGGTGGATGACGAGCCAGTGATCGTGACGGTGGTGCGAGAGCGCCTGGAACGCGAAGGATTCGTTGTGGGCACAGCTGCCAGCGGCGAAGAGGCCCTCGCTCACATGGAGGCCGACAGAGCGGACCTGATCGTCCTCGACCTGATGCTACCCGGCATCGAGGGCCTGGAGGTGTTGCGCCGTCTGCGAGGCAGGGGCGACACAGTACCTGTTATCGTGCTCACGGCAAGAGACGAGGACGTGGACAAGATCGTGGGCCTGGAAATGGGGGCCGACGACTATCTGGTCAAACCTTTCAACCCCCGCGAGTTGAGCGCTCGCATCAGGGCCGTGCTGCGCCGCCAGAGTGAGTTCAAGGCGCTGGAAGCCAAGGCACAGCGTCTGGAGGCTGAAGTGCAGCCCACGGAGGAGCATGAAGGGTTGCGTTTCGACGATTCACGGCACCGAGCCTGGTTCCGCAGCCAGCCATTGGACCTTCGTCCCAAGGAATATCAGTTGCTGTACTTCCTGTCGCGGCATCCGGGTCAGGTGTTCTCCCGCGAGGCTCTCCTGTCCCACGTATGGGGCCACGAAACCTACATCGACCAGCGCACTGTGGACGTGCACGTCCGCCGCCTGCGCGCCAAGCTGTCCGACGTTGACCCCGACACCGAAGTCATCCTCACCGAATGGGGCGTGGGCTACCGTCTGGCCGAAGATATCTAGGGAGCCAAGGTGACGGAATCAGCACCACGACGCTGGCGAAGCCTGACCTGGCGCCTGACCGCAGCTTTCCTCTTCACTACTCTGATCATCGTCGTGGTCCTTAGCGTGGCCGTCTACGCCTTCACCTCCTTCTACCTGGATGAGCGGCTGGATGCGGAGCTCAGCGCTCAGGCCGATTTCTACGCTACGTACGCGGCCCATTGGGCCTCCGATGAGGGTGGGCTCGCCAGCCTGGCGCCCACTGTCGTTACGCTCTTCGCGCCTCAGAGCGACCTCAACGTGCGCTTCTTCGCCGCCAGCAACGGAGCGCTGTTGGCCGCCACTCAGGACATAGGTCCCCAGCCCAGCCATGAAGCACTGATGGAGCTTCGCTACCGCAGCCCGACGATATTCACCAGGCCCAGTCTCGACCTGCCCCAGCGTCGCTACGAGGCGCGACCGGTGGTTGTCGGTGAGCGAGCCATCGGCGTCGTGGAGGTCTCCAGGTCTACTCTACCCATCGAGCAGTTCTTGACCACCTTGCAGCGGATTCTGGCGTCCGTCATCGTCGTCGCCGTCGTAGTTTCGCTGCTGGTCAGCCTTCTGCTGGCCCGCCAGTTGAGCAGGCCCATCCTGGACGTGGAACGCGCTACCCAACGTATTGCCGCAGGCGATTTGGACGTGCGCCTGGCCGATTACCCGTCAAATGAGATTGGGCGTTTGGCGCAGGGTATCAATCAGATGGCCGGACGCCTGAAGAGCCTGGAGGCCGCCAGGATGCAGTTCATCAGCGAGATGTCCCACGACCTGCGGACACCGTTGACCGCCATGAAGGGGTTACTGGTCAATCTGGTTGACACTGCTCAAGAGGACCAACGATCATCCCTGGAGACCGCCGAGCATGAGACCGACCGACTCATCCGTCTGGTGAATCAACTGCTGGACTTCTCGCGCTGGGAGGGGGGGCGGTTGGAGTTGAACCGCAGCCTGGTCGACGTCGGCGAGGTCGCCGCGAGCGCAGTCAGCCTGAGCGAGGCGAGGGCTCGTCACCGTGGTGTGACCATGGAGGCGGACATCCCTGCCGACCTGCCGCCCGTGTCAGGTGACCGCGATCGTCTCCAGCGCGTGATCATCAACCTGCTGGACAATGCCCTCAAGTTCACGCCCCACGGGGGTGAGGTGACCCTCAGTGTGGCTCGGAGGGGTGAGGAGATCGAGGTCGGTGTGCAGGATTCGGGGCGGGGAATGAGCCAGGAGGAAGTACAGAAAGCCTTCGAACCCTACTATCGAGGCCAAGGGGGCGGAACAGGCCTTGGGCTGGCGATTTCCGTGGCTATCGTCGAGGCTCACGGCGGCCGGATGGGCATCGAGAGCAAGCTAGGTGAGGGAACGCGCGTCTGGTTTACCCTTCCTGTGTAACAATCGTTCACATCTCGGTAATGGATCGTTAGCCGTCAGACAACAGTTCTGTGGTATGCTATGATCGCTCGTGAGGGACAAGGTCTCTGCACCACCGTGGGCAGAAGCCTTCCCCAGATGATGGAAGTGGAAAGGAGCGACAGATGAGCAAGAGGCTGCTGGTTGTGCTGAGTATGTTGTCCATCATCGCCTTGGTCGTCGGCGGATGCCAGAATCAGCCGACCGTCGAGGAGATCGTAGCCAAGATGCGGGAGATCGAGGCCAGCACCGAGGATGCCCATGGTGTGGTGGAGCTGGCCGTCCACAATCTAGGGGCGGACGCGGAGATGGTGGTCGAGGTGTGGGAGAAAAGGCCCAACAAGACCCGCATCGAGATGGTGGAGTCCAGTGACGCTGAGTTTGCAGGGGCTGTCATGGTCGCCGACGGGGAGCAGGTGTGGGTGTACCTCCCAGAGGACCATCGTGTGAGGGTTGGCGAGGTCGGCGTTGATGAGCCATCGAGTCCTCGTGAGATCGTGCAGTTCATGGACGAGATACTCGAGCGGGTGCTGGATACCAGCGACGTAAGGCTGGTGGGCGAGGAGGACGTGGCAGGCACGCCGACCTACAAACTGGAGTTCACCCCCAGGGAAGGCGAGGAGACCCTTCTGCCTGCGGGGAGCACCACCACTCTGTGGGTCGACCAGGAGCGGTGGGTTGTGTTGCAGGCGCATTTCAGCGCCGGGGCCGCGGGTGAGGGCTGGATGCGCGTGCGGTCGTACGAGCTGAACACGGGTTTGCCGGACAGCATCTTCGAGTTCGAGGCGCCTGAAGGTGCGGAGGTCACCAGGATCGAGTACTGGGACTTCGTTCCGCTCACTCTCGACGAAGCCAAGGCGCAAGCCGAGTTCCTGATGGTGCCCACGTACGTGCCCGGCGGGGCGACGCTGATCAACGTGTTCGCGGTGGACGAGACCATCGTTCTCCACTACGACCACTCGATGACCTCCTTCACCATCATGCAGGGTCCGTCTCCGGGGCCGGAGGACCCCCCCCTGGGGAAGACTACAGAGGTCACCGTGCGTGGTCAGCCCGCGAGCTTGACCACGAGCGCCACCCTCGGAACAAGTCTCTTGACCTGGACTGAGAACGGGATTACCATCACTGTGGCTGGTCAGATCGGTGAGGACGAAGTTCTCAAAGTAGCTGAATCGTTGCAATAGCCAAATAGGCCGCGGATGAACGCTGGCGTGAGGACTGGCCAGCGTTCATTCCTGTTTGCTGGAAGCGTGAGGAAAGCGTTGATGGACATCGTCGTGCGCACGGTGGGACTGGGCCGCCGCTACAAGATGGGCAATGCCGTCGTGGATGCGCTACGGGATGTGGATCTGACCCTCGAGCGGGGGGAGTTCGTGGCCCTGGTCGGGCCGTCGGGTTCCGGCAAGTCTACTTTGCTCAATCTCATCGGTGGGCTGGATCGCCCCACCCGCGGTGAAGTGTGGATCGACGGCGTCGAACTGGGCGCCAGCGATGAGCGCACACTGACGCGGCATCGCCGCGAGCACGTGGGATTCGTCTTCCAAACGTTTAACCTTTTGCCCCGGTTGACCGCTGAGGAGAACGTGGCCTTGCCCTTGATGTTCAGCGGCGTCCCGGAGAAGGAACGGCGCCAGCGAGCGCGCGTGCAGCTGGAAAGGGTGGGGCTGGGGCCGCGCCTGGCGCATCGTCCCACCCAGCTGAGCGGCGGCGAGCAGCAGCGGGTGGCCATCGCCCGGGCCATGGTGGGTGAACCCTCCCTCATCCTGGCCGACGAGCCCACGGGCAATCTGGATACAGCCACCGGCGCAGAGATCATGGGCCTTCTCAAGGAACTGAACCAGGAGCGGGGCGTGACGGTGTTGGTGGTTACTCACGACCCGGAAATCGCTGCCTTCGCCGAGCGCACGATTCGGCTCCGGGATGGACAGGTGGAAGAATGACCCTCAGTGACCTGGCGAGGACCTCTTTCGGAAATCTGGGACGGCACCCGGTGCGCACGATCCTCAGTGCCATCGGCGTGACCGTGGGCATCCTCACCATCGTGACCATGCTCTCCATCGGCATCGGTGTGCAGCAGGAGATCATCCGGCAGTTCAAGAGCGCAGGCCTGGAGACGTTGGTTGTTTATCCTGTCACTGAGGAGCTTTCACCGTACACCCCTTTCGCCGAACCCAAGCGGACGGTGCTCATCACCCCTGCCCTTGTGGAGGAGATGCAGGCTCGGGATGACGTGGTGGAAGTGTGGCCTCGGGTGCTGGTGCCGTGGGGCGCGAAGATCTACCTGGAGATTGGAGAGGCCAGGCTGCCGGTGCGTGTGCAGTCAGGCCGGTACAAGTGGGAGATGAGCGATCCCTTCACCAAGCCACCGGAGATGCTGGCGGGGGAGGAACTGGTCCGTGAGGCGCAAGGGGAGGTCGTCCTGGGGGCTCAAGCGCTGGAAGCGCTGGGATACGAAGAGCAGGCAGAGTTTGAAAGCCTCATCGGACAGGAGGTGTTTCTGGTGCTGCAGGCACCGAGGGGCGACACACAGGCCTTTCCCTTCCGCGTCACAGGGATTGTGGAGAGCGACTACTTCGGGGCGAACATCGGGCTGGAGGACTCACTGGCCTTGAAGGGCTGGTGGTACAACGACCCCGACATCCTGGAGCACGAAGGCTACGATACGCTGACCATCAAAGCTGCCTCTCTGAACGACGCCACGCAGATCCTGGAGCAACTCCAGAGGAGGGGCTTCGAGGTCGAATCGCTGCGGACCATACTGGACATGATCAACAGGTCCATGACCGTACTGGAGATCATGTTGGGTTCGGTGGGGGGCTTGGCCCTGTTCGTGGCGTCCATAGGCATCGCCAACACCATGGTCATGTCCGTCTACGAGCGCACCAAGGAGATCGGCATCCTCAAGGCTATCGGAGCATCGCCAGGCGACATCCGCGCCCTGTTCATGGCGGAGGCCAGCTTCATCGGCCTGGTGGGTGGTGTGGCGGGCACCATCGGCGGCTGGCTCCTGGGCCTGGGGCTCAACCGGCTCATCCTGGCGCTGCTGCGCTGGCAAGAGGTTCCTGTGGAGGGCACGTTCCTCGTGGTCACCTGGTGGTTGGTGGCCTTGGCGCTGGCCTTCGCCACCGTGGTGGGCTTGCTGGCGGGGCTATACCCGGCTGCCCGGGCAGCCCGGCTGGATCCCGTGGAGGCCCTGAGGTACGAATAGACTTCAGCCGCCCATGCTGCCATCTGCTGCAACGCTGCGTCCCTCTAACGCCCGGGCCTTGTTCCCTTTATGCTAGGCCAGGCTAGCGCGGCCCCACTTGCTACTGCTATTGCCAACTACGACCACGGGGACAGGGAAAAGAAGGGCCACCGCGGAAAGGGACGCCCCCCACAATCAATCAAACCTCCCGCAGGTTCCGAACCTGCGGGAGGGTGTTGCGCTTACACTCCCGTCCAGCGCAGAACCTGGCCTAAGCGAAGTCGAAGGGTGGCGTATCCATCAGGTGCAGCAAGCCCGCTG
>CAZNMJ010000221.1:0-5734 GCA_964573815.1 uncultured Anaerolineales bacterium
GGAGGCGTCCAGGGGTACATGCGCGACAATCGGGATATCCGTATGCTCGACGGTACGGTTACACTAGTCGGTACGGGCGTCGCGGGCAACACGGCGAGCGGTGGACAGTATCACCTGGTTCCACCCGTCGGAGGTACATACGACGTGTTCGTGACTTGCGACGGCTACAACTCGCCGCCCGAGGTTCGAGGCCTGGAACTGTACGAACCGGTGGTGGAGCTAGACTTCACAGTCCGGCCGCAGGATGACGTCATTTCCAACGGCGACTTCGAGGACGGGCTGAATAGCTGGGAAACGGTGACTGGCAGCGCAGCCGCCCCAGTGGCGGTGGACGATGTCGTTCGGAGCGGCAACTACTCCTTGGCGCTCGGCGAGGACATGCTTATCAGCGGCGATTGCGGCATAACCCAGACGGTCTACATCACACCCACCATGTACCTGCCCACCTTATCCTTCTGGTATCGGACGCCGTCCACAGGGGGCGACGGCGACGATTTCTTTGAGGTGGGCGTCTATCAGGGCGACCCCTGGACCTACGATCTTCTCCTCACCGTCCAGCCAGTCGACGAGTGGACTCACGCGTGGCTCGATCTCTCGTCCTACACCGGTTCCGTCTGGATCTCCTTCAACTACCATCGGGAGAACGCCCAGGACTTCGTCGTGTATATGGACGAGGTGAGCCTGGGCCGTGCCTCGGGAGGACCCCACAGGACCTACCTCCCGCTGGTTCCCTAAGCCACCATCTTCCACAGCAAGGTCGCAAGACAGCTACCGGTCAGCGCGGGCCGAGGAGATCGCAGAAGACAACCGGGAGAATCGCTTTCGTGGTCAGATTGGCAACCGACCCAACTCGGATGGCAATAGAGGAAGGATGAAGAGGACAAACTGCACGGTGGCCTGGCACGCCAGGCTCGCCGCGAACCCGTACATCGAGTACAGATACGCGTAGACGAAGCCCAGCAAGCCCATGGCCGCCACGAATGCTGCCAGGATGGGCAAGTACTCCCCCACAGTGGACGGCAGAAGGTAGAGCGCCGCCGTCCCCGCATACAGAAGCACCGCCGACAGGAGTCCCTTCTCCCTCTGCAGGAAGCCACGGAAATACAACGCCTCAACCACTGGCATGATCAGCACCAGTCCCCAAAAGAGGGTCAAAGGCGTATTCATTGGGAAGAGGCGCTGCGAGGTCGCGTACAAGAAGTCTCGAGCCAGAAGAACCACCGGTAGCGAGATGAGAAGGCCGGCCACCACACCACGACCCAGGTCGGAGAACTTGTAGGCCACCTGGATTCTACGCCCCGAACCGTACACCAGCGTGAGAGTCAACAAGGTCAGCCACATCAAGGTCAGGCGCAGCAACTGGTCCAGCCTCCAGGTGCCCACTCCCACGGCGCCGAAGATGACAAAAGCGAGATACGCATCGGTGAGCAATGCGCCCCGGCGGCGCCCTCCCCGCTTCCGGCCCACGACTAAGCCTTTCCCCCCATGACTCGTCGGAAGGCATCCAGGGCGACCTGTATGTCCTCCTCCTCTATGCCGTAGTGAGTGACCGCTCTGAATTGCCGGTTGCCGATGAACCCCACTTTCACTCCATCTTCCGCCAAGGCACTCACCACCTCGGAGGGCGTCTTCCTCTCCGTCACCAAGGAGAAGATGACGATATCGGTCTGAACTGTGTCCAGGTCGACGTCCAGTCCATTGATCTCTTTGAGCCCCTCCGCCAGCAAGCGAGCGTTAGCGTGATCCTCCACCAGCCGATCCACCATCTCGTTCAAGGCTACGATACCCGCCGCGGCGATGATGCCCGCCTGCCTCATGCCGCCGCCCACCATCTTGCGGTTCTTGCGTGCCCGACGGATGAACTCCTCGCTTCCTGCCACCAGCGATCCTACGGGGGCCGACAAGCCCTTGGACAGGCAGAACATCACAGAATCCGCGTTCCGCGCCAACTCCTTCACATCGACGCCCTGCGCTACGGCGGCGTTGAAGATGCGAGCACCGTCCAGGTGCACGGAGATGCCCCTCTCTCTCACCGGAGTGCAGATAGAATCCATCTGAGAGGGGGACAGAGCACAGCCGCCGCAGCGGTTGTGAGTGTTCTCCACACAAACCAACCTGGTGGGCGGAAGATGAATGTCCTTACCTCGGATTGCAGCCTGCACAGCCTCCGGGGCCAGCATGCCGTTGCGCTCGTTGGGTAGGATGTGAACTTGCACCCCCGCGAAGGCTGATGCTGCACCCACCTCAAAGAGGAAGGTGTGAGATCGATCACCCATGATCACTTCATCACCACGCCGACAGTGGGTGAGGATGGACACCAAGTTGCCCATGGTGCCACTAGCGACGAAGAGGGCAGCTTCCTTGCCTAGCTTCTCCGCGGCCAGTGCCTCCAGCCGGTTGACAGTGGGATCCTCCCCCAAGACGTCATCGCCCACCTCCGCCGTGTACATCGCTTCACGCATGGCTGGGGTGGGCTTCGTGACCGTATCACTCCGCAGGTCGATGATCTTCACTGTCGCCTCCTATTCCATCTTCAACAAGACGCTGGCTCTGCGTCCCAAGCTCAAGCGAATCTGGTTCTTCCCCGTGGTACTCAGACTCCGACTATGGGTTCGTCTTGATCCTCACTCATGTAAGCGTAGCCCATCGCCCCAGTGTTGAACGCGCGGCCGACGTCGCCGTTGCGATCCATCATGATCACACCACCTCGGCCGCCCACCCTCTCCTTCACGATCTGCACTGCCAGCTCGGCAGCTTCCTGCACACGTTTCCTCTCGGCCAGCAACTGGACCGCCGTGTGGGCCAGCACCACCCTGATGATCCCTTCCCCCTGCCCCGTGCAGGCGGCACCGCCCAGAGCGTTGTCGGCGTAGAAGCCGGAGCCGACCAAAGGGGAGTCGCCTACGCGACCTGGATGCTTGAAGGGGCGCCCGCCCGTCGAGTTGCCCGCCGCGATGTTGCCCCGATGGTCAATGGCCACTGCCCCCACGGTATCAGCTCGCTGGACGCCGAGGGCGGCATCCGCCCGCATCGCTTCCCAACGCTTCACCTCTCTATTCACTACGAGCTCCTCAGGGCGGCACTCCTCAATGCCCGCCGCACTGGCGAACGACACAGCTCCTTCGCCAGCGATGAACACGTACTCACTTTCCAAGACGCGCCTGGCAAGTGTGATGGGATTCTTGATGGTGCGAAGAGCAGCCACTGCTCCCGCCTGGAGGTTGGCGCCTTCCATGAGGCCCGCGTCCAGCTGTACCTCTCCTTCCAGGTTCAGGACGGATCCTGTACCTGCATTGAGAGCCGGATCGTCCTCCATCACTCTGATGGCAGCCTCAATGGCATCTAGAGCATGCCCCCCCGTGGAGAGAACCTCCCACCCTGCCACAACGGCCGCCTTACACCCCAACCTGTGAGCCTCGATCAGCTCTGGCGGGATGTCCCAGGCGCCGCCATGCACGACTAACGATGCCTTCAATTCTGCCTCCCTGCGACTATTACTCAGGACTCGCGGTGGGCAAATTCTACCTTAGCGGCTTCAGCGTGTCAACGAACTGGACAATCTCACGACCGTGTGGTATAATATAGGTTTGGACTAAAGTTCTATCTTCAGGACTCGCGAGCAAGGGTATAGCCAGGTCGAACTTCTGCGGGGGACATGGGAATGCCGGACTTCGCTCTGGTGACAGATTTCCAGCCTACGGGAGATCAACCGCAGGCCATCGCCAAACTCATCGAGGGGTTGGAGAAGGGCCACAAGCACCAGACTCTTCTAGGCGCAACGGGGACTGGGAAGACGTTCTGCATGGCCAACATCATCCAGGCCGCACAACGCCCTACCTTGATCATTGCCCACAACAAGACCCTCGCCGCGCAATTGTTCGCCGAATTCAAGGACTTCTTCCCCCACAACGCAGTGGAGTACTTCGTCAGCTACTATGACTACTACCAGCCAGAGGCATATATCCCTCGTACCGACACCTATATCGAGAAGGATGCCCAAATCAACGACGAGATAGACAGACTGCGGCTGGCTGCCACGTCGGCTCTGCTCAGCCGCGGGGACGTGGTCATCGTGGCCAGCGTGTCCTGCATCTTTGGCCTGGGTTCTCCTGAGGATTACGGAAGGGTGGTCATCTCGCTGAACAAAGGGGAAGTCCGCAGGCGGGACAAAGTCCTGCGCCACTTGGTGGATATCCACTACGAACGAAACGATTTCGAGCTAAGCAGGGGCAAGTTTCGGGTACGCGGCGACACATTGGAGGTACAGCCCGCCTACGAGGAGGTGGCCTACCGCGTTGAGTTCTGGGGCGATGAGATAGAGCGCATCGCGGAGGTCGATACCTTGACAGGCGAGATTCTCGCCGAGTTGCCAACCATAGACATCTACCCCGCCAAGCACTTCATCACCCCCGAAGAGAAGCTCGTAGTGGCAATCGAGGACATCAGAAAGGAACTGGAGGAGCAACTCAAGATCCTGAAAAGCAACAACAAGCTGCTGGAGGCCCAGCGTCTCGAGCACCGCACCAATTACGACCTGGAGATGCTGCAGGAGATAGGTTACTGCGCCGGAATCGAGAACTACTCGCGTCATCTCGCCCAGCGCCCGCCTGGCAGTCCGCCTTGGACGCTCCTGGACTACTTCCCAGATGATTTCTTGCTCATCATCGACGAGTCCCACATGACCATCCCCCAGCTTCACGGCATGTATCGGGGCGACCGTTCGCGCAAGAACACCCTGGTCGAGTACGGCTTCCGTTTACCTTCGGCTCTGGATAACCGACCCTTGAGATTCGAGGAGTTCGAGAAGTACATCTATCAAGTGATCTACACGTCCGCCACACCGGGGCCCTACGAAATGCAACGGAGTGAGCAAGTCGTAGACCAGATCATCCGTCCCACCGGCCTGGTAGATCCCGAGATCATTGTCAAGCCCACCAGAGGCCAGATAGATGACCTCGTCTACCAGGTCAACGAGCGTGTCAAGCGAGGCGAAAGGGCCCTGGTCACAACTCTGACAAAGCGCATGGCCGAAGACCTGGCCGACTATCTGGCAGAGATGGGGGTTAAGGTCCACTATCTCCACTCGGAGATACAGACCATTGAACGGGTGGAGATACTGCGTGCGCTGCGTGGAGGCGTATACGACGTTGTGGTGGGGATCAATCTGTTGCGCGAGGGCCTGGACCTGCCCGAGGTGTCTCTGGTAGCTATCCTGGACGCGGACAAGGAGGGTTTCCTTCGTTCCGAGCAGGCACTCGTCCAGACGGTGGGCCGCGCAGCAAGACACATCAACGGGCAGGCCATCATGTATGCCGACACAATCACGGATTCCATGCGCCGGGCGATCGATGAGACCGACCGCCGTCGCCAGAAACAGATGGAATACAACCAGCAACACGGCATCGAACCGCGTAGCATCATCAAGGAAATCAAAGATCTCACAGACCAGGTGCGCGCCGCAGCCGAGGAGAGAGCAGAATACGTCGTTGGTGCCGACCTGCCCAAGGACGAAGTGACGCGTTTGATAGAGCAGCTGCAGAAGCAAATGAAGGCCGCAGCGGCAGAGCTGGAGTTCGAGAAGGCAGCCGCGTTGCGCGACCAGATCTTCGAATTGAGACAAATGCTGCAAGATGACGACGTGCCCGAATGGGAGCGCATAAGGCAGGAAGAAAGACGGAAACGCCCAGGACATAGTTAAGCGGGACTTTGGTATCGTTTTTTCGTGAGGTATGGA
>CAZNMJ010000222.1:0-5605 GCA_964573815.1 uncultured Anaerolineales bacterium
ACCACACTGACGGCTGCTGCCGTGATGAAGGCGAAGGCGATCTTCTGGGTCCTGTAGCGCGCAATCCTCATGCCAGGAACCTACCTCCGCCCCCTCTCTCCCTACGGAAGACGGCAAGCGCCGCAGCCACGTTGATCAAGAAGGTGACAATGAACAACACGAGGCCCACAACGAACAACACATGATAGTGCGTGCTGCCACGCGCGACCTCTCCCATCTCGGCAGCTATGGTGGCCGTCATGGTGCGCACCGGCCGCAGGAAGGCATCAAGTCCCAGGGGCATTCTCGCTGCATTGCCCGCCACCATCATCACGGTCATCGTCTCGCCAATGGCCCGACCGACACCCAACATCACGGCGGTGATGATGCCCGGCCTGGCCGCTGGAAGCACTACCCTCCAAATCGTCTGCCATCGGGTCGCGCTCAGAGCGTAGGCCGCATTGCGGTAGGACTGCGGCACGGCGTCCAGGGCATCCTCGGCGATGCTGATCATAGTGGGCAGGGCCATGTATGCCAGCAGCAATACCCCAGTCAGCGCCGTAAGGCCCGTGGGCGCTCTCGACAACTCGCGCACCAAGGGGGAGACAACTTGAATGCCAATGAAACCTACCACCACCGAGGGGATGCCGGCGATGATCTCTATCGCCGGTTTGAGAAACTCTCTCACCCACTCAGGTGCCATCTCGCCAATGAAGACGGCCGTCGCCACCCCCAGGGGAAGAGAGATGGCGATGGCACCCACCGTCACGAGAAGCGAGCCCAGGATCAAGGGCAGCAAGCCGTAGATGTCGAATGTAGGGTACCACCTCTCTCCCATAAGGTTGGGCAGAGGGACTTCGAGCAAGGCGGGAGTTCCTTCCCTGATGAGGAATAGGAGGATGAGGAGCACGAGCCCGATAGCCGATACGCCCATCACGCGTATCAGTTGCTCGATGGCAAACTCGCGCCAGTCCACCTCTCTAGGCACTGCCGGAACTTCCACGTACTACTCCATGAGAGCAACCGACTGGCAAGAACTGAATGGGGAACCTGCCAGAGGTACGAATCCCAGCTCGGCCACTATCCTCTGACCTTCGTCACTCACGATCCACTCCAGATACTCCTTGATAGCCCCTGTGGGCTCGCCGCTGGTATACATGTACAGGGGTCTTGCGATGGGATAGGTGCCGTCGTTCACGGTGTCGATAGAAGGTGCGACAAAGGGCCCAGCCGACGTGACGCCGACGAGGACCGTTTTCTGATCCGCAGTGACATATCCCAGTCCATCATATCCGATGGCGTTGGGGTTGGTGGCGACCTCCAAGCCTATTATCTCCGAGGATGGTAGCAACAGGGCCTCAGGAGAGAAGAGAGCATTGTTGTCCGGGTCGTCGCCCCGTACCACCTTTTCCAGGAAGTACAGGTAGGTGCCCGAGTTGCTCTCCCGAGAAGCGAGAATGATGGGCCTGTCCTCGCCGCCCACCTCGCGCCAGTTGGTTACGCGGCCGGTGAAGATGTCAGATATCTGCGCGATGGAAAGTTCATCAACGGGGTTTCCAGGGTTAATCACCACGGCGATGGCGTCCAGAGCCACCACATGCTCCACTGGAGTAGTGCCCCGCGCTTCAGCCCCCAGCAACTCTTCGGGCTTCATCTCGCGGGACGCATTGGCGATATCGGTGGAGCCATTGATCAGCGCAGCGATGCCGGTGCCAGATCCCCCTCCAGTCACGGAAATGGAGATCTCCGGATGAAGCTCGTGGTACGCCTCGGCCCAGGCGAGGGCCAGGTTGACCATGGTGTCAGAGCCTATGTTGACGATGGTCGTAGCGGGCGCGCCCGGAACCGGAGACTCATTTTGTTCACAGGCAGTCGCAAGAAGGAATAGCGAGAGGATGAGGAACCACCCCAGAGACCGGCGCACCGACAAGGATTGTCTCCCAGCCCTTTTCACAGAAGTCATTATAGCCCTTGCCCTTGTCCTCGTCAAGCATCTTTTGCTCGGCGGACTGGTTGTGTGCTAGAATGAGCCGATTGCGGCGAGCTTTGGGAGAGCTGACTTCACGGAGCAATCATGGTCTACAACAACAGAATGGAAGTGAAGAACGTCGATTTCTACTATGGCCAGACGAAAGCCCTGAGCAATGTCAGTCTGGCCATCAAGGACCGACAGATCACGGCTTTGATCGGGCCTTCCGGGTGCGGCAAGTCCACTTTCCTGCGACTGCTGAATCGAATGAATGAACTCATCCCAGGGACGACACTTGAGGGAACTATTCTTCTTGACGGTGAGGACATATATGCCCCTGACGTGGATGTGGTAGATCTCCGACGGCGAGTAGGTATGGTCTTTCAGCGACCTAACCCCTTCCCGCAGTCCATCTACGCCAACGTCACTTTCGGCCCCAAGGTGCTGGGCTTGGAGCGCGATCTCGATGAGGTGGTGGAAAGGAGTCTTCGGGCCGCCGCTCTATGGGATGAGGTTCAGGACGAGCTGCAGAGTTCCGCCCTCGATCTGGCTGCCGGACAGCAGCAGCGTCTCTGCATAGCTCGCGTGCTCGCGGTAGAGCCCGAGGTTATCCTGTTGGATGAGCCATGTTCAGCCCTCGATCCCATGGCCACGCTTCAGATCGAGGAGCTAATGCAAGAATTGAAAAAGCAGTACACCATCGTCATCGTCACCCACAACATGCAGCAGGCAGCCCGGGCTTCCGACTGGACCGGACTCTTCTGGCTGGGTGAACTCATCGAGTACAACGATACTGCGACCATCTTCACCGCACCAAAGGATCCCAAGACGGAGGCTTACCTCACTGGCCGCGTTGGGTAGCGACGCCCGGACATCAACGGGGGCGCTGCCCAGACGCACTCAAGGTCGACAGAACGAAGACTGCGATCTTGGTAGTGATTGGAATAGGCATCGAATACAACTCAGGAGGTGCGAGAATGCAGGTAGATATCCAATATCGTCCATCCTATTCCCTGGCGGTGGTGAAGCTGGAACCTAACGAGTTCATCCAGGTGGAGGCGGGCTCTATGGTCAGCATGTCCCCCGGGATCACCATCCAGACTGACGTGAAGGGCGGGCTCCTGGGCGCCCTCAAGCGCTCCATGCTCGGCGGCGAGAGCTTCTTCATGAACGACTACCGCGCTGCCGCGCAAGGGGGTGAGATCACCCTCGCGCCAGCCCTGCCGGGCGACCTCGCCGTCCTTGACCTGAAGGGCGACACGCTCATGGTCCAATCCGGCTCCTACGTCGCCTCCTCCCAGGGCATCACCGTCGACACCACCTGGAGCGGAGCCAAGACCTTCTTCGCCAGCGAGGGCTTGATCATGCTCAAGTGCAGTGGCAACGGCACTCTTGTCGTCTCCAGTTATGGCGCCATCCACGAGATGGAGTTGGCCGCCGGCGAGACAGTGACCGTCGACACAGGCCATCTCGTGGCCTTTGACCAGGGCATGGGATTCGAAGTGAGAACCATCAGTGGCATCAAGTCCACCCTCTTCAGCGGCGAGGGACTGGTGGTGGACGTGACCGGCCCCGGTAAGGTCCTGATGCAGACGCGAAGCGACGATGCCTTCCTGTCATGGCTGATTCCCAGACTACCCAAGTCTGACGATCGCGGCTAGTCAGAGCGGAAGCGGGACAGCCAAACGCAAGCGGGCTTTCTCTGGCATCTGCCCACCTTGCGATTGGGATGCTATGGGGCCTGCCAAACGAATGGCAGGCCCTAGGCAGTAGAGGGGCTAGCGAAGCTCCCTTCGGATCATTCGATCGTTGTGAGGAACCTTTGCGCCATCTCCGCCACGTCGGTCTCGGTGCTGATGCCCGTCCACGGATCTCCCGGCTTCACCAGGTTGGCCACGACGATATTGGCACCGTTGAAGATGGCACTGCGTGCCTCCTTGAGATCCACACCGCCCGCCGCCGAGATGAGAACGTCGAACTTGCTTCGGACCCGGTTGACGTGACGGTACTGGATCATCTTCCCGCGGGTCCCTTCCTCATCTCGGCCAAGGTGCAGAACCACAACCTCGGGCGGCCTCCTCAACTGCCGGAGTGACTTCAGGGGATCGTTCACACCCAGCATGTCGATCATGGAGTTCATCCCCAGATCAGCGCAGCGCTCGATGAAGAGGTTGAGCGCCTCGGGAGGCGAACCGCCGAGGACCGTAGCCGCCGTCGCACCAGCTTCCCGCACCATGTCCACCTCTCCCAGTGCCCCATCCACCGTCTTCAGGTCCGCGACCAGGTGGCCGTCCCACATTCCTCGGATCGCCCTGATTCCCGCCGCGCCCTCCCGCTTGATGAAGGGCGTGCCCGCCTCGATCATGATCCGCTCGCTGGGTTCGATTGTGGGCAGGATTCGTCTCACCAAAGCCAGGTCGTAGTTGAAAGCGATCTGCAGATACCGCGTCTTCAGGTCGAGGGGAACCACAGACGCACTGCGGGGAGCGGTCGAGACGACCCGCCGAAAAACGTACCCGACGGTCCTACCCCTGAAGAGTGTCTTATCGTTGCTTGACATGGGTGCCGCTCAGGTCTTGGTACTACTCTTCTCGCCCGACGACCGAGCCGAGAATACGGCCCAGGTCCGAGGGCACAAAGAGCACGATCTTCTCCGAGGGATCGGCGGCGATGTCCCGGATGGTCTGGAGCGTCCGCAGGTGCAGCGCCCCTGTGCTCTTGGACAGATTCTCCGCCGCCTGCCGCAGGTTCTCCGAGGCGGAAAGCTCGCCTTGTGAGGCGATGATGATGGCGCGGCGCTCTCGCTCCGCCTCCGCCTGCTTGGCCATCGCTCGCTTCATCTCCGCCGGCAACTCCACCTCCTGGATCTTGATGGACTCGATATCCACACCCCAGTGGGTCGTCTCGGCGTCGACGATCTCCTTGATGCTCTGAGCTACATGCTCCCGCTCGGTGAGAACAAAGTCCATCTCGCTGTTACCGATGACGTCTCGCAGCGCCGCCTGAGTATACTGCCGCACCGCGAACGAGTAGTCCTCGATCTTGATGATCGCATCAGCAGGGTGGATAACCCGATAATACACTACTGCGTTAACGAGCATAGGGATGTTGTCCTTGGTCATGACCTCTTGTCGCGGAATCTCTGCGGTCGCGATGCGCATGTCGACCTTGCGCATTGTCTGTAGAATGGGAAAGATGAGGGTCACGCCAGGATTGCGCGTGCTGGAGTACTTGCCCAGGGTAAACACCACACCCCGTTCATACTCGTACAGTAGCTTGATAGCTGACAGCAATAGGAGACCTAGCGCAATCAGCCCGAACAAGACAATGACTCCCAGACAGGTTCCAGTGGCGAACAAACCCCCGATGCTTTTCCTCCTAGTCAGACTGTAGATAGAATGGCGTGTGATGACCAAGCCGAACCATACCGCACTGTCACTGTGCCGTAGGCGGGTCAACGGATTATAAGGGGCATCTTAGGGGAATGCAATGCGCGGGTTGATGTAAGGTTAGCCGTCTCGCGCCAGTTCCCTCCACCGTGGCCCTGCGGACTGGAGCTGCGTCCTGTGGGGACCAGGCATCGTCACCATGGGTTGGCCGTCACGCGGCGGGCAGTCGCACGAAGCGCAAACGGGCCGCTTTCCTCCGGAAAGCGGC
>CAZNMJ010000223.1:0-4378 GCA_964573815.1 uncultured Anaerolineales bacterium
CTTCGATACGCCGCTTCGCGGCTACTCAGGGTGCGGAGCCTACTCAGGGTGCAGAGCCTACTCAGGATGCCGGCCACTCAACCTGGGTGCGGGCTCGTTCGGGCATCGTCCCTGGACGCCGCGCCGCGCACGAAGAGAGCAAAGGGAATGAAGCAGACCATGCCCATAACGAAGACCACCAGGACGTCGCTTAGCACGAACTGCGCCTCGGTCATGAAGGGCCGTAAGATCAATATGAAGATCAACCCGATGAATAGCATGCTGGCCTGGAAGAGCAGCCCCAGGCCGGTCACGTAGCCCAGCGCCCGGCGCCGCCAAAGCAGCACTCCGCCGATGACCAACGCCGGGGCTGTCAAGAAATCGGTGACATGGAGCGCGAGTTCCACTGGAGCGACCGGCGTCTGGTTGATGAGGGCATTGACCAAAACGCCGATGACCCGCAGGAAGAACAGGACGCCAAAGGCGGCCAGTACACCCCCGCCGGCTCTCTCCGGCACAGCGCCGGTGAGCCGGTCTTGTACCGCGTTCCCGTCGATGCTTGCGACGAGCCCGATCATCGTATACGCGGCCGACGTGACCAGCGTGAGATGCAACACGAACGCCACATTGAGCGGCATGCTGAGGACGTAAACGATGTAGGTGTAGAACACATAGAAGAGCGCGCCCGGCCAGAAGAGCAGCCCGATGAGCTTGCCGCGCCGCGCGAGCCACATCGAACCAAGCAGGATTGGCAGTCCGATGAAGAGATTGACCACGTCGTTGGGTACGAACGACTGAAGCAGCTCCTCCGTCGGATAGATGATAGTCTGGTACAGGAGACCGGCGACGGAGGCGATGGCCATGAGGGCCGCGATCACCAGCGAGATAGCATATGCCAGTGTGAGATTACCCCTGATCGGCAGATCGGTAGTATTCTCTTGATTTGTGTCCATTGTTGTCCCACTCCTTGCGGGCAGGGTGCTTCCGTATAGAAGCCGCCCAACGGTCGGGGCATCAGGCGCGCGGCCAACCCATGCACCACACTCTCAGCAACTCTCAAAGTAGTCTGTTACCGCCAAGCCTTTCATCGCGACGCCAGCCGCGTCGCTTGCATGCGCTTGTTAGGCCGAACTCGCACCTGCCATCCGAAACCACCATCTCTTCCGCGTTCTATGGCGGGGGACGCTTGAAACCCTTCTGGAGCGACGGATAGTCGCACAGATACGGCCCTCGCCTCGGATCTTTGAATACAACAAACTCCTCAATACCTGAATCGCGCCACAAAGCGATCAGTTCGGAACTCCAATACCTGGTGTAATCATTGAGTGTCAGAACAACCGCCGACGTTCCACTCCTTGACCTCAGCTTTTCTCCCTCAGCCTCTAGATACCGCGCCAGATCATCGACATCTCCTTTTCCCCTGACCTCCTCCTTCTCAAACCGCACTGACATCTGCTCCTGCAACTGTCTGAACTCGTCTCGAGAAACCGGCCAGAAGTACTGGAACAGGTTGAGGAAACCCGTTGCTGTCGTGCAAACCAGCAACTCAGGGATTCCCACCTGGAACAGCCGCCCCCGCTTCGGGCGCCTGGGCACTCTCCGGTAGCTCTTCAACAGTGGTTTCGGAATCAAGATACCTGAGGTGAAGACATGTATGCACACTTGCTCATCATCAAACACATCTCTGAGAACACGCATCTCGAATCCCCTACATCGACTTTGAATTCGGCCTAACTAGTGATTAGGTCGACTTCTTTCCACCTCGTCGCGCGGCCTCGGTGATCACCTAGATTGTATCCTGATACGGTTTCTTCGTCACATCCCTCCTGGGAGAAGCGGCGCGTCGAAGGAAAACGTAGGACAGGTTGCCAACCTGTCCTACGCACAATATCGCTCGAGCCAGGAAATGGAGTTCCTTGGCGGTCTCACGGCATCGTGTCAGGGGCGTGTCGGAATGAATACCAGCGGCAAGGCCGCGAAGTCCCTCCGGGACTGAAGTAGTGCGTGGTGCAGAGCGATTCGCGATTCGGGGCCAGCGCTGAGGACCGTTCTTGCGCACCCTCGTGTGGAGAATGCTTGACTTTTCCCAACATTCTGTTATCATAGCGGAATTCGCCCACAGCGGCTTGTGGACCTATCCGGTCCTTTCGTCTCTGAGTGACGACAAGCAACCTCGGATCCCCCCCCGAGTAACCAGGACGCCTTCCTGCGTTGCCTGAGGTCCTGTGATGGAGGAGCTTACGCACCGGGATGGAGCTGACCTACTCACCAGGTGTCGAACTGGACAGCGCCCGGGGCGTCAGGAGCAGGTACTGTAACGAAACCGTAGGAGGTAGAGATGAGAAAGTACGTATTGGGTATCATAGGGCTGGTTCTGTTGTGCCTTGTGGCGGCACTGGGAACCGCGAGCGGCTCGGCAAGCACCTTCACTGTCAATACGACCGATGACACGGACGACCCTACGTGTGGCACCTCCCATTGCTCGCTTAGAGAGGCTATAAATGCTGCCAATAGCGCTCCTGGCTCCACTATCGAGTTCAGCATCCCCGTCACCGACACAGGCTATCAGGTGAGCGGGATCACGGGCACGTGGACCATCTCTCTTACCAGCTCCCTGCCCAGCCTTACCGGCGGTGGTACGGTCATCAGCGGGACCACCCAGGCCGAAGGGAATCCCGACGGCCCGGAGATAGAGATCAGTGGGGCAGACATGGGTTCGGGGGCTTGCTTGAGAATTGAATCGGCTGGCAACGTCATTCACGGACTGGTCATCAACCGCTGTCCTGATGATGGCATCACCATCGTCGGTACCAGCGCCACGACTAACACGGTATCCGGCAACTACATAGGTACAGATGCTTCCGGTGCCACAGATCTCGGCAATGGCACGATTGGCGTCGAGATCCGTTTGGGTGCCCAAGGCAACGTCGTCGGTGGGGACACTCCCGAGGAGAGAAATGTGATCTCTGGAAACGACCAATATGGGGTGAGTATCTACGGCAGCATGAGCAACACCGTCTCCGGAAACTACATCGGCACAGATGTGACGGGCGCCCTGCCGGGCCTGGGCAACGGCCTTGATGGCGTGGCTATCTATGGTGGTGCTCAGTACAACACCGTGGGGGGCGACACCGAAGAGGAGCGGAACATCATCTCCGGCAACGGCATGGCCGGGGTGGACATCGAGGGCGGCGGCACCACAAACAACACCATCTCCGGCAACTTCATCGGCACCGTCGTGAGCGGCACTCAAGCTCTGGGCAATGTCGATCGTGGTGTGAAGATCTCAAACGCTCCGAACAACAGGATAGGCGGCGACTCTGAAGGCGAGAGAAATGTGATCTCTGGAAACGACATGGGCGTGAGTATTCTCGGTAGCACCGCGATGAGCAACACCGTCTCCGGGAACTACATCGGCACCGATGTTTCCGGCTCGTCAGACCTGGGCAATGCTTTCTATGGTGTCGAAATCATTGGCGCCCAAAACAACACCATCGGGGGCCAGACCGCCGGAGAGTGGAATGTCATCTCTGGAAACGTTCGTAACGGGGTGAGAATGTACTGGGATGGAACCGATGGCAACACCGTCTCCGGAAACTACATCGGGACCGATGAGACCGGCACCCAAGAACTGGGCAACGGTTATGATGGCATCATAATCGAAGCTGGCCCTCAGAACAACACCATTGGGCCTGACAACCTCATCGCCTTGAATGGCTCCGACGGGGTTGAGGTCCGTGGTAACGACACCCTTAGCAACACCATCACCCTGAACAGCATCCACAGCAATGGCGTGTTGGGCATCCGGAACGTTGACGGGGGCAACACTGAATTGACACCGCCAGCCATCTCTGTCGCCTCGTGTGCAGCGATCACGGGCACTGCGCCACTCAGCGCTACAGTGGAAATCTTCACCGGCCCTGACCAGGAGGGCAAGACATACCTGGCAACCGCCTCGGCGGATGGCGCTGGCAAGTGGAGCGTCGTCGGTCCCTTCACCATCGACATCTATGTCAGCGCCACGGCTACTGATGCCAGCGGCAACACCTCAGAGTTCTCAGCAGAGCCTGGGACTTGCTATCAAGGCTTCCTGTCCGTGGCTGTGAAGAACTACTAGGCGGTCCTCAGAGAAGAGTTCATCCCCCAGCCAGGACGCCTGCTGAGTGCCCGTAGGGCGTATCGGAGCGGCTTCCGGCGAAGTGTCGTGCATCGTTCCGCGACGGGGCCGATGGCTCTTTCCATGCGTGCTTCGATACGTCCTTCGTCAGACCTCGGAGGTTTCCAAAACCTCCGAGGTCTAGTAGGGGCACGTCATGCCTTTCCCCTATGCCGCTGGGCCGGCCCCACGGGCTGGAGGTCACAGCTTGGGACGGGTGCCCTGCAGCCTTTCAGGGGCAGG
>CAZNMJ010000223.1:4478-5584 GCA_964573815.1 uncultured Anaerolineales bacterium
GCGGCGGTCTCATGGGATTGCTGGAAGGTCGCGCAGGGTGCTCGCAGCGTATGGGGACCGTCGCCACACCAGCAGGAGGTGGTGGCGTCGTCCCGCGGTCAGGAGAAGTGCTGGGGTGTGCGCAGATGGATGACCCGGTGGAAGGGGTACGGCATGCCCCGCCGCACGCTGCTTCGTCCCTTCGATACGCCGCTTCGTCCTTCGATACGGCTCCTGCGCCCTTCGATACGCCGCTCCGCGGCTACTCAGGGTGCGGAGCCTACTCAGGATGCGCGGCTACTCACCACTACCCTTCGACAAGCTCCTGGCGCAGCTCAGGATGTGTCCAGCGGCGGATCTGACGTCGTTTTTCCACACCCGGTGCTGACTGAATTTGCCTTTGCCCTCGCAGTGGCCTAGAATCCAAATCACGACAAACTGTCCACATCCTGCCACCCGAGACGACTCGGTACGGGGGACGGAGCTGCTCCTGCGCAGCGCCGAGGCTGGTCTGGGAAGGTAGCGACTTTGACTACAGGGACCATCTTCGACGTCAAGAGATTCTCGATTCACGACGGACCCGGCATTCGCACCACCGTCTTCTTCAAAGGATGCCCTCTGAGCTGCTCGTGGTGTCACAATCCCGAGGGCCAGGCCATGGAGCCGGAACCCGTGTTCCGAGCCAGCCGGTGCCTTCGCTGCGGGGCCTGCATCGCGGCCTGTGCCCAAGGCGCGATCTCCACAGACGGGGACGTTCC
This sequence comes from uncultured Anaerolineales bacterium, assembly GCA_964573815.1. GTDB lineage: Bacteria > Chloroflexota > Anaerolineae > UBA7937 > B3-Chlor > CAYGAW01. The sequence continues at coordinate 5,216 of CAZNMJ010000223.1, forward strand.
GGTCGCTGACAGTGAGAAATGCACGCTCTGCGGGGCCTGTGTCGAAGCATGTCATGCTGAAGCGCGCGAGATTGCTGGACGGGAGGTGACGGTCGCGCAGGTGATGGCCGAGATCGAACGGGACATCCTCTTCTACGATCAGTCGGGTGGTGGCGTGACTATCTCCGGTGGAGAGCCTCTGTTGCAGAAGGACTTCCTGCTCGCCCTCCTTCGGTCATGCAAGCAGGAAGAGATTCGCACCGCTTTGGATACGTGCGGCCATTCACCCTGGGAAGCCCTGGATACTGTCAGGGAATACGTGGACCTGTTTCTGTACGATCTCAAAGTGATGGACGATGAAAAGCATCGGAAGTTCACCGGGGCTTCGAA
>CAZNMJ010000224.1:0-5529 GCA_964573815.1 uncultured Anaerolineales bacterium
CGTGAGCGGACGCGGCATGTGATCTCTGAGAACCAACGCGTGATGGACGGTGTCGCTGCTCTGAAGCAGGGAGACCTGTCGGAGTTCGGCCGGTTGATGAACGAGTCTCACCGCAGCCTGCGGGACGATTTTGAGGTCAGTTCTCCCGAGTTGGACGTGCTGGTTGAAGCTGCTTGGGAGTTGGACGGAGTATTTGGGTCACGGCTGACTGGAGCAGGCTTCGGCGGGTGCACGGTCAGCCTGGTGGCCCAGGACGCGGTGGAGGACTTCAAGGCCCACGTGAGCAGAGAATACGAGGAAGCCACGGGCATTTCTGCTGAGATACATACGTGTCGCGCTGAGGACGGGGTGTCGAGCGAGCTTCTGGCTACAGAGAGGTGACATTCTCCCTATCGATCACGCTCCTCCCAGGGAGGCACTTCCTCGCCCACGCTCCACAGGAAGAAGTAGACCCCCGTGGGGCCGAAGTACCTGAAGGCGTCGCTCAAGGTCTTCCGCCGCTTCTTCCACGGTAGGGCGTCCAGCGTACGCAGGTAGGCGTGGAACGAACCGTGCTCAGCGATCAGTTGCTGCATAGCCTGAGTGTTCTCTATCGTGCCCCGGATCTTGCGCCCGTTGCGGACTATCCCCTCGTCGGCCAGCAAACGGTCCACGTCCCGCTCGTCGTACGCCGCGATGGTATCGATGTCGAAGCCCTCGAAGGCTTTCTGGAAATTGGGCCACTTGTTGCGGACCACCTTCCAGCTGAACCCCGTCTGGAAGACCGCCTGGGTCAGCTTCTCGAAATAGCCATTGTCGTCAGCTGGCTTTTCCCGTGGGGGATGCTCATGTTCGGAGCTCATCATTTCCTCCCTATCGTTCGAGACGTGATGCGCATGTCGCTGTTTACTGGGCTTGAAGGCGAGCTACATCAGCTTTGCTCTGCGAGGAGGATCCTTGACGCTTCCACTGCTGCCTGCACCTGCAATCTACCGCTCTCTGCATACTTGTCGCCCATGTAGGAGAGACTCCAGCCCTGTTCCAGATCGATGTATGGCTGCAAGAGCACCCCGATGGGAACGCTGCGCTCTCTTGCCAGGGAGTACAGCGCCGCGGTCTCGCCGTTCTCCATGGACAGGCAACCCTGGCGGCGGAAGTCCTCGGCTATCTCTGGCCTGATGCGATAGAAGGCCTCGCAGCAGCCCACCCCTCCTTCTTGCCAGACCGCTCCCACCCTCTCGAGGGCAGCGGCGAGAGCCTTGAATGCCCTTGGCTCGGCCTCCACCCTCCAGTCATGGTTGCCGTAATGAGGAGACGTGCCGTCCATGCCCACGGCATAACTTGGCAGGTGTATCTGTCCCTCTCCGAGGCACTTCTCACCCAGGCCCCAGGAGGCGCAAAGGAGAAAGATCACCTCGGCGCCGTAGTGGATCAACTCCTCGCAGAAGGAGACCAGGGTGGACGCCCCCATGGGTGGGATGAAAGCGCGGATCTCCTCTTGGTCCAGCTTGCCCCGCCAACTCTTGTGTGGAGGAGTGTATGCTGGGGTAAACCCCGCCGCCGCCCACTCCCGCTCCTCGAGGTGGCACAGTGCAGACAATTCCTCCACCACGGAACGGTTGAAGGTCAAGAACACAAGCCGCGGCACTTCGAGCTGGGTGCGCGCCATGCCTTGCCCGAGGGCCTCTCTCTCCACGTCAGCCGGGTTGATGAGATACATGGTTCTCCTCCAATATGCACCGGTCGAGCCGTGCAGACACGATCACGGAGGATACTCCAGGCTAGGCGGGGAAGGCTCGGAATTTTCCCCCATCCTGTAAGTTGCTGTGGGTAGAGAAGCATGATCCCTGTGGGAGGCCCAGCTCCACCGGCAGGTGAGGGCGGCCGGCCACCCATTCTATAACACCGTGTGTCGCTTCCTGGGGTTCAGCCTCTCGACATCAGTTCGTTGAGCAGGTCCGAGGGCAGAGTGGCGAAGCCTGCTGGGGTCATGTTCCTCTCCCGGAATAGCTCGAGAGGGCAGGCTCTGTCGGACTCTGGGATGCTGCACAACGATGACGAAGCCATTCCCTACTGACCTACACAAGGAGGCATCGCGCGGCCGGGTTGTTGCGGACTCACGCCGCCGTCCAGACGGGGCTCCACGTCGTCCCGTGGGGAGCGACGCCCTCGTTCACATAAGCCGTTAGTTCGCTGACGCTCCACCGTTCGATTCCCAATTTGTCGAGGGTCCGCCCACGACGCCGGTAGTCAGTGCGGTGGACAAAGCATGCCAGGCGGATGATGCTCTCCATTCCACGGACGGAAACACCGTATCGCTGCCCGAAGGCAACTATGGGTACCAGGCTCATGGGCACGTCCTCGAAAAGGTAACGGTGGCGCAAAGTGCGAGGGGCCATAATACCTCTGTAGCCAGGTTGGTTGTGAATCGCCTCCGCGAGGTTGGCGCCGGTCGTGTCGTAGGCCATCTTCAACCATTCCAAGCCTGTGCGGGCGCGGATGCCCAGGGCTGCAGCGACAGTCACCCGCTCGCGATCCAGCACTTCGAGCACGAGGCCCACGGCCGGCGTGACTCCATCGATGTAAAACTGGAACTCACCCCTTGTTGATTCGATGCGGCCCGCGTTGAGCAAAGTCAGAGCGGGGTGGAACACCGCGCCCATGTTGTTTAGTCCAGTGTGCAGCACGTTCACGCCGTCAATGAATTGGGGGTAGGCCGGTCTTAGAGCTTCAAGAACCATCTCCGTGCGCGTGGAGGGCAGCGCTGCCAAAGGCACCGCGTCCTTGATGCGGAAGATGCGTGACTCGGCCGGGCCCTCCGAGCGGCTGGCGTGGATGAAGGTCTCGGCTTCTGCCACCGTGGCATCGGCCTGGCAGCCTTGGTCGCTCAACACTTTGGTGAACTCCATAGCCCCACCAGTGCGGCCCGGATTGAGCAGTACAATCTGCCCATCATGCAAGTAGGGCGCGGCCTTCTTGGCGATGTTGGCGTGAGCGGAGGAGGGGACGACGACCATAACAATCTGGGCTTTCTTCAGGGCCTCCTCCATGTCCGAGGTAACCAATACCAGCTCTGCGAAGCCATGTGGCCCGCCCTCGTAGCTCTTCAGTTCGATGCCGCCCCGGGTCTTGATGACGGCTACGTTCTGCGCTGTGCGATTGTACAGGGTGACGGGGAACCCCATCAGGGCTAGGTGTGCCGCCATGGCCTTGCCGCCATGGCCAGCACCGACTACCGTGTAACGCTGTTTCTTAGGCATGAGTCTTCTCCCTCCACGAAGTTTCCTGGTAGCTTGCACTCTGTGAGCTGCCTACCGGCGTTGGATCGCAAGCTTGCGAATTCTGTCTTCCTCTGAAAGCGCACGGCCGGTGGTGGGGTGAACGGCCACGCAGGCGCCGCGAGAGTCTATGCGGGTCACTATCTCGCCACGCGCGAAAGGGTTGTTCTGGAGGTGGGGCGCATCCAGCACTCCTGTGGTCACCGCTCTGGTCAAGGTTGCAGGGTCGGTGAAAGGGTCAGCCACTGTGGGCGCCGCCAGGGCGTGGAGAGCCCGCAGTGTGGTCTCTGCTTCCGTGACCAATTCCTCCCGGCGCTGCTGGATAGCAGGGTCGACTGTCATAGCTGGCTGTCCACGAATGGCGTTCTCGATGGCCCGCCGGGCGAACTTGCAGGCCTCGACAACGTCGTCCGCGGTGGCGGCATGATGAGCCTCGGTGTGGCTGACGACATGGACGATGTGAGGCTCCAACGCCATCTGAACGTATATACTGGCCGACAGATGGGCGCGGGCCGCATCTGGATCCACCGGATAGCTCAGCAGCCCGGTGCGCGTCTGCCGCCAGATACGGAAATCGGGGCCGGCCAGAGGTTCGATGAGATCCAGGCAGGCCAGCATCTTGGCCAGGTCCATGGCGTCGGAGAGCCCTGGCGGGCTGTTGAACATGAACTGGGCGATGTAGTCATGCACCCCGAAGGCACGAGCGTTATAGGCAGACAGATAGGCCGCCACCACACTGACCACGTCCGCTGCGTCGCGCATCCCCCAGTGGTGCGGTTCGTTCAGTTCTACCGGCATGCTTCGCTCACCGTACCACGTCATCACACGCTGGTGCTCGCCAATGGATCCCTCCAGGTCCCATGGTCCTCGGCCATCCATCTGGTTGAACCAGAAGATCGGAATGGCGCACCACGCGTTGTTGATGGTCTCGACGTACAATTCGGCGAGGCGAATGAAGTCATCCGTGCCCGAATACGTACGCAGGAGGGGGTAGTTTCCACGGCGACTGGCGGCATAGAGGGCCCGATAGTCATCCCTGCTGCGAACGGGCACTCCTCCAGCCCCCGTACGGCGTGGGTCCTGGCGCTCCGGGTGGAAGAAGTTCTCTTGGGCATCCTGGTCGGTGCCCAAGGAGATGACGTCGAGAACCCTTGACTCTGCGATGCGCGCTATTCCCTCGCGTGTGGACTCCACTGTCGGCAGGCCAAAATGGTGTCGAATGATGGGGAAGGGAGCCTTCCAGGCGATGCGGTCAACAGCGCTCTGGGGGAAATCCTTCTCTACCATCTCGGCATGCAGTTGACCCTTCAAGTAGGCCAGCACCATCTCCACGGGTTCGCTGCCATCGAAGGTCTGCTCGAAGAAGCCGATGGCCCGGGCCCGTTCCGCGACAGGTGGCGTCCCGCCGAAGGCAAAACGCACGCCGGCCTCGCGCAGCTCATCTGCTTCTTCGGCAAACTCGCCCAGTAGTCGCTCGCCGGTCTCAGGGGTGAGGCGGTACGATACCCCCACCAAGTCGGCTTGCTCCCGACGGGCTGCTACGAGGATTTCCTCCACGGGAACGGCCGGGCCCAGAAACACGGTTCGCCATCCTGCCCCTTCTGCTAAGCGCAGGAAGTTCATGACACCAGCCACGTGCACGCATTCGCCTAATGCGGCGGCGACCACCGTTTTCATTGGCGATCTCCTCATCTGTCTGCGAAGGAAAGATGCACCGACTCGGGTGAGCCCGGCAATCCGGTCACACGTGCGTTGGCTGGGTTGATACTGGTCGCTACCGAGGCCTCGCCAGTGGGTAGGCGGCTCGGGTTGCGGCCTCTGGTTGTACAGCGATGGGGCTACAGCCAAAGTGCGAGGAAGTGGACCTGGATCCGATCCTGCCAGCCCTCAGGCCCGAGGGCGACCTGTCTTCTCGCAATGGGACGGCCGAGCGTGAAAGGATACCTGTGCGTCGGGTCGTGATCAGCGTCTAACAGGAAACCCGCGGGGTAGAGCGGACGGGCGCCTGTCGTTCCAATGCTTCAACCGAGGTGCATGGGCTGCACCCTGGACGCTATCCCTCGACCTCTCGTGACACCAAGCCTTGGAAGACGAGTCGCTCCGGCGTGCGCTGGAGCAGGCCCTTAGACCTCTCTTCCTGGCTGAACATGATTCTATCACTGGTGCCGTGAGAGGTCAAATCCAGCGTAGGGCGGGGCAACAGGGTAAGTCATCACCTGGTTCGCCGGTCCCGGTATGAGGTGGAAGGCTCTAGTGTTTGTTAGACCCTTGC
>CAZNMJ010000225.1:0-2267 GCA_964573815.1 uncultured Anaerolineales bacterium
TACTCGGCACGATTCTCTTGGGATGTGTGCTTTCTGTTCTCCCAGAGAAGAACCAACCCTGTGATGGGCGCGAAGAACCATCCGAGGAAGAACCACAGCCAGGCGTTGCGGTTTGTCGTCTGAGCCCAGTAGGCGCAGAAGATCCCGAAAAGGAATTGAACCAACGCGACCGAGGCGTACTCTATCTCCATTGTTCTCTCCTCTCTACAGAACACCCTTATTTCGCAGAATCAAAGTGGGGCAATATCTTGACTGTCTGATCCGAACTACCCCCAACGGCCTAGCCAGTGTCAGCTGTGAATGCTCACGGGTTCTTCCTCGAATCAGCAGAGGACGAAGCCCTGCCCTGCGCCGTGGCACGGATGCGTGTGTCCTGATAACGACCATCTTGTGGATGAGCAAACATGGACTTCTCCTTGTCCGCAGCCGTGAGCTGTCTAGCCACTACTTGTCACCTTCGCTCCTTCTGGGTAGTCCTAGCGACATGGCTGTAGCGAGACCCGATATCAACCCCACGGCATAGAATGCGCCCAGATCGACTAGGGTGACGGTAGGAAAGAAAGTGTCGATCAGATACTGCGCAAACCACCAGGCTAGAATTGCAGGCAGAACTAGAGCCACGGTGGCGGATGCGTATCGTGCGTTGCGTTTCATCGCCAGACTTCCTTCTCTGTGACGCATAGCCACTTGCTAGGCGGACATTCTTCTATTGTTGCTTCCTGCCGACGTATATTCCATATCCGAAATAGTCGAACAAGTTCGCAGGGAGGGACAGCGACTCTCTCATGAACTGTCTGAAAGCTGAACTTCGGATATACGTGTATAGGACCCTGTGCGCAACTCTTATAGCATCTTTGACGCCCTCTCGCCCAGTGCTCAAGGTGTGCACTTGATGCATTCTCACAACCATATCTCTCAATCCAGCGCCTGCCAACAACTCCTTCCACCCATCAGAAGTCAGCAGCCGTCCCTTGACACCGAAGGTGCCAGATAGATATTCAGCCAGTTCGTTCGGAGGCGGCGTCTTGATCCACGTTGCCTCGTTGAGTCCAACGTATCCTTCTGGCTTTGTGACCCTAACGTACTCGTTCACACCTCTTTGTTTGTCGTCCAAGAGCCCGGTGATGAACTCGCCCATGACCACATCGAACAGGTCATCCTCGAAGGGAAGGTCCTGCGCGTCCGCTACCTCAAACCTCACTCTATCCTCTACACCCTCTCCTTTCGCCCTCTCATTCGACCGATCGATCATCCTTTCCAAGGCGTCTACACCGACCACTTTGCAGCCGTAGTGTTTGGCAAGGTAGCAAGCAGTCTTGCCAGAGGCACAACCAACGTCTAGCACATACTTATCCTTGTCTATGTGGCATAACTCGATCAACTCCCTCGTGGCCTTGAGACCTCCAAAATGGAAGTATCGCCTGAAGCCGACATCAGCGACCAGCTGGTAGATCACTTCTGGAGACAGTTGGTCTTCATCCTTCATCTTCGTTCCTTTCTGAATCTACGTCCGGCCTGACATCGCAGCAAAGAAGAACTGAACAGCCATCAGGCGGCTCCGGTGGCTTTGGGTGTCCAGAACTCGAAGACTCGCGAAAACACTAGCGTATCAACGATGACTGCCAGCATGACTCCCAATCCATACATGATGAAGTCCACAGGATCGAAAGTCCGGCCGAGTATAGGAACACCGAAGAGTTGTGCAATCTCCACAGAAGAGGCGGCTCCAAATATCAGGATAGCTTTGACAGTCCAGTACCTCAATAGAGGCTGCTCCTGAGGGCACAACAAGAAGTAGAAGGCAAAAGGAACGAGGATGTCGAGCAAGTAGCCGTTGACGAATGCCGGGTGGGGACCTCTGTAGTTGCTACCGGTAAAGAAATGGAGTAGAGCGATCGGGATGACTACACAGCAGACTATTACAGTTTTCCGAATCGTGCGCTCTGTTGCCGCCACCTCCGAAGTACCTCATTCCCTGTTGCATGTCAGCACTTCAATTCAAGACACTTCTCAGAGCCAGCGCCACTGAAGGGAGCGCTCCCCAGCCCTCTGCGATGGTACTCGGTCTCCTCCGTATCTGCATCTACACCCAGTATACAGGCAGAATCCTCCAGACACATTGGCCATCTGGGGAATTTGGGGATTGGCCAGGTGGCCAATTCTTTCCTCCTGGGCTGGCCAATCGGGCCCACGCGCCAACGTCATCTCCTCGGCATGTTGCCGTGAGAAAGGTCACTTTCCGCCGGTCCGTGGCCAAACAAGATGCC
>CAZNMJ010000225.1:2367-5521 GCA_964573815.1 uncultured Anaerolineales bacterium
TCCGCTCCACACTGATTCCTTTGAGTGCGACTGCGATGGGCCGCTTCCCGCGTGCTCCTGTTGAGCGCATAGGGTTGCGGGACCAGGGGCTACATGGGGCCTGGGGTACCAATTTCCTATTGCCCATACACAGGGCGATCGGTATACTTACGTGGCTACCGCATCGACGAAGTTGGGATCACGCCAGCCCATTCTGGCCTTGGAGGTGAGCACGGTGAGGGCGAGTCCCCACCGGGAAGAGGATTTCATGAGGCACTCGTCGGCGACAAGGCGTCGGAGTTCCGGGTCCAACGGATGGCGCTTCCCCATCCGTGCGGTGTTTCTCGCTTTACTCTTGGTCACCCTCACTCCGGCCAACTCACACCTGGCTATCGAGCAGCCCCACGTCGGCTTCGGGGCCTACCTTTCCGAGCGGAGCAATGCGGACCTGGTGGACGAGATGGGCTTCGACTGGGTCGTCTGGGGCCTGCAGTGGAGCCTCGCTGAATATCCCAAGGGGACCTACCACTGGCAAGGCCTCGACGAACTCCTGGACGCCGCCGAGACGCTGGGGTTGAAAGTGGTCCTGCGCGTGGATTCCGCTCCATCCTGGGCGAGGGGAGCAGATGCGGGAGCACCGCCGAACAACATGCACGACTTCGGCGACTTCATGGATGCCCTGGTGACTCACGTGGTAGACACGGGACGCGAGGTAGCGGGATACGTCATCTGGAATGAACCGAATCTGCCCATGAATTGGGGTGGCAGTCCGAGTGCACGAGAGTACGTGCAGATGCTGGAGGCCGTGTATCTCAGGATCAAGGACGTCGATCGGGACGCTGCGGTCATCACCGCGGGGATGGCGACCACCGGCGGTCCGGGGGGCGAGCTATGTGGACTCGCAACAGGTCTCGCCAGCAGTAGTATCTCAGCGTATACGCAGGAGCTTTACGCCTCTGGCGTGATCAACGATCTCGATTTCATCTGTGGCATCTATCGAAACGGTGGCAAGAAGTACTTCGACGTCCTGGGTTCCCACCCCTACGGCTTCGCCTACGAGCCGCAGCGTAATCCCTCGTCCGTCGGAGGCCTAGCGTTCCGCCGCATGGAGCAGCAGAGGGCTCTGATGGAGATCCGGAACGATGCCGACAAGCAGATCTGGGCCATAGAGTTTGGCTGGATACTGGACCCCGGTCCCGATTGTCACGGGCGGGGCGATTGGCCCACCCGGACTTGGCAGATCGTCACTGAGCAGCAGCAAGCTGACTATCTTATGAACGCTTATCTGTATGCGCGCAGCCATTGGCCGTGGATGGGGGTGATGAGCTTCTTCAACATGGATTTCGCCACCGTCTACTGGTACGATTACTGTGAACCGGCGCGGTGGTATTCACTCGCCTATCGGGAGAATCACGAAAATCCTGGCAACAGCCCCATCGTTTACCGCCAGGCGTACCACGCTCTGCACGGTATGCTGGAGGCTCTGGAGGGAGGCCCGAAGGCCTACCTGCCAATGGCGCTGCGCAGTCGCTGAGCCAAGGAGGCCGTGGTACGTGTGCAGCTATTCCACAGGGAGGAGGGCAGGGTAGCCATCACTGAACTCGGCTGCGCTTATCCGCGCACCCCCCATCAGCGCTCAAAGCCTCAGTTCGCGTTGCTCTCCAAACATGGCTTCGCCCCTGCTGTCAAATCATCGGGAACCGTGGCTATCCACGTTGCAGTCCCCTTGAGGCTTCGCTAGTTTAGTCCGCTGATTGCCCGGGCCTTTCTCATACATGTCGGGCCGACAGCGCGTCCTCGCTCCATTCATGCAATTATCTGTGGCAGGCCTACTGCTGTGTGGTAGAATGATAGTGGCGCTTCTCCTTGAACTATGCCGCGCATGGCATCTGTCCGCAAACCTGTCAAGCGCGAGCGCGACAAGTGTCTCAGAGCTGCTGGCAGAGAAGGGGTCATCCATGGCTCTTCCGAGGTATGAGGATCACTATGTAAGGATCGACGGAAAGGATATCCGTTACTGGGTGGAGGGTGGGGGGCGGGCGGTGATCCTGGTGCACGGCCTCGGCTGCTCGGCCGAATTCTGGCAACACAACGTTGGTGCCCTTTCGCAACGGTATCGCGTCTACGCTCTCGACCTGTTGGGTTTTGGTCGCTCAGACAAGAAGATCGACGAGTGGTCGCTATCCTATGGGGCTTCGTTCATCGCCCAGTTCATGGACGCCCTTCAGATAGAGCGAGCCATCCTGGTGGGCCACTCATTCGGCGGGATTCTCTGCGCTCAGTTGGCCGTGGAGTTCACCTCAAGGGTGGAAAAGCTCGTCTTGGTAGACAGCGCTGGCTTCGGCAGGGAGTTGAACCTCTTTCTCCGCTTGGAGTCGGTGCCCGTCCTGGCCAGCGCAATGTTGATCCTCTATCAGTGGGTCTTCCCTCTGACCGCAAGGTGGGCCTACTTCGATCCAAGCTCAGTAGACGAGGAGTGGCTGGCTGAAACGGGGGCCATATTAAGGAGTCCAGGGGTAAGGGACAATGCTTTGAAGGTCATCAGGATGGGGGTCAATCTGGGTGGTCAGAGAGAGGAGTTCTTTGGTGATCTCCATCGCCAGTTGGCTCATATGAATGCCCCAACCTTTATCATCTGGGGCAGCGACGATGCCCTGGTGCCTGTCTCTCACGCCTATGCTGCTCACAAGCTGATACCCAACTCGCAGGTGCGCATACTGCAGCGCTGTGGCCATTTGCCCCAAGTGGAGCGGCCTGAGGAGTTCAATCAACTGTTGCTAGATTTCCTGAGCGGCGAATCGTAAGGTCGATCTGCCGCCTGGGCTGAGAAATGAGTAGCGAGACACAGCCACTCCCGCCCGTACACGGCCGACTCCGAATCTTGATCCTCGGCCCCGAATTCTTCTAGGCTCCGTCTTCTCATCCTGAGGTATCCGATTCCTGCTGCGGTTGGTTCTCCTTGGCGGGCCTCTGCTCCAGGGCGGGATTGTGAGGCTCTGGCCAATTCTCGCGTCGTTTGTGCGTCGACGAAGCGTGCAGCCGGGACAGTAGGGTCTCGCCGCCGACCAGTACAAAGATCAGGCTACTATAGGCCAGGTAGAAGGCATGTAAGCTGGCTGCGCCCACCGCAAACCATCCCCCGCCTTGGAGCCAGAAGAAGCGATAGAGATCGGCG
>CAZNMJ010000226.1:0-5485 GCA_964573815.1 uncultured Anaerolineales bacterium
ATTATCAACGCCAGGACAATGACTCCGACTGTAGAGATAGCCCCTGCGTTGCGGCGTCGGGACGCCCACGGCAATTCCGCCTTCTCTTTGGTTCCATCGACGAAGAGCAGGGGCACCGAGCCTATGACGAAGGCACTGGTGAAGCTGGTCAGGGTCAGGAAACGGAAGGGGTATTGTAGATAGCGAAGCAAGGGAACGTGTTCCCACAAGGGGCCCGAGTACGCGAAGAGCATGAAGAGCGAGACGAAGGTAGCGACTTGGAAGAAGACGATGTGTCTCCGGGTGGCGGTCCACGAGGGATGCCGCAGACGAAACGGGACGGCCAAAGAAACACAGATGAGTGCGAACTGTAGCCAGCTAATGGGATGTTCCAGCGAGACGCCATGTTTCGGGAAGTAGCGATAGAGCAAGAAGGGCGAGAAGAAGTCGGACATGGTGATGAGTCTAGGCAGGTAATCGCCCGCTTGGGGCCCGACCTGGCCCAACCGTGCCCACTTGGCTTCCGCGAAGCCCGGCAGCCAATAGAAAGCTGCGAGGCCAAGAGCCAGACACAGGGCCAGGGCCGCATAGCCCAACACCCTGAGGTCTCGTTGCTGGAACCACACGAAACCCACGTAGGCAACGAGGAAGGGGGCGAAGATCAAGGCCATCAGGTTGTGCGTGAGGATGAGCCCAGCCAGGGACAGCGCGCTCCACACCACGTAGTGCAGCTTCCCCGAAGTTATCAGCCTGTAGAAACACCACAGGATGAGGGGGAAGAAGAGAAAGGACAGGAACTCGGCCAGGGCTCCGCGCACGTATGCGTCGGCCAAATGGTAGGGCAGGTAGACATAAACCAGGCTTGCCAGAACGGCCGGGACCCGGCCCATGTGCTCCTTGGTGAAAAGGTACATGGCGAGACCCGAGCCAAGAAAGCCAACGGCATAGGCCAGCTTTATCGAGTCTATATAGCCGGCTCCCAGGATGTGGAACAGCTCAGCCAGGTAATAGCTCAACGGGGCGTAGTAGTTGAGCACCGGGTAGCCGTAGCCGAAGCCCAGGTTGGGCAGCCAGCGAGGGTAGAGGACGCCGCCGCGGATAGCCCAGTCGAGGTCCACAAGGCGGTACAGGTGATGTAGCCCGTCGTGGGAGCTCAGGTAGCTTGGTGCCACGAGAGGCCACAGCACCGGCACTGAAAGGCTCAATACAATCAGATAGCCCCAGTCAAACCTCGGGGCTCTGATGAATCTGCTCACATTGCCATCCTGGAGCGCGCCCAAGGGGGACAATCATCCACGTTTCCCGCTCTGCTGGACTATTGGCGGCGCTTGCAGATTGTACCACAGCTTCTGGGCAGTCACAAAGCAAGGTGGGCTCTTGGCGAGTCCGACTCCACTAGGACGGGCAACCGCGCGGGGATGATCCTGGTAGGCGTGGCGATGCTGCTGTTTGTGATCTGGATGCGATGGCGGGTGCGCGCGCAGATTCAGGCACAGGACGTAGAGGCAGCCTAGCCGCCGTTACTATTCACTGGGCCGTGGGTCATCGAGGGGGACCAGCTTGCGCTTGAGAGCGTAGAGGGCAGCCTGGGTGCGGTGAGCGAGGTGCAGCTTGGAGAGGATGTTGCTGACGTGGCTCTTGACGGTGCCTTCTGCAATGGTGAGTTCGTCCGCGATCTCCCTGTTACTCAATCCCCGGGCGATCAGGCGCAGCACCTCGACCTCTCGCTCCGTGAGGTGTGCCAGCGGGTCGTCGCCGGCCTGATCCACTCCCCGGACCAGCCGTGCGGCGACTGCGGGATGCAGCGTGGCGTGACCTCGTACGGCGGCGCGAATGGCGCTTACCAGTTCTTCCGGTTCAACATCCTTGAGCAGGTATCCTAGCGCTCCGGCCTGCATGGCAGGCAATAGAAACTCATCCTCTGCATAGCTCGTCAGCACAATGATACGCGTGGCAGGGCTGAGACCAACGATCTCGTCGATCGCCTCCACGCCGTCCATCTTGGGCATGAGCAAATCCATCAGGATCACGTCGGGCACGTGTTCGCGCACCAGTTGGACTGCCTGCACGCCGTTCTCGGCCTCGCCGACAACCTCGATGTCAGCGTGGGTCTCAAGGAAACCTCGCAACCCACTGCGGACCACGGGGTGATCGTCAGCAATGATGACGCGAATGAGATCAGCCACTGGACTTATCCTTACCGGTGTCAGCGGGGCGCGGGAGGCTCGCAACGAGTCGAGTGCCCCTGCCTGGGGCCGCGTCTACGGTGAGCTCTCCGCCCAGCGCAGCGAGTCGCTCTCGCATCCCTTGCAGCCCCATGGTGGGCCCACTCGGAATCGAGCCTGGATCAAACCCCTTGCCATCATCGGCCACTTGAAGAACTACGGCTTCTGGCGTGGCTTGCAGCTCAACTGTGACCCGGGTGGCGTCCGCGTGGCGCGCCACGTTGGTCAGCGCCTCTTGGGCTACGCGGAAGAGCGCCTGCTCGTGTGCCAAGGGCAGTGAAACCTCAGCGGGAGCATGCCATTGAACCGTGACTCCCTCCCGCTCTTCGAAAGTAGCTACGTAATCCGTCAAGGCAGGGACCAGTCCGCGCTCGTCGAGGCCGGCCGGGCGCAATTCGTTCAGCAAGGCCATCAGTTCGGCCTGCGCCTGACGGCTAAGATTCCTGGCTTCCAGCAGCTTGGCGCGGGCGCCCTCTGGGTCATCTTCCAGCAGATTGAGCGCCGCTGCCGTGGCAAGGTTGACGCCGAAGAGATATTGCTTGACGCCATCGTGCAGTTCGCGGGCCAGCCGATGGCGTTCCTCCAGGGCAGCGAGCCTCTGTGCTTTGAGCGCCAGTTGGGCGTTCCGGTCGGCCAATTCGCGTAGCTCAGTTGTGTCGGCCTCAAGCTGCCCGGCCATTGCATTGAACTGCCGAGCGAGTTGCCCGATTTCATCTCCAGAAGTGTCATTCACCCGGCGGCCGAGGTCTCCTCCCGCCAATGCATTGCTGGCTTCGGTAAGGCGGCGCAGGCGGCGCGTGAAGCCGAAGGCGGTCACGAAGCCGAAGACAAGGCCCAGCGGGATCATGCACGGCAGTAGAAACGCATTTGCTGCCAGCAACGGTGCCCCAAGGCGGCTCAGCAATGACTGGCTTGCATCGGGCACCGGCTCTCGGTAGTATACGGCCCCTAACCGGTGCCCCTCATGGTCAGCAACGGGTATGGCCGCCACGAATACGTGCGGCTCCTCCGCCAGGCGGCTGGCGATGACGCCGTCTGCCAGGGCTTGGGCTACCAACGTCTCGGCTTCAGGCAGGCCCGGCTCGATGAAGAGGCTATCCATGGGATAGCGCTGAGGCTGGTTGCTGACCAGTACTCGGCCCTGCGCCCCAACTATGACGCGGGCCTCACTATCCCAATGAGGCATGTAGCCGCGCAACAAGGCCTCTCTGACGATCGAGTGGACGGTCAGCGGCCTATCTAGCGCCCGTGCCAGTTGGGTCGGTGAATCCGACGTCCATGGGTCGGCGGCCAGCTGGGCCAGGTGCTCAGCGCGATCGAGAGCGGATTGGCTCGTCCAGGTGGCGGTCATTCGCGTGTCGAGCCAGTGGGCCGCCAGGATGACCAGGCCCTCCACGACCAACACCGTGACCAGAATCACGACCACGTACGAGGCGGCCAACTTCCATTGGAGGCTGGAGAACCGTCTAAGGATAGACATCATTCCCGTCGACTTTTGCGATGACCGTGCCCCGAAAGAGGGAGGCGAATCACCGTGTACTCACTGGATGGGCCACAACATGGCCTAGCTCGTCCTTGGGCCTACTGTACCCCAGAGCCGATTCCGAGTCAACTCATGAAAGGCTCACCATGACTAGGAGCGGGTTCTAGGAGGCCGGGGGTCCCAGCCTGGTAGTGTCTACGATGACTCTGAGCGCCAGCTCGCCTACGCAGCGTGCCTGACGAGAGCTATCTTCACTTGAAGCAGAGCGAGTGTCCAGCCGTGGTGGCGGAGCTCTCCGGTGGGTAGGGTCTCACAACCGCGGCATGTAGTGCTCCCACCAGCTGAGGTTCGAGCCTTCCGATGGCTCGCTGTCGGACCACGGCCACCAATCCGGCGGCCAGAGTTCATCCGCGTCGAAGTGGAAATGAAAATGAGTCCCTGGCTCACTCGACCCAGAGTAGCCGTAACTGGTGATCCCCAGGTACGCCGTGCCTTCCTCGTCGGGATGCTCTCCCAATGTGATGCTGATTGCGCGCTCTTCGTCGTCGCGCAACACCGTGAGGGTCAGGTCGTCGCCTGGTTCGCGGGCACGCACCGCTTCGCGCAGGATGTCGAAATCGCTCACCTCCTTGCCATCCACGTCCACGATGATATCGCCAGTGCTCAATCCAGCCTCTTCAGCAGGACTGTCCGGAGCGACGCGTATCACCACCAGGCCGCGATCAGGTATCTCCACACCGGGCACAACGGGAAAGCCTTCTAGGTGTGGGAGAAGCGGCACCCTCTCCTCGCCCTTCCGCAAGAAGACAATGCCCCTAGGGAAGGGCACCACTCTCACTCCGAGGTACGCCGCGCCCTCTTCATCAGGATCCTCGTCCAGAGTGGCCGTGAGAGTTATCTCCTCGCCTTCGCGCTCGAGCTTCAACTCCACAGTATCACCCACATCCTGTGCTCGGATGAGCGCTCGCAGCGTGTCCTGAGGGCTCACCTCTTCATCATCCACAGCCAGAATGATGTCGCCCTCCAGCAGACCGGCCTCCTCTGCGGGGCTACCTTCTTGGACCACGATTACCAACGCACCCTGATTCCAGGCATCGAGGCCCGGAATCAGGAAGGGTGTGGGCCCATTGACCCTGACAGGCAGCGGCACGCGGCAGGGCAGGACGCCCAGGTAGGCGCAAGCCCCGCTGCAAGAACTCCCCCGCGTCCCCAGGGTCACAGAGACGTCCACCGTCTCGTCGCAGCGCTTCAGGGTAAGGGTCACGGTATCGCCGGGCGAGCGCTCAGCCAGGAGCTCCTGTAGGTGGCCTGCGCCATCGATTTCCTCACCATCGAAGGCCACAATGATATCGCCGCGGCTGATGCCGGCCTCTGCAGCGGGCGAGTCTTCGTCCACGCTAGCCACCAGCATTCCCTCTTCCCCTTCTTCGGTTGTGCGTACCGCAGCCCATACTTTGGGGACTACCGAGCGAGACTGGGAGTACAGTCGCCAGCCTGCCCGCGCCCCAACTGCTACCAGGCACAATCCCACTGCCAAGGTTGCGGTCAAGGCTAAACCCACCACCAAGGCTGTTCGTTTGGACATGGTTTCCCTCCTAATCGTACTGATAGTGTCCCTGTGGGGACTCTTTCGCTTCGCGTGTAGCGGCCTCGGGAGGACAGGCTAAGCCGTTCTCCTTTCGACCGCCTACGAAGTAGTATAACAGGGAGGGAGGCGGCTGGGAACCGTCAAAGGGAGGATTCCAAAGTAAGCTTTAGTGGGAGATGGTCTTGAAGCCTTTGCTGTGAGGACAACCCA
>CAZNMJ010000227.1:0-2384 GCA_964573815.1 uncultured Anaerolineales bacterium
GCGCATGGCCGACACGTGTGAGACCGTGGATGCCACCAGCGCTGAACTGAAGATGCTCCACGCGTTTGTGTACTTTGGTAAGCCGTGAAGTATGTACGATACATCGGTTGATGCGGGCAGCAGGTGAATGGCCCGGGCCAAGCGCATTGAAGCTGGGCAAGGAGTGAGCAGCGCGGCTCTGCGTGAGAGTGAGGAGTTGGACGGATGAGCACTTCCGGCATCGCCTGCCCGAGGTGTGGAGCGCGTAACAAGAAGGACGATCGCTTCTGCAAGAGATGCGGCTCTAGGTTGGGGTCTGCACCGTCGCCTCACGGGCTGCCCGAACCTGTGGTCGCTCCGAGCAGGGCGACAAGGTCGCTGCGCGGTAACCTGCCCCTGCTGGTGACCATGGGTCTGGTCTTCGCCCTGGTCATGGTGGTGCTGTTTGAACTTGTGATCATTCTGTATCCACTCGGTATGGTGCAAGAAGTCGGTGCTACTTTGTCCGTCTTGGAGGGCAAGGCTTTCGTACAGAGAGGTGGAGAAGGTGATTGGTTCGAGGCAACGGACGGGCACGTTGTCCATGGAGGCGACCGCATCCGCGTGCTTGGGAGTTCCCGAGTTTTACTGACCTTCTTGGAGGGCACAGTCACGGAGCTCAGGCCGTTTACAGAGGTGACGGTGGTGGAACTGGAATTGGTGGAGGGGCAGCCCTTGGTCGTCCGTCTGGACCTGCATCTGGGCGAGATCTGGAACCGCATCGGTGATCTCCCCGCGGATTCCCTGCATGAGATCACGACGGCAGCGGCGACACTGATCTGCCGCGGCAGCGAATACGGGGTCGCAGTAAATGAAGCGGGGAGTACTTGGCTTACAGGCCGTGACGGCGAGATAGATGTCACTGGAGGGGGACAGACGGTCCAGCTGCGCGCCGGGGACACGCTGGTCGTCGAGCCTGGCTGGCCGCCTGTGGCATATGAGGAGCCACCCGTGGCTCCCCCGCCGCCCACGACGGAACCCATCCTAGTGGCGTACACATTGGAGGGGATCGATCTACCGACGTTTCTCAACGAGCCTCTGCCGACAGGGACCCCCACCAACACAGCGACTGCCACCAGAGAGTTTAGTCACACACCAACGCCGACCGGGACGGCTACTCCCACAGCCACTGCCACGCGCATTAGCTGCCCTACTCTAGTGATAAGTGCTCCCCACACAGCATATCCTCGGCGCGTGTTTGGTATGGAGTGGGATGTAAGGGGCGCGGCAATACCATCTGGTTGGCAGTTTGTGTTCGAGTTCAGCGGGGACCCTTCGGCGCAGGCTGTTTGGCAGCGCGCACAGCCCGACCGCGTTTACGAGGAGCATGGTCACTGGAGAGCAGATCTGCACGGCCCGGGCGAAGGGAACTGGTACTGGCGGGTATGCCTGGTGGCCGACCTCACGGGGCCGGTTCAGCTTGAGTGTTGCAGCGAGCCGCATCTGATAGTCCACCAGCGGGATGAGCCACAGGAGCCGGAGGAACGGGACAAGCGCGACTTCTACGGCGCGCCCGTTCCTCGCGACAGTGTGCCGGGAGTTCCTTTGCGCGAGCCTCTTACATCACCGGATGCTAGCAGCGATGAAATCGGGGATGTGTGCGAGTCTCTCGGCCTTGTGATGCCCTGGCGGTCAGGAAGACCGGGTCTGGTCCTCGGGGAAGCTGGAGTGATGGAGGAGCGGTAGAACCCTCACACGAGGAGACTGGACATGGATTTCAAAGAGGCGGAGAGCAAGTACTCCAGGCTCAAACGCCGCCTGGAGGCTGGGGCGCTGGGGCCTGAGCAGTTCCAGGCCCAGGTGGGCCAGCTCCGCGTCAAAGACGAGCAAGGCCGCCATTGGGCCATCGACCCGCGAAGCGGTGGTTGGCTCTTCTACGATGGCGTGAACTGGGTTCCGGCCCGACCTCCTGAGGGCATATCCCATTTGCCTCCTCCCACCTACTCGCAAGCCCCCCAGCGGAGGGGACTACCGATGCTTCTGATCGGCGCCGTGGCTGTGGCTGCCCTCTTGTGCCTGATGGCTCTTGGGGGAGCTGGCTTGATCCTGTCTCGCTCCCGTGGGGTGCAGGACGAGGCTGTCACCAGTCAGGACCAGGCAGGGAGGATAGCCGACCAACTCATCGCTGAGCAATTCCCCGACTTGACAGGTGCAGAGAGGACCATCGGCAGCTACGAGAACCCTGCCGGTGGTGAGTTCTGGAGCGTGACCTACCATCGGCAGGTGGAAACCCAGGTAGGGGATCGGACCTACACTATACCCCGGATCGTCATCGTCTCGGTGGACAAGGATACCGGTGAAACCATTGCCGCCGTATCAGATTGACGTGTCGTAGCGAGACCGCCCCTTCGAGGCGATTTTCATTC